>CAYUAH010000150.1:0-8573 GCA_964442375.1 uncultured Hydrogenophaga sp. | reverse complement strand
GCAAGGAAGCCGAGGCCGTGCTGGGCAGCGCCCACATGACCATCAACAAGAACGCGATTCCCAACGACCCCGAAAAGCCCATGGTCACCAGCGGCGTGCGCATCGGTACCCCCGCCATGACCACCCGCGGCTTCAAGGACGAGGAAGCCCGCGCAACGGCCCACCTGATTGCCGACGTGCTGGACAACCCGCGCGACCCGGCGAACATCGAAGCCGTGCGCGCCAAGGTCAACGCACTGACCGCGCGTTTCCCCGTCTACAAGTGACGGACCCACGATGAAATGCCCCTTCTGCGGCCATGCCGAGACCCAGGTGGTCGAGACACGTGTGGCCGAGGATGGGGACTTCATCCGACGCCGGCGCCAGTGCGGCGCCTGCGAAAAACGCTTCACCACCTACGAACGGCCCGACGTCAACTACCCCACGGTGGTCAAGAAGGATGGCCGACGCATCGAATACGAACCCGCCAAACTGCGCGCCAGCCTGGCCCTGGCCCTGCGCAAGCGCCCGGTCAGCACCGAGCAGGTGGACGGCGCCATCGAACGCATCGAAGAAAAACTGCTGAACCTGGGCCAGCGCGAGATCGCCTCGCACCGCATTGGCGAAATGGTGATGCGTGAACTCAAGAAGCTCGACAAGGTGGCCTACATCCGTTTTGCCAGCGTGTACCGCAGCTTCGAGGACATCGACGAGTTCAAGACCCTGGTCGACGAAGTGCGCAAATAAAGAATCGTTGACTGTCATTTTTTGAGCTTGCTTTTATCATCTTTCCCTGGGGAGGGACAGATGATGCAAGTGAAACGCAAGCCGCCAATCCAGCGCGGCCTCACATTGATCGAGTTGCTGGCCACCCTGGTGCTGATCGGCACCCTGCTGAGCCTGGCCGCGCCCAGCCTGCACACCCTGGTGCAGCAACGGCGGCTCGATGGCGCCGTCCAGACCTACCTCAGCCAGCTGCACTGGGCGCGCCTGCAGGCAGTGGCCCTGAACCAACCCGTTTACATCGGCTTCGGCCAAACCCCTGCAGGCTCCTGCTACCTGTTCTACACGGGCGAACGTGATCGCTGCAGCTGTGGTGCTTCTGGATCGACGTGCACCGATGGCGCCCGCCTGCTGCTGTCCACCGACCTGCCACAGGGCAGTGGCGTGTCGGTAGGCACGGGCACCAAGTCCAGCATCACGGTGGACGCGCTGCGCGGCACGGTCACGCCCACTTTCGTGGCCACGTTCACAGCGCGTGGCGGCCACACCGTGCAAGCCAGCACCAGCGTGATGGGACGCACCCGCACCTGCAGCCCCGCACCTGGCGTGCCCGGCTGGCCAGCCTGCGCCTGACGCGGTTGCCATTGCCATGGTCAAGCCGCCTCCTTGCTCCGCCTTCGGCGTGACCCTGGTTGAACTCATGGTTGCGGTTGGCATCGTGGCCATCCTCGCCAGCCTGGCCTATCCCAGTTACACCCGCTACCTGCACAGAAGCCGCCGAGCCGACGCGCTGGTGGCCCTGGTGCAGGTGCAGATGGCACAAGAGCGCTGGCGGGCGTCGCACCCGGCCTACACGGCATCGCTTTCGGACCTGAAGCTGGGCTCCTTGGCGGCAGAAGCCTCGGGGCACTATCGGCTCACATTGGCGCTGAACGGGGACGGTGGCTACGTGGCCACGGCCACCGCTGTGGGCTCACAAAGCGCCGACCAAGCCTGTGCATCGCTGTCGCTGTCTGTCCGTGCGGGCCAGGTCCACCAGAGCGCCACCGGCACCGCCCATGCAGACGAATGCTGGGGCATGCAATGAGTGCGTGGTCCGAGCCACAGCGGGCGGCCACGGTGCGCGGCTTCAGCCTGGTTGAGCTGCTGATCGGCACCACCGTCGGGCTCTGGCTGCTGCTGGGCGCCATGCAGATGATCGGCCACCACTTCGCGAGCTACCGAGCGCAGGTGCGGGAGTTGCGGATCAACCAGGAACTGCGCGCCGCCGTGGATGTGGTAGCGCGCGATCTCAAGCGTGCCGGACACTGGAACAAGGCCTTGCTGGCCTTCGCCTCGCCCACCAGCGCAGCGGACAACCCCTACGCCCCGATTGTGCTGGAGGACCAGGCGCCCGCCAGCGCCATCGAATACGCCTACGACCGGACCACCCCCACCCTGCCCAACGCGTTCGGATTTCGCCGGCGCGTGGGCTCGGACGGCACCGGCAGCCTGCAGATGAAAAACGCCGGTGGTGGCTGGCAACCGCTGACCGATCCAGCCGTCGTGAACATCACCCGCCTGGCCATCACACCGGTGCGGCGGGCCATACCGCTGTGGACCAACTGCCCCTGCAGGTTTCGGCCCGTGCGCGCACCGGCCTGTGAAGACATGGCGCTGCAACAGCTCGCGCAGGCGCCCAGCGTGTGGACACGCCAGTTCGACATCGAGATCACCGGTCGCGCAGTGGGCGACGACGTGCTGGAGCGCGTGGTTCGCGAACACGTCCGCCTGGGCAATGGTGCCACCACCCATCTGGACGGCTGCCCAGCACCGTGAGGACCCATGCCACACACCTGCACGCTTGGGCCACACCGAGGCGCCGTCACGCTGGCGCTGACGGCCACCCTGCTGCTGGTCACCAGCCTCCTTGCCCTCTACACCCAGCGCCGCCTGTGGTTCGAACAACAAGCCTCCAGCAACCAGGTGCACTCGGTTCGGGCGTCTGAACTGGCCCAGGCCGGGCTGGATTGGGCCCTGGCCCAGCTCAACACCCCGGTCCAACTGGCCGAAGCGCCATCGTGCCAAAGCGCCAACAACACCGAGGGCACCCAGCTGTTCCGCGAACGCTACGCCTCGCCACGCGCCGCGCACGCAAGCACGCCCAGAGGCCTGTACCCGCCGGCCGCCGCCGCTGGCTGCATGCTGACCGATAGCGGTGAGCTGCAGTGCGCCTGCCCCTTGCCGGGCCAGGCACACGGTCTGCCCAACGCCCAGGCGGGCCACTTTGCCGTCCAGTTTGTGGCAGCAGACGGCGACCCACTGGCCATCGACGTGTTGTCCACCGGCCATGCCGAAGGTGGCGCCCTCGCCCAGGTTCGGCAGACGCTCAAACTGGCGCCGGCCCTGGTGCACCCGCCCGCAGCCGCCATCGTGGTGGGTGGCAGCGTCCGGAGCACAGGGCCGCTGCGCGTCAACAACCAGGACCCGGTGACCCGGGGCGTGGCTTTGCGCGCCGGCGGCCACGTCACCACGGGGGCAGACACCGTGCTGCATTCGCTGTCCGGCGTGATCGACAGGGACGCGACACTCGCGCAGCTGCGCGCCGACGATGCGTCGGGTGTGCGATTTTTTGAGGTCATCACCGGGCGAACCCTTGCCAGCTACCTGACCGATCCAATGACCACCGTCATCGACGGCAGCACCTGCAGCACGCCCACCGAATGTGGCGCGTTGCTGCTGTCCTCGCACCAAAGGGGCGGCCAGCAGTTTTGGTTGGGCACCGCGGTCAGTCTGCCCGCGTCGGCCCACCTGGGCAGCGCCGAACGACCGGTGCTGATCGCCAGCACGGGGCACCTGCACCTGGCAGGCGAAATCGCGATCCGGGGCCTGGTCATCGCAGGCGATCTGCGCATCGACGACGCGGCCACCGGCGGCACGACGGTGGTGGGTGCGCTGGTGGTGCGGGGCGATCTGGTGCAGGGCGCCGGTGCGCTCAGCGTGACCTATGACCGCACCGCGCTGGGCATGGCCGGTGGAACACCGACGGGGCTGCTCACACCAGTGCCTGGCACCTGGCGCGACCAGCTCGCAGCCTATTGAAATCGCCATGACCCGACGACACAACAAGCCGCCGGCCCAACGCGGCGCCACGCTGATCGAGGCATTGGTGGTGATGGCGCTGTTTGCCTTGGGACTGGTAGGCCTCGCACAGCTGCAGACCGGGTTCGCGACCTGGACCGAGGATGCCCGCCTGCGTGCAGAAGCCGCCCGCTTCGCACGCCAGAAGCTCGACGCGCTGCGCGCCGACGCACAAGTGCCAGCGCCCCCGCAGGAGCCCAGCTTTGAGGGAGGAGCGAGCCCCAGTGCGACCAGCGACTCGCTGTTGGCAGGCACAACCACCTTTCACCGCAGCTGGACGGTGCAGGGCGATCCTTCCGTGCATTTCCGCGTGGTGGTCGTGAACGTCAGCTGGGACGACCGCAGCGGTACCCAAGTGCTGAGCCTGCCCACGCTGATCGCGCGCCACCCACCGGACAGTGTGGGCAGACTGCTGCTGCCAGCCGACCACGAAGACACCACCAGCCTGGCGCTGTCCGGCAGCCACTGAGTCCCGTTCATGCCCGCCAGCCCGGCACAGGGCAGAATGGGCACCTGCACCTGTGCGCCACCACCATGAATCCCGACACGCCTTTCCTGCTGAGCTGCAGTGAGCTCGCCCGCCACGCCATTGGCCTGTCCGACCCCAATCCACGCGTGGCCTGCGTGATCGTGTCGCCGCAGGGGGACGTCCTGGCCCAAGGCCATACCCAGCAGGCCGGTGGTCCCCATGCCGAAATCGTGGCCCTGCGCGCGGCCGCCGCTGCCGGCCACGCGGTGCGTGGCGCCACCGCCTACGTCACGCTGGAGCCCTGCGCCCACCATGGCCGCACACCGCCCTGCTGCGATGCGCTGATCGAAGCCGGCCTGGCCCGGGTGGTGGTGGCCCTGGGCGACCCCAATCCGCTGGTGGCCGGGCAAGGCCTGGCACGCATGCGCGCGGCGGGCATCCAGGTGGACGTGCTGCCCACTGACCACCCCGCCGCCATCGAGGCGCGCGAACTCAACATCGGCTTCCTCTCGCGCATGGTTCGAGGGCTGCCCTGGGTGCGCCTCAAGGTGGCGGGCTCGCTCGACGGGCGCACCGCCCTGCCCAACGGCGTGAGCCAGTGGATCACCTCGCCCGAGGCGCGCACCGACGGCCACGCCTGGCGCAAGCGGGCCGGCGCCCTGCTCACCGGCATCGGCACGGTGCTGGAAGACGACCCGCGCCTGGACGTGCGGCTGGTGCCCACCGAACGCCAGCCCGTGCGGGTGATCGTCGATGCCCGCCTGCAGACGCCTGCCGGCGCCCGCATCCTGCAGCCGCCGGGCACCGTGTGGGTCTACACCGCCACCGACCCCGCCACCAGCGCCGCCCGCCGCGCCGAGTTGCAAGCAACCGGCGCCACCGTGATCGACTGCCCTGGCGCCCACGGCAAGGTCGATCTGGCCACCATGCTGCGCGACCTCGCCGCCCGCGAGATCAACGAGCTGCACATCGAAGCGGGCCACAAGCTCAACGGCTCTTTCCTGCGCGAGGGCCTGGTGGACGAGCTGCTGCTCTACCTGGCCCCCAAACTGCTGGGCGATGGTGCGGGCCTGGCCGCCCTGGGACCGTTCGAGGCCCTCCACCAAGCGCCCGGATTTGAGTTCCTGGACGTCCAGCGCATCGGCCCGGACCTGCGGCTGCGGGCTCGCCCGCCGGCGCGCAACGCATTCTGAACCCCCAGGCCCTGGGCAAACCCGAATCCCTGCGACAATAGCCGGATGTTCACCGGCATCATCACAGGCGTGGGGCGCATCACCGCTGTCCAGCCGCTCGGCAGTTCTTCCTCCCATGGCAAACGCCTGACCCTCCAGGCGCCGCCAGGCTACCTGGACGACGTGGGCCTGGGCGACAGCATCGCCCTCAATGGCGCCTGCATGACCGTCACCACGTTCTCCGCCGAGAAGGGTGAATTCACCATCGACATCTCGGCCGAATCGCTGGACAAGACCAGTGGCCTGGACAGCGAAGGTCCGGTCAACCTCGAAAAGGCCCTGCGCGCCCACGACCGACTGGGCGGCCACATCGTCAGCGGCCACGTCGACGGCATCGGCCACGTCACCCGCTTCGAGCAGGTGGGCGAGAGCTGGGACCTGCGCGTGATGGCCCCTCCCGCGCTGGGCAAGTACCTGGCCTACAAAGGCTCCATCACCGTCAACGGCGTCAGCCTCACCGTCAACCGCGTGCTCGACAGCGACGCCGGCTGCGAGTGCCACATCAACCTGATTCCCCACACCGTCGAGAACACCGCCCTGGGCAGCCTGCGGGCGGGCTCGCGCGTCAACCTCGAAATCGATCTCATCGCCCGCTACGTCGAGCGCATGCTGAAGCACACACCATGAGCACACCTGTTTCCATTTCCCCGGTCGAAGACATCGTTGCCGACATGCGCGCCGGGCGCATCGTCATCCTCGTGGACGAGGAAGACCGCGAAAACGAAGGCGATCTGGTGCTGGCAGCCGACCACGTCACCCCTGAAGCCATCAACTTCATGGCCCGCTTCGGCCGTGGCCTGATCTGCCTGACGCTGACCAAGGACCGCTGCGAACGCCTGAACCTGCCGCCCATGGTGCCGCGCAACGGCACCAAGATGGGCACGGCCTTCACCGTCTCCATCGAGGCCGCCGAGGGCGTGACCACCGGCATTTCGGCCGCCGACCGCGCCCGCACCGTGCAGGTGGCGGTGGCCCCCAACGCGCAAGCGGCCGACCTGGTGCAGCCCGGCCACATCTTCCCGCTGCAGGCGGTGGAAGGTGGCGTGCTCATGCGCGCCGGCCACACCGAGGCCGGCTGCGACCTCGC
This sequence comes from uncultured Hydrogenophaga sp., assembly GCA_964442375.1. Lineage (GTDB taxonomy): Bacteria > Pseudomonadota > Gammaproteobacteria > Burkholderiales > Burkholderiaceae_C > Hydrogenophaga. The sequence goes on along the minus strand of CAYUAH010000150.1, from coordinate 1,963 downwards.
CGCCATGGCCGGTTGCACCCCCGCCGCCGTGATCTGCGAGATCATGAAGGACGACGGCACCATGGCCCGCTTGCCCGACCTGCAGCTGTTTGCCGCCGAACACGGCCTGAAGATCGGCACCATCGCCGACCTGATCGAACACCGCAGCCGCGTCGAGAGCCTGGTGCAAAAGGTGGGCAGCCGCCCGCTCAACACCGCCTTCGGCGAATTCACGGCCCACGCCTTCCGCGACGAGCCCAGTGGCGCGCTGCACCTGGCCCTGGTCAAGGGCCAGTGGGACACCGCCACCTCGGTGGACGTGCGGGTGCACGAGCCGCTGTCGGTGCTGGACGCGCTGGAGGTAGGCCGTGGCATGCACTCGTGGTCGCTGGAAAACAGCCTGCGCCACATCGCGGCCCAGGGCCAGGGTGTGGCCGTGCTGCTGAACTGCGGCGAAACAGCCGAACAGCTGCTGGCGCAGTTCGAAGGCACAGCCCGCTCGGCCCAGGCCCCCGAACGCGGCCGCATGGACCTGCGCACCTACGGCGTGGGCGCACAAATCCTGCGCGAATGTGGTGTGCAGCGCATGCGCCTCATGGGCAACCCGCGCCGCATGCCCAGCATGACCGGCTACGGCCTGGAAATCACCGGCTACCTCAGCAAAGACAGCGCCACCGGCGTTTAAGGAAACTCAGAACATGTTTGGCGCAGACAAAGGCAGCACCGGGCCGCTGGACGGCAAAAACCTGCACATTGGCGTGGTGCAAGCCCGCTTCAACGAAGGCATCACCAACGCGTTGTGGGACGCCTGCCACAAAGAACTGCTGGCCCTGGGCGTGCAGGAAAAACGCATCCGCCACGTGACCGTGCCGGGCGCCCTGGAAGTGGCCACCGCGCTGCAGGCGCTGGCCGAACGCGACGAGTTCGATGCCCTCATCGCCCTGGGCTGCATCATCCGGGGTGAAACCTACCACTTCGAATTGGTGGCCAACGAATCGGGCGCGGCCGTCACCCGCGTGGGCCTGGACTACCAGCTGCCCATCGCCAACGCCATCCTCACAACCGAAAACCTGGCGCAGGCCGTGGCCCGCCAGACCGAAAAAGGCGCGGATGCGGCCAAGGTCGCGGTCGAAATGGCCTTGTTGCTCAAGCAGATCGGTTGAACACATGAACACCCCCACGCTCCGCCGCTGCGCGGGTCGCTGCCCCCCGAGGGGGAGCGTGCCCGCCTTGGGGCGGCCCGGCGGCAGGCACCACTATGACTTCTGAAAACACCCCTCCCCGCAAGGCGGCCGACAAATCGGCCCGCACCCGCGCCCGCGAGTTCGCGCTGCAGGCCCTCTACCAGCACCTGGTGGGCCGCAACGAAGCCAGCGACATCGACGTGTTCACCCGCGACCTGAGTGGCTTCCACAAGGCCGACAGTGCGCACTACGACGCCCTGCTGCACGGCTGCATCGAACAATCGGCCGCGCTGGACACCGCCATCACCCCCCACCTGGACCGCCCGCTGGCCGAGATTTCGCCCATCGAGCGCGGTGTGTTGTGGATTGGCGCCTACGAGCTGCAGCACTGCCTGGACGTGCCCTGGCGTGTGGTGGTCAACGAATGCATCGAGCTGGCCAAGTCCTTTGGCGGCACCGACGGACACAAGTACGTCAACGGCGTGCTGCACCCGCTGGCCAAGGGTTTGCGCGCCGAGGAAGTGGCCGCCTCGCCCAGCACCGGCCGCGCCAAGCGCAGCAAGTCCGCCGAATGAAATTGTCGCAACGCGCCCAGCGCATCGAACCCTTTTACGTGATGGAGGTGGCCAAAGCCGCCGCCCAGATGGCCGAGCAGGTGGCACACACCGAGCGGCCCATGATCTACCTCAACATCGGCGAGCCCGACTTCACCGCACCGCCCCTGGTGCGCGAAGCCGCCGAACGGGCCATCCGCGACGGCCGCACGCAGTACACCCAGGCCACCGGCCTGCCCGCCTTGC
>CAYUAH010000149.1:0-8580 GCA_964442375.1 uncultured Hydrogenophaga sp. | reverse complement strand
TCGCCAAGGCCTTGCGCGCCATCCTGCGCCAGGACCCGGACGTCATCATGATCGGCGAGATCCGCGACTTCGAGACCGCACAGATCGCCATCCAGGCCTCGCTCACCGGCCACCTGGTGCTGGCCACGCTGCACACCAACGACGCCGCCAGCGCCGTCACCCGCCTGACCGACATGGGCGTGGAACCCTTCCTGTTGTCGTCATCGCTCTTGGGCGTGCTGGCCCAGCGCCTGGTGCGCAAGACCTGTAACGTCTGTGCGGGGAAAGGCTGCGAAGCCTGCGGCCACACCGGCTACGCTGGCCGCACCGGTGTGTTCGAGCTGCTGGTGGCCGACGAGCACCTGCGCAGCCTGATCCACCGCCAGGCCGCCGAAGCCGAACTGCGCGATGCGGCCCTGGCCACCGGCATGGTGCTGATGCGCGACGACGGTGAACGTCTGGTCCACAGCGGCGTGACCACCCGCGAAGAACTGCTGCGCGTGACGCGCGATTGACGCCAGGGCATCCGAAAAGTGGGCTGCATTGTTTTGCTCAAAGCATTGAGTAAAAATACTCAAGACAATGAGTAAAACTGTCTTGCCCTACATCCGCCCCCAGGCGAACACCCTGGCCGCACGCCTGATCGAGCCCCGCCGGTTCATTCAGGTGGTGGCCGGGCCGCGCCAGGTGGGCAAGTCCACCCTGGTGCAACAGGCCACGGACACACTGGCGCAGCCCGTGCGCCATGCCAGTGCCGACGAACCCACGCTGCGCGGCACGGACTGGATCGCCCAGCAGTGGGAAGCAGCGCGGCTCGCCATGGCCGGCCCTGAAGGCGCGGTGTTGGTGCTGGACGAAATCCAGAAGATCCCCGCATGGTCGGAAACCGTCAAGCGCCTGTGGGACGAAGACACCCGCGCCAAGCGCCCGCTCAAGGTGGTGTTGCTGGGGTCGGCACCGCTGCTGATTGCCCAAGGCTTGACCGAAAGCCTGGCCGGCCGTTTCGAAACGATTCCGGTGTCGCATTGGTCGCTGGCAGAAATGCGCGCCGCGTTTGGCTGGTCGGTGGACGAGTTTGTGTTTTACGGCGCTTACCCGGGGGCGGCGCCACTGATCGGCGAACCCGAGCGCTGGCGGCGCTATGTGGCGGACAGCCTGATCGAAACCTCGATTTCGCGTGACGTGCTCCTGCTGACCCGGGTGGACAAGCCCGCTTTGCTGCGGCGGCTGTTCGAACTGGCCTGCCGCTATTCGGGGCAGGTGCTGTCCTACACCAAGATGCTGGGTCAGTTGCAGGATGCCGGCAACACCACCACGCTGGCCCATTACCTGAGCCTGCTGGCCGCAGCGGGCATGGTGTGCGGTTTGCCCAAATACGCGGGTGACGTGGCGCGCAGCCGTGGGTCCAGCCCCAAGCTGCAGGTGCTCAACACGGCGCTGATGAGCGTGATGAGCGGCATGTCGCTGGACGAGGCCCGCGCCGACCGCGAGTTCTGGGGGCGGCTGGTCGAGTCCGCCGTGGGCGCACACCTGGCCAACGCCGCCATGCGGGGCGAAAACACATTGCATTACTGGCGCGAGGGCAACCGGAAAGTGGATTTCATCGTGTTGGCTGGCCAGCGCTTGACCGCCATCGAAGTCAAAAGTGGCCGTGCCCCTCTGGCGCATGCCGGCACCACGGCATTTGCCGAGGCCTTTCAGCCACAACGCAGCCTGCTGGTGGGTGGCGACGGCATCGCCTTGGACGATTTTCTGATGCAGCCGGTCAGCCACTGGGTGAAGCCATGACAATGCCCCACGACGGGCGGTGATCGACCGCCGACCACCACCTTTCTCCCATCGGCCCCCGAAACCATTCACCCATGCCCGCCTACACCTTCGAAGCCATAGACGCCGACGGCAAAGCGCAGAAAGGTCTGCTGGACGCCGACACCGTGCGCGCGGCCCGCAGCGCCCTGCGCACGCGGGGCCTGGTGCCACTCAAGGTGGAGCCGGCCATGGCCGACGCCCAGGCCACGGACGCCCCCGCCACCGGCTGGTGGACACAGCGGGTGTTCAGCAGCACCGGCCTGGCCGTGTGGACGCGGCAACTGGCGGGCCTGGTGGCGGCCGATCTGCCGCTGGAGCGCGCCCTGGCGGCGCTGGCCGACGAGGCCGACCACGAGCGCCAGCAGCGCCTGGTGGCCACGTTGCGCGCCGAGGTGAACGCCGGCTCGGCGTTTGCGCGCGCGCTGGGTCAGCACCCGCGCGAGTTTTCGGCCACCTACACCGCCGTCGTGGCCGCCGGCGAACAAAGCGGGCAACTGGGCACGGTATTGGAGCGCCTGGCCGACGACCTGGAGGCGCGCGAGGCCTTGCGCCACAAGCTCATAGGCGCGGCGCTCTACCCGGCCATCGTGAGTGCGGTGGCGGTGCTCATCGTGTTGTTTCTGCTGGCCTACGTGGTGCCGCAGGTGGCGGCGGTGTTCTCGGGCAGCCAGCGCGCCCTGCCCCTGCTCACGCGCGTCATGCTGGGCATCAGCGCGGCGGTGCGCGAATACGGCTGGCTGCTGGCCTTGGCCGCTGTGGCCGCCGTGGGCGGTGTGTGGTGGGCGCGCCGTCAGCCTGCCCTGCGCGAACGCCTGGACGCGGCCTGGCTGCGCCTGCCCCTGGTGGGCCGGCTGGCGCGCAGCTACAACGCCGCGCGGTTTGCCGCCACCCTGGCCATGCTGGCCGGCGCCGGCGTGCCCATTTTGAAGGCCTTGCAGACAGCCGCCGAAACCCTGGGCAACCGCGCCATGCGGGCTGATGCGCTAGATGCGCTGGTGCTGGTGCGCGAAGGCGCGCCGCTGGCCTCGGCCATCGGTGGCAAAAAACGTTTCCCTGGTCTGGTGGCCATGTTCGCGCGCCTGGGCGAACAGACCGGCCAGTTGCCGGTGATGCTGGAGCGCGCGGCCAAACAACTGGGCGAAGAGGTGCAGCGCCGCGCGATGCAGTTCGCCACCTTGCTGGAGCCGCTGCTCATCGTGGGCATGGGCATGGTGGTGATGCTCATCGTGCTGGCGGTGCTCATGCCCATCATCGAACTCAACCAACTCGTGAAGTAGAGAACCATGGCTGCATCACTGGACGGAAAACTCGTTGTCGCCATTTCCTCGCGGGCCTTGTTCGACTTCGAGGAAGAAAACGAAGTGTTCGAGCAGACCGACGACCGCGCCTACATGAAGCTGCAGCTCGAACGCGTGGAACAGCCCGCGCGCCCAGGGGTGGCCTTTTCCATGGTGCGCAAGCTGCTGAGCTTCAACGACACGGGAGCCCAGCGCGTCGAGGTCGTCATCCTCTCGCGCAACGACCCGGTGTCGGGCATGCGGGTGTTCCGCTCGGCCCAGCACTATGGGCTGCACATCGAACGCGGCAGCTTCACGCGCGGCCAGCCGCCCTGGCGCTACCTGCGCCCGCTCAAGGCCAACCTGTTCCTCTCGGCCCACCTGAGCGACGTGCGCGCGGCGCTGGACGCCGGCGTGCCCGCCGCCCAGGTCTACCCACGCTCGGTGCGCGCGGGCGATGCCCACCCCAACGAGGTGCGCATCGCCTTCGACGGCGACGCCGTGCTGTTCTCCGACGAGGCCGAACGTGTCTACCAGGCGCAAGGCCTGAATGCTTTCCAGCAGCACGAGGTCAGCAAAGCCTCGCAGCCACTGCCTGGCGGCCCCTTCAAGCCCCTGCTCGAAGCCCTGCACCGCCTGCAGCGTGAGGGCACACCCCATATGCGCATACGCACCGCACTGGTGACGGCGCGCAGCGCACCCGCGCACGAACGCGCCATACGCACGCTGATGAACTGGAACATCGAGGTGGACGAGGCCATGTTCCTGGGCGGGCTGGACAAGGGCGAGTTCCTGCGCGAGTTCGAACCCGATTTCTTCTTCGACGACCAGACCGGCCACATCGAATCGGCGGCACGCCACGTGCCGGCCGGGCATGTGGCCAGCGGCATTTCCAACCCATGACAGCGCCCAACAAGCTCCAGATGTTCCGGCGGTTTGCCGGCCAGGCCCTGCGCCTGACACTGCCTTACTTCCAGTCCGACCAGAAATGGAAGGCCCGAGCCCTGCTGGGCGCCATCGTGGCGCTCAACCTCGCCTCGGTCTACATGCTGGTGCTGCTCAACGACTGGAACCGTGTGTTCTACGACGCCTTGCAGGACAAGAACGCCGAGGTCTTCTGGCGCGAGCTGGGCCGCTTCACCTACCTGGCCTTCGCCTTCATCATCATCGCGGTCTACAAGTTCTACCTCACGCAACTGCTGGAGGTGCGCTGGCGCAACTGGCTCACCAGCAGCTACATGGACCGCTGGTTGCAGCACCGCGCCTTCTACCAGCTGGAGCTGATGCGCTACGCCCAGGGCGCCGACAGCCCGCCCGACAACCCCGACCAGCGCATTCAGGAAGACCTCAACCTGTTCACCAGTTACACGGTGTCGCTGAGCATGGGCCTGCTCAACGCGTTGGTCACGCTCGTGAGTTTTGTCGGCATCCTGTGGGCCCTGTCGGGCGCGTTTGACTTCACGTTCAACGGCGCGTCGTTCGAGATCCCGGGTTTCATGGTCTGGATGGCGGTGATCTACTGCCTGGTGGGCAGCGTGCTGACCCACTACATCGGCCGCCCGCTCATTGGCCTGAACTTCGAGCAGCAGCGCCGCGAAGCCGACTTCCGCCACCACCTGGTCCGGGTGCGCGAGTACAGCGAATCGATCGCGCTGGACAAGGGCGCGCCGGTGGAGCGTCGCCACCTGGGCCAGCGTTTTGGCGAGGTGCTGAGCAATTACCTGGCCCTGATCAAGGCACAAAAACGCCTGACCTGGTTCACCGTGGGCTTTGGCCAGGCGGCCGTGGTGTTTCCGTTCATCGTGGCGGCACCGCGTTTTTTCAGCGGCGCCATCCAGCTCGGCGAGCTGATGCAGATCGCCAGCGCGTTTGGCCGGGTGCAGGACTCGCTCTCGTGGTTCGTGGACAACTACGACCGCCTGGCCAGTTGGCGCGCCACCACCGACCGCCTGACCAGCTTCGAGCTGAGCCTGATGCGTCTGTCGGCGGGCGCGGAAGCCAAAGCCGTGACAGACACCACCGGCGACGGCTTTGCCACGGATGGGCTGGACATCCAGCTGCCCAGCGGGCAGGAGCTGCTCAACGGCCTGCGCTGGTCGGTCGCACCCGGCGACAGCGTGCTGGTGCAGGGCCCGTCGGGGAGCGGCAAATCGACGCTGTTCCGGGTGCTGGCCGGTATCTGGCCCTGGGCGCGCGGCGAGGTGGCACGGCCGGCCGACTTCGAGCAACGCGCCATGTTCCTGCCGCAACGGCCCTATTTCCCCAACGGCAGCCTGCGCGAGGCCCTGGCCTACCCCGGCCAGGCCAGCGAGTTCAGCGATGACGCGCTCAAGCAGGCCTTGGCCGATGCCCTGCTGCCGCAACTGGCCACGCGCCTGGACGAGCACAACACCTGGGGCCAGAAACTCTCGGGCGGCGAGCAGCAACGCCTGGCCATTGCACGCGCCCTGCTCAAGCGTCCGCGCTGGCTGTTTGCCGACGAGGCCACCAGTGCGCTCGACGAAGCGGCCGAAAAAACCCTCTACGAGCGACTGCGCGCGATGACCAAGGCCGAGAACGGCGCTCTGGTCTCCATCGCGCACCGGCCCAGCGTGGCGGCCTTCCACGACCGCGCGTGGGCCATCCGCTGACGGTTCTGCGGCGTCTCAGCGTTGGCGCAAGCCGGCCTGCCAGTTGGGCGCCACCTGCACCGGCACCTTGAGCAAGGCGGGCAGATCGGCCAGGCGGTGGGTCAGCAACAAGGCATCGGCGCCGGCCGGCGACGCCAGCTCGTAAGCCCCCGCCACGGCCAGCGGCCGGGGGCTCAAACCCTTGGCCACCAGCGCGGCCTGCAATGCCGCCGCCTGCGCCACCGGCGCCATCACCACCACGCCACCGGCGGCCTGGGCCGGCCCCTGGGTGTCGGTGCTGCTCACCCACTGCTGGCCGTCAAACCATTGCAACGGCGGCGCTTTTTGCGCCTGGGCACAACCGGCCGCCATCAGCATCGCGGCCGACAGCGCCCACACGGCGGCACGCCGATTCCACTTGTGTTCAATGCCCATACAACACCACCTCCCAGGAAGTCACGCGGCCGGTGTCGTCCGGCTGCTCATCGCTGACCAGCAGCGTCCAGTTGCCCCGCGCGGTTTCGCCCATGTGGCGCACGCTGCCAAAGCTGTGCCCACTGACCAGCGAGGTGCAGACCGAGCCGGCGCAGCTGTGGGGGGTGCTCAGCTCGCTGAGCCGCCCGGCGGGGCTGCGCAGCGAAATGCGCAAGTCGCCCGAGTAGCTGTGGTTGCTGAGCACACGCACCGTCACGTGCTCGACCACGCTGAGCGAGCAGCTGCCGCCGTTCCACACCAGCGACTGCGGTGTGGCGGAGTCGTCGGCCAGCACCACGCTGCCCGTCAGGGGGCCCGAGCTGCACGATTTTTCCGCGCCCAGGGAGGCAAAGCCGCGCGCCATGTTCACCGCCGCGCTGGCATGGATACGCCCAAAGCCCACCTGAGGCTGGAAGCCGTGGCCGTTCATGGCCGAGGGCACGGCCACCGGTTGCCCCGCCTCCAGGGTGGCGGGCAAGGCCGTGGCCGCCAGAATCCAGCGCACGTCGCGCCAGCTCAACTGCGGGTTGGCCTGCAGCATGAGTGCGACCACGCCCGACACCATGGGCGTGGTGGCCGAAGTGCCTTCAAAAAAGGCCATGTGGTCCGCGCCCAGCGAAGAGGCTGCGTCGGCATACCCACGCGCACCGGTGATGTCGGTGGTGACGACCCCGGCCGTGGACTGAGCACGCCCGACCGAGTTGCCCGAGGGCGCGGCCACCAGCACATTGGCACCCGGCTCGGTGTAGCCGGTCGGGCGGTTGTGGTCGTCCACCGCGCCCACGGTGAGCATGGCGCGGAAGTTGGCATAGCCGTCGCGGTTGGCATCGTCGCCACTGGCGCCGCCATTGCCGGCCGCAATCAGGTAGACCGTCCCCAGGCCGCCGCGCCCCTGGGTCACGCCCTGCAGCACCGCCTGCTGCCACACCGAGGACGAGCGGTAGAACGAACCGGTGCCGCCGCTGGCAGGATCGGGCGGACCCCAGCTGTTGTTGACCACGGCCGCGCCACTTTGCCAGGCGCGCGCCATGGCGTCGGCCATGTTGACGTCGGTGCTCTGGATCAGCGGGTTGAAGGCCATGAATTGCACGCGGGGCGCCACGCCGCGCCCGCCGTAGGCGTTGTTGTCGCGCGCCAGCAGGATGCCGGCCACGGCGGTGCCGTGCGCATCGTCCGGGCCGCCCGTGCTGTCGTCTTGCGGCTGGCCGGCGGTGGCGGGCGACGGACTGGGGTCGGTGCTGCCGGTGGCGTAGTTGTGGCTCAAACCTGCCAGCAGGTTGGGCAACAGGTCGGGGTGGGCGATCTGCACCGCGCCATCCACCACCGCCACCTTGATGCCTTCGCCGCGCTCGGCCAGGCTGCCCAGGCCCAGATCGCCGCCCGGTGTGCCGCCACTCTGCCCGCTGTTGAACAAATGCCACTGCTGGCCCAGCAGCGGGTCGGGGCCGGTGGGCTCGGTGGGGGTGGGGCCCACCGGATCGGGGCTGGCCGACTCACTGCCGCCACCACAGGCGCTCAGGGCGGCTGCCAGCGCAACAAGCGCCAGCCCCGCGTAGGGGTTTCGGGCTGAGAACATGGGGGCATTATCACCAGCCGCTGTGGTGGCACGGGGATGGTCTCCCCTGTCATCAAACCGTCATGGGCTTAAGACATATTTCAACTATCCTTTAAATATTGAATTTGGAGATGTGCAGATGAAAGTGGGCATCAATGGTTTGGGCCGCATCGGCCGTCTGGCACTGCGCTCGGCCATGGGCGCGGCCGAGCGCCCGAGCGACGATCCGCGTGCGGGCCACCGGCTGGAGGTGGTGCACCTCAACGAGATCAAGGGCGGCGCGGCGGCCACGGCGCACCTGCTGGCGTTCGACACAGTGCAAGGCAAATGGCGCGAAAACATCCGCGCTGCGGGCGACGAAGCCGTCCACATAGGCGACCGGCGGCTGTCATTCAGCGCTCACGCCACCGCAGCCGAGATTCCCTGGGGCGATCTGGGCGTGGACGTGGTGCTGGAGTGCACCGGCAAGTTCCTCACGCCCGAGACCCTGCAAGGTCACCTGGACCGGGGCGCCAAACGTGTCATCGTGGCCGCGCCCGTCAAGGTCGGTGGCGTGCTCAACATCGTCGTCGGCGTGAACCACGAGCTGTACGACCCGGCGCATCACCACATCGTCACCGCCGCCTCGTGCACCACCAACTGCCTGGCGCCGGTGGTGAAGGTGGTGCACGAGCACATTGGCATACGTCACGGCCAGATCACCACCATCCACAACCCCACCAACACCAACGGGGTGGTGGACGCGCCGCACAAAGACCTTCGCCGCGCCCGAAGCGCCATGGAAAGCCTGGCGCCCACCACCACCGGCAGCGCCACGGCGATTGCGCTCATCTACCCGGAGTTGAAGGGCAAGCTCAACGGCCACGCGGTGCGCGCG
>CAYUAH010000148.1:0-8590 GCA_964442375.1 uncultured Hydrogenophaga sp. | reverse complement strand
CGTTACGTTCGTTGCGCGAGTACTGGCTCATGCCGTTGGTGACCACGCGCTCGGGCTCGGACGTGGCGGCCACCACCGTGCCGCCGGGGCACATGCAGAAGCTGTAGACCGCGCGCCCGTTGGCGGCGTGGTGCACCAGGCGGTATTCGGCCGCACCCAGCAGCGGGTGGCCGGCGTGGCGGCCCCAGCGCGCGCGGTCGATCACGCCCTGCGGGTGCTCGACCCGGAAACCGATGGAGAAGGGCTTGGCCGCGATGTCCACGCCGCGCGCGTGCAGCATCTCGAAGGTGTCGCGCGAGCTGTGGCCCAGGGCCAGCACCGCGTGGTCGCAGCGCAGTTCCTGCGTCTGGCCGCTGGCCAGGTCGCGCACCACCAGGCCGCGCAGGGCGCCGTTTTCGATCAGCAGGTCGCTCACGTGCTGCTCGAAGCGGATCTCGCCGCCCAGGCGCACGATCTCGTCGCGCATGTGCTCCACCACCTTGACCAGCTTGAAGGTGCCGATGTGAGGGTGGGCTTCGTACAGAATTTCGATGGGAGCGCCCGCGTTGACGAACTCCTGCATGACCTTGCGGCCGAGGAAGCGCGGGTCCTTGATCTGGCTGTAGAGCTTGCCGTCGGAGAACAGGCCGGCGCCGCCTTCGCCAAACTGCACGTTGCTTTCGGGCGTGAGCACACGTTTGCGCCACAGGCCCCAGGTGTCCTTGGTGCGCTGGCGCACGCTGCGGCCTCGCTCCAGCACGATGGGTTTGAAGCCCATTTGTGCCAGGGTCAGCGCGGCAAAAATCCCGCACGGCCCAAAACCCACCACCACCGGGCGCAAGGCCAGCGAGGCCGGCGCGTGTGCGTGGGGCACCCAAGCCATGTCGGGCGTGGCGGTGATGTGCGGGTGCCCGGCGTGGCGTGCCAGCAGCGCGGGTTCGGCCGCTGGGTCGGTGAGCGTGAGGTCCACGATGTAGACCGCCAGCAGCTCCGCCTTGCGGGCATCGAAGCTGCGCTTGAACACCTGCAACTGGGCAATGTCCCGCTCGGCCACACCCAGGGCCTGGGCGGCCAGGCGGGTCAGCGCGGCGATGGGGTGGGGCGGCGGGGCGCGGTCGGCCTCGGTTTCAGAGGGGGCATCGGCGGCGCGGCGGTGTTCCACCGGCACATCGGCCAGGGACAACTTGAGTTCGGTCAGTCGGATCATGGGAGGGCTCGTGTTGATCAAGCAGGCCCCCATTTTAGTTTTTCCCTTGCCTCAAGCTGGCAGGAAGCCCTCGATCGACAGGTAGCGCTCGCCGGTGTCGTAGTTGAAGCCCAGCACCACGGCGTGGGGCGCCAGTTCCGGCAGCTTCTGGGCGATGGCAGCCAGCGTGGCGCCCGATGAGATGCCCACCAGCATGCCTTCTTCGCGGGCGCAGCGGCGGGCCATTTCGCGGGCCGGCTCGGCATCGACCTGGATCACGCCGTCGAGCAGCGTGGTGTCGAGGTTGTTGGGGATGAATCCCGCGCCTATGCCCTGGATGGGGTGGGGCGAAGGCTGCCCACCCGAGATCACGGGCGAGGCCGTGGGCTCGACCGCGAACACCTTGAGCCGGGGCCAGCGGGCCTTGAGCACGCGGGCGCAGCCGGTGAGGTGGCCGCCGGTGCCCACGCCGGTGATGAGCACGTCGATGCCCTCGGGGAAGTCGGCGGCGATCTCTTCTGCGGTGGTGCGCGCGTGCACGTCCACGTTGGCCGGGTTGTTGAACTGCATGGGCATCCAGGCGCCGGGGGTGCTGGCGACGATCTCCTCGGCGCGCGCGATGGAGCCTTTCATGCCCTTCTCGCGTGGCGTGAGGTCAAAGCTGGCGCCGTAGGCCAGCATCAGGCGGCGGCGCTCCACCGACATGCTGTCGGGCATCACCAGGATCAGTTGGTAGCCCTTGACGGCGGCCACCATGGCCAGGCCGATGCCGGTGTTGCCGGAGGTGGGCTCAACGATGGTGCCGCCCGGCTTCAGGGCGCCCGAGCGCTCGGCGGCTTCGACCATGGACAGGGCAATGCGGTCCTTGATGGAGCCGCCGGGGTTGCTGCGCTCGGACTTGATCCAGACGTGCTGGGAGGCGTCGCCGAACAGGCGCTGGAGGCGCACGTGCGGCGTCTGGCCAATGGTCTGCAGGATGTTGTCGGCTTTCATGGGATGTCCTTGGGTTGGGGGAGGGCGGGCGGCAACCGCCATTGTGGCGATAATCGGGGGGTGAAGCCTGCCAGACCGCCGCTGGTGCAAGTACCGAAAGGTCGCACTGGAGGAACGTCCGGACTGCACAGGACAGCGCAGGAGCTAACGGCTCTCCACCGCGAGGTGAGGATCAGAGCAACAGAGACGAGTCCCGGGGGCGTGCCGCAAGGTAGACCACCGGGGGTGAAACGGGCAATCTCTGCGCGCAGCAATGCCAAATAGGCCAACAGTGACGTGGTTCCGCGGAGTTGGCGGGTAGGCAGCACCGAGCCGCTTGGGTGACCAGCGGCCCAGAGGAATGGCGGTCACGCGGGGGGCAACCCCCGCGCACAGAATCCGGCGTACCGGCAGACTTCACACTTTATTCACGGCGGCGCTTCAAAAGCGCTCATAGCCCATCATCAGGCGCCACTGGCCCACGGCCAGCGTGCCCAGGGCCAGGCGCCCCAGGCGGGCGCGGTGCACCGCATCGGGCCGTATGCCGGCGGCCTCGCACCAGGCGCCGAGTTGCCCTTTGCGCAGGCCTTTGGCGGCCACACGCAGGCGGGTGCCGGCCTCGTTCTGGCGGTTGATGCTGGCGCGCACCTGGCGCTGCAGCGCGGCCAGCGCCTCGGGTGGCACCACGCCTTTCACGTCCACCCACAGCTCGTGTTCCAGCGTGACCGCGTCGTCCACCAGCCGGCGCCACACGCCGCTCTCCTGCGTGAACACCACCAGGCCGCTGGCGGCGGTGTCCAGTGGCGCAGCACAGCGCAGCCCGGCTTGGTGTTTGAGCAGCAGGCGCTGCTGGCTGCGGTCGTCGGGCGAGCGGTGTTCGGCGCGCAGCCACTCGGGTTTGGGCAATTGCTCGATGTCGCATCGCACACCCGACGGCTTGTGCCACAGCAGGGTGGCGGGCAGCAGCGCCGTGGCGCGGGCGTCGGGCGCCAGGGTCACCACGTCGGCCTCGCCCACCCGGTGCTGGGGCAGCTCCACCACCTCACCGTTCACGCTGACCCAGCCGCCTTCGATGTAGCGCTCGGCCTCGGCGCGCGAGCAGGCCTTGAGTTCGGCCACGCGTTTGGCCAGGCGCACGCCGCTGTGGTCGTCAGACATTGAAACCACCCAGGCTGCGGAGGTGGTCCACATGCGCCTGCAGCGAGCGTTTGGCCACCGGCCACAGGCGCTCGGGCACGTCGTCGTAGGCCAGGGGCACCCAGTCGTCCAGCGTGCCATCGGGCCGGGCTTGCATGGCGGCGGCCACCTTGGCCTCGCGCTTGAGGCGGTGCGCCTTGAGGTGGGCAATCGCGCCGGGTGCATCGCCCAGCACATGGCCGTGGGCGGGCAGGATGAAGTCGGCGCCGTGTTGTCGGCAGAGGTCGGCCAGCTTGTCCAGCGAATCGAGGTAGGCCTGCATCTCGCCGTCGGGCGGGCTGATGACGGTGGTGCTGCCGTTGAGGATGTGGTCGCCCGAGATCAGCAGGCCGTCTTCGAGCAGCAGCAGGCACAGGTGGTTGGCCGCGTGGCCGGGCGTGTGCACCACCTGCAGGGTGTGGGTGTCATGCCCAGCGGCCTGCAGCACGATCCGCTCGCCATCGGCCAGCTCGCGGTCGGGCTGGAACTGGCTGTCGGCGCGCGCGGTGGCACGGCTGGCCAGGCCCAGGATGGGCGGGCGCTCGGCGCACAGGGCCTGCAGCCGGCGCGCGCCGGGCGAGTGATCGGGGTGCGAATGGGTGCAGATGATGTGGCGGATTTGCCCGCCACAGGCGCGCCACAGCCGCTCGATGTGGCCGGCGTCGTCCGGGCCGGGGTCGATGGCGGCATAGCCCGTGGCCGGGTCACCGATCAGGTAGCTGTTGGTGCCCGGTCCGGTCATGAAGCCGGGGTTGGGGGCGGTCAGGCGCAGCACGTTTTTGAGCAGGGGCACGGGGGTGTCGCTCTGCCAGGCCAGCTCGTGCACGATCTGGCCGTCGGGCGACACCAGCGCCAGTTCGCCGAACTCGGGTTCGTGCTCCATGTGGCGCGAATCCTGGCCATGTTTGAGGCCGGCGCGCGGGCAGCTGGTCCACAGCGGCTGCTCGCTGGCGCAGGCACTCAGCACCGCGTCCACCGTGGCATGGGCCAACAGCCGCTCCAGCGTGCGGATGGTGGGGAAGATGATGAAGAAGCTGCCGTCCTTGTGCCGCGCCAGTGCGTCGGCGGGGCGCACCCAAACCGGTTCGAACTGTTCCGCTTCGTCGGCCACGGGCACCTGGCCGTCGGGCATGCGGGCAACGAGAAAGGGCACGTCAAAACGCCGGGGCAGATCGCGGTCGGTGATCCAGTGGGCCAGCACGAACACCTGGTCGGCCGCCAGCGTGAGGCCACGCGCGGCGCATTGCGCGGTGAAGGGCGCCTTGCGGTCCAGCGCGGCGATGTCCGCCGTGTCGGCCCAACGGCCATCGGCATGGCGGGCCAGCAGCACGCCCAACTCCTCAAAACTTTCGCGGATGGCGGCGATGGCCTGGGTGAGGTGCAGGTCGCTCTGTGTGGGGCGGCGCGTGGACTGGGCGTGGGCCGCGCTGTCGGCCGCGTCGATGCCACCGCCCGGGAACACGTAGGCCCCGGGCGCGAAGCTGGCGGTGAGCGAGCGCCGCGTCATCAGCACCTCGATGCCGGCGGGCGTGTCGCGCAACAGCAGGACGGTGGCGGCGGGACGCAGGGCGGCGGGTTCGCGTTGCGGGTGCAGGAGTTGGGAGGTGCGTGCCATGGTTGGGCGATTGTGCATGGCCCAAGGACAGTGGCCAGAACACTTCTTCACAAAGTGCTGTACATCGTTTGCAAACTGATGGCTTGGGCGCTCTGACAATGGCGCCTGCCGGCCGAGGTGGCTGGCGCGACACAACCAAGTCAAGGAGGTTCCCATGAACACACCCACCCGTTTCACCGCATCGCTGCTGTCCATCGCCCTGCTGGCCACCGGCTGCGCCAACATGAGCGAAAGCCAGCAAGGCACGGCCAAGGGCGCCGGCATAGGCGCGGCGGCAGGCGCGGTGCTGGGCGCCTTGACCGGCGGCAGCAGCGGCGCCGCCAAGGGCGCGGCCATTGGTGCGGGCGTGGGCGCGCTGGGCGGCTACGTCTGGACGCAGCGCATGGAAGACCAGCGCAAGAAGATGGAAGCCGCCACCCAGGGCACGGGCATCGAGGTGGTCAAGACGGCCGACAACCAGCTCCAGATCAACGTGCCCAGCGACATCTCGTTTGATGTGGGCCGCGCCGACATCAAGGCCAATTTTGCCGACGTGCTGGACGGCTTCGCCCAGGGCCTGGTGGCCAACCCGCAGGCGCGGGTGCGCATCGTGGGCCACACCGACAACACCGGCAGCGACGCGGTCAACGAGCCGCTCTCGGTGAACCGCGCCACCCGCACCCGCGACCACCTGGTGGCGCGCGGCGTGGCCGTGGGCCGTGTGGATGTGAGTGGCATGGGCGAGCGCGCGCCGCTGGCGAGCAACGACACGGCCGAGGGCCGTGGGCGCAACCGCCGGGTGGAGATTTTCATGGCCGAGGCCGCGCCCGCTGCCGCGCAGGCACCGGCGCCGGCTCCCATGTCCACCGCTGCGCCGGTGCGTTGACCCTGCGCGGTCCCGGGCTGCGGTAAGGTCGGTGCTTTTGGAGACCGACCGTGTTGCATGAGTCCATGACGAGGGATCGCCTGTGGCGGGTGGTGCTGGCCGCGATCGTTTTGACGGGCTGCGCCGGCAAGTCCCTGCAGAACGGCGGGATGCAGGGGGCGGCGGCGCAGCTGGGTGCGCCCGCAGCCCAGCCCAGGGCCTGGTCCGAAGCCATGGAACAACGCCGCGCACGCCTGGCCGACAGCCTGGCCTCGGCCGGTGTCGAGGTGCTGCGCACGCCCGACAACGTGTTGCTGCTGCGCTGGCCGGCCGAGCGCGCTTTTGCCGGCAACACCGCCACGCCCAGCGAAGCCGCAGCAGCCGTTTGGGACCGCGTGGCCGCCGCGCTGTCGGCGGGCCCGCCATGGCGCGCCCGTGTGCGGGGACACAGCGACGCATCGACGGCCGACAACGACGGCGCCGCCGCGCTGGCGGCTCAGCGTGCGCTGCGCCTGCGCGATGCCCTGGTCCAGCGTGGCTTGCCGGCTGTGGCCCTGGAGGTGGAAGCCTGGGGGGCGCGCGCGCCGCTGGTGGCCAACGACACGCCCGAGGGCCGCATGCAGAACCGCCGCATCGAGCTGTGGCTGACGGATTGAAGCCGATAATGCAGGGATGCTGATCCGATTCACCAAGATGCAGGGTGCGGGCAACGACTTTGTCGTGCTCGACGAAACACAGGGCCGCCTGGGCCTGAGCGCGGCTCAGTACCGTTTCCTGGCCGACCGCCATTTTGGGGTCGGTGCCGACCAGATTCTCACCGTGCGGCCGGCCCCCGTGGCGGGCGTGGATTTCGAGTACGTGATCCACAACGCCGATGGTGGCGAGGTGGAGCACTGCGGCAACGGCGCGCGCTGCTTCGTGCGCTTCGTGCGCGAACGCGGCCTGACGACCAAGGACGTGGTGCGGGTCAAGGTGCACGGCGGCGTGATCGAGCTGCGTTTGAACGCCGATGGCCGCGTCACCGTGGACATGGGCGCGCCGGTGTTCGATCTGCCGCGTGTGCCGTTTGATGCCAGCCAGGCCTACGCGGAGGGTGCGCCCGACCAAGGCGATGCCTGGCCGCTGTGGACCCTGCCGCTGCCCGGCCATGCCGCCGTGCCGGTGGCGGTCTTGTCCATGGGCAACCCGCACGCGGTGCTGCGGGTGGACGACGTGGACCGGGCGCCGGTGCTGGGCCTGGGGCCGCTGATCGAAGTCCACCCGGCATTTCCCAGGCGCGTCAACGCCGGCTTTGTGCAGGTGCTGGACCGCAGCCATGTGAAGTTGCGGGTGTTCGAGCGCGGCGTGGGCGAAACCCTGGCCTGCGGCACCGGCGCCTGCGCCGCCGTGGTGGCCGGCATACGCCAGGGCTGGCTCGATGCGCGCGTGGACGTGGCCACGCGCGGCGGGCCGCTCACCATCGAATGGGCCGGCGGCGCCGGCCGGCTGGACGCGCCGGTGTTCATGACCGGTCCGGCCACCACCGTTTTCCAGGGCGAAATCGAGGTCCCGGACCTGAATTGAGGCGCAAGCCAAAACATGAACATGAACCCCATCACCGAAGACGACATCGCCGACTTTCTGCTCAACACGCCCGACTTTTTCGAGCGCCATGCCGAGTTGCTGGCTGCGGTGCAGCTGACCAGCCCGCACGGCCAGCGGGCGGTGAGCCTTCAGGAGCGCCAGGCCGAGATGCTGCGCGACAAGATACGCACGCTGGAACTCAAGGCCGCCGAGATGATCCGCCACGGGCAGGACAACGTGGTGATCGCCGACAAGCTGCAGCGCTGGACGCGCGAACTGCTGCTGACCCGCGATGCGGTGGCTTTGCCCGGCGTCATCGCCGAGCAGATCCAGGCGCAGTTCCAGGTGCCGCAGGTGGCCATACGCGTGTGGGGTGTGGCGCCGCAATGGGCCGACCAGCCCTTCGCCCAGGGCGTCAGTGCCGATGCCCAGGCCTTTGCCGCCTCCTTGACGACGCCTTATTGCGGCACCAACCCCGGACTGGAAGCTGCGGCCTGGCTGGGCGACGCCAAGGCGGCGTCGCTGGCCCTGCTGCCGCTGCGCGCCGGCCCCGCCGACAAGGTGTTTGGCCTGCTGGTGCTGGGCTCGACCGACCCGCAGCGTTTTCACGCCGGCATGGGCACCGATTTCCTGGAGCGCATCGCCGAGCTGGCAAGTGCCGCCTTGGGGCGGCTGATGGCCGAGTGATGCCACGCCATGGGTGCCGCCGAGGCTGAGCTGCCAGACGCCGATGCGCGGCTGATCGCCGGCTACCTGCAGCACGTGCGGGTGGAAAAACGCCTGGCCGCGCGCACCGTGGCGCTCTACACCGAAGACCTGTCCAAGCTGGCGCGGCTGGCCGTGGCGGCTGGCGTGGGTCTGCAACGCGTGCACGACGCACACATCCGCCGCTGGGTGGCGCAGATGCACAGCGGCGGGCGCAGCGCGCGCGGCATCGCCCTCATCCTGTCGGGCTGGCGCGGCTTCTTCACCTGGCTGGGGCGTCAGGGTCAGATCGAGGTCAATCCGGTGGTGGGCGTGCGCGCGCCCAAGGCCGGCAAGCCCTTGCCCAAGGCGCTGGCGGTGGACGACGCCGTGCGCCTGGCCGACCACGCCAATGAAGACGATGCCCCCGAACGCGAGGCCCGCGACCGCTGCATCACCGAACTGCTGTACGGCAGCGGCCTGCGCCTGGGCGAACTGGTGGGCTTGGACGCCCAGCCCGGCCCGCAGGCGCGCGGCTGGATAGACGCCCAGGCCGGCGAGGCCCACGTGC
>CAYUAH010000147.1:0-8603 GCA_964442375.1 uncultured Hydrogenophaga sp. | reverse complement strand
CGGTGCTGCGCAACGCACCCCACCTGGCGCAGCCGCTGCCGTTTGTGATGCCTTCCTACAAGCTCTGGGAAACGCCTTTTTACGGCGCCGGTCTCAAGATGTACGACGCCCTCGCGGGGAGCGCCGGCCTGGGCAGCACCGACTTCCTGGGCCGAGAAGCGACCTTGCGCGCCTTGCCCACGCTGCGCACCGAGGGCCTCAAGGGCGGGGTGCGTTATTGGGACGGCCAGTTCGACGACGCCCGCCTGGCCGTGACCCTGGCGCGCACGGCGGCAGCGCACGGCGCGCTGTTGGTCAACCATTGCCCCGTGACCGGCTTGTTGCACGAGCAGGGCAAGCTCGCCGGCCTGCGCTGCGAGGACCGTGAGAGTGGCCGCGCTTTCGAGGTGCGCGCGCGCTGCGTGATCAACGCCACCGGCGTGTGGGTGGACGGTCTGCGCCAGCAGGACGGTGCCGCCCGCAACGCCAACGTGCGCCCCATGGTGGCGCCCAGCCAGGGCGTGCACGTGGTGGTGGACCGCGACTTCCTGCCCAGCGACCACGCCCTGCTGGTGCCCAAGACGGCCGACGGCCGTGTGCTGTTTGCCGTGCCCTGGCTGGGCAAGCTCATCCTGGGCACCACCGACACGCCGCGCAGCGACCTGCCGCTGGAACCCCGCGCGTTTGCCCACGAGATTGACTTCATCCTGGGTGAGTCGGCGCGCTACCTCAAGCGTGCGCCCACGGCGGCCGATGTGAAAAGCCACTGGGTCGGCCTGCGCCCGCTGGTCAAGCCCGACAGCAGCAGCGGCGAAAACACGCAAGGCATCAGCCGCGAACACACCGTGCTCATCAGCGCCAGCGGCCTGGTCACCGTCACCGGCGGCAAGTGGACCACCTACCGCGCCATGGCCGAAGACGTGCTCAAAAAGTGCCGCGATGCGGGCCTGCTGCCCGGCCTGGCCGAAGGGCGCACCGACCACCTGCCCCTGTTGGGCGCGGCAGGCACCCCGGCCGACCAGCCGGCGGTCAGCGCGCCGCCCGGTGCCCACAGCTATGGCGGCGAGCGCGAACACATGTGGGCGCTGCCCGGTGCCGACCGCGAACTCGGCGGTGGCCTGACCGAAGCCATGGTGCGGTTTGCGGTGCGTTTTGAGTACGCGCGCACGGTGGAGGATGTGCTGGCGCGGCGTTCGCGGCTGCTGTTCCTCGACGCGGCCTTGGCGGCTTCGCTGGCCGATGAGGTGGGCGCCATCGTGCGGCAGGAGACCGGGCGCGACCCGCAGGTGGCGGACTGTGTGGCACTGGCACGGCAGCACCTGACGCTGCCGGCTTAGCTCCCGGTCCGGCCAGGCCTGGCCATGTCATGCCAACACGGCAGCACGGGTTCGGCCCGGCCCGTAGAATTTGTGACGCCCCTCTCCCTCAACCGATGTCTTCCCCACGCAGGAGCCGTCACCCACCCCCAGCCCCACGCCCATGCCCCATGACGTCAGCCTCATCGCCACCCTCGCAGCGGGCTTCGGCATCGCCCTGATCCTGGGTTTTGTGGCCGAACGCCTGAAGCTGCCCGCGCTGGTGGGCTATCTGGTGGCAGGCATCCTCATCGGCCCGTCCACGCCAGGCTTTGTGGCCGACGTGTCCATCGCCTCGCAGCTCGCCGAAATCGGCGTCATGCTGCTGATGTTTGGTGTCGGCCTGCATTTCTCCATCGCGGATCTGAAGGCCGTCAAGCGCATTGCCCTGCCGGGCGCGGTGGTGCAGATGGGCCTGGCCACCGTGCTGGGCATGGGGCTGGCCTGGAGCTGGGGCTGGACCTGGGGCAGCGGCCTGATCTTCGGTCTGTCCCTGTCCTGCGCCAGCACCGTGGTGCTGCTCAAGGCGCTGGAGGTGCGGGGCGTGCTCGACAGCATGAACGGCAAGATCGCGGTGGGTTGGCTGGTGGTGGAAGACCTGGCCACCGTGCTGGTGCTGGTGCTCATGCCGCCGCTGGCCGGCCTGCTCGGCGGCACGGCCGCCCCAGCCAGCGATGGCACGCCGCTGTGGCAGGCCATCGGCCTGACGCTGCTGCAGGTGAGCGCTTTTGTGGTGCTGATGCTGGTGGTGGGCCGGCGCGTGCTGCCGTGGCTGCTGTGGCAGGTGGCGCGCACCGGCTCGCGCGAGTTGTTCACGCTGGCGGTCGTGGCCTGTGCCATCGGCATCGCTTTTGGCGCTGCCGCGCTGTTCAAGGTGTCCTTCGCATTGGGCGCGTTTTTCGCTGGCATGGTGATGCGCGAGTCCGAGTTCAGCCATCGCGCGGCCGAAGAATCGCTGCCACTGCGCGACGCCTTCTCGGTGCTGTTCTTCGTCTCGGTGGGCATGCTGTTCGATCCCGCCATCCTGGTCAACGAGCCGCTGCATGTGCTCGGTGTGGTGGCCATCATCGTGCTGGGCAAGGCCCTGGCCGCCGTGGGCCTGGTGCTGGTCCTGCGCTACCCGCTCAACACCGCCCTGACCGTGGCCGCGAGCCTGGCGCAGATCGGCGAGTTCTCCTTCATCCTGGCCGGCCTGGGCCTATCGCTGGGCCTGATGCCGGCCGAAGGCATGAGCCTGGTGCTCGCGGGCGCGCTGATCTCCATTGCCCTCAACCCGTTTGTGTTTGCGGCCATCGAGCCGCTGCAGCGCTGGCTGCTGGCGCGTTCGGCCCTGGCCCGCTCGCTGGCCCAGCGCGACGACCCCTATGCCGAGCTGCCCACCAGCACCGCGCCCGAGTACCTGAGCGGGCAGGTGGTGCTGGTGGGCCATGGCCGCCTGGGCCAGCGCATCGCCCAAGCCCTGCAGGCTCAGGGCCTGCCCTTTGTGGTGGCCGAGCAGAACCGCGAGCGGGTGGAAGCCCTGCGCGCCAGCGGTGTGGCTGCGGTGTCGGGCGACGCCACCGACCCGGCCGTGCTGATCCAGGCCCACATCGCACAGGCCGCCATGCTGGTCATCACCACCGGCGACCCGCTGCAACTGCAGCAGATGGTGGAAACCGCGCGCACGCTGAACCCCGGCATCGAGGTGCTGCTGCACGCGCACAACCCCGATGAGTCCAGCTTGTTGCAGCAGCAGGGGCTGGGCACGGTGTTCTGCGGCGAGGAAGCGCTGGCGCAGCAGATGGCGGGGCACGTGACGCAGCGCTTCATGCGCGCCCAGCACGCATGACACAGCAGGTGCACACCTGGGCCGATCTGCAAGCCCTGCAGGCGGGTGCCGAGCGCCTGAGCACGCCGTGTGGCGACGGCGAGCTGGTCTGGCACCGTTGGGGCGAAGGGGCGCCGCTGGTGCTGCTGCACGGCGGCTCGGGCAGCTGGACACACTGGGTGCGCAACATCGCCGCCCTGGCCCGGGCCGGGCACAGCGTCTGGGTGCCCGACCTGCCCGGTTTTGGCGACTCCAGCCCGCCGCCCGACGGTCACGACGCCGACGTGATGCCTGCCTGGCTGGAGCAGGGCCTGCAGACCCTGCTGGGCGCCACGGCGGTGGACCTGGCGGGCTTTTCGTTCGGTGGCATGGTGGCCAGCCTGTGGGCCGCGCAGCAGCCAGCGCGCGTGCGCCGCCTGCTGTTGCTGGGTGCGCCCGGCCTGGGCGTGCAACGCGAGCAGCCGCTGGACCTGCGCGTGTGGTCCCACCTGCCCGAAGGCGCGCCGCGCGAGGCCGTGCTGCGCCACAACCTGCTGACGCTGATGCTCAAGCACCCGGCGTCGGTGACCGACATGGTGCTGCAGCTGCAGGCCCACAACCTGCGGCGCGAGCACCGGCGCATGAAGCGGCGCAAGCTCTCGCAGACCGATGTGCTGCGCCACACCTTGCCGCGCCTGCGCTGCCCGCTGTGGGGGCTGTGGGGAGAACACGATGTGCTGTTTGAGGGCCACCACGCCGAGGTGGCCGAGGCCCTGGCGCTGGCGCCTCACTTCCGTGGGCTGCACTGGGTGCCCGAGGCGGGCCATTGGGTGCAGTTCGAGGCCGCAGACGCCGTCAACGCCTGGCTGCTGGACTGGCTGGCAGCACCGCCGTGAAAGCGCGCCGCCCGCCACCGTTGCCGCGCATCGCCCCCGCGCGCTGCACCGGTTGTGGCTGGTGCGTGGCGGTGTGCCCGCCCCACGTGCTGAGCCTGTTGCCGCAGCCGGACCACACCAAGATGGCGGTGCTGCACGACGCCGTTGGCTGCACGGGCTGCAGCCTGTGCGAAACGCGTTGCCCGTTCCAGGCCATCACGATGCAGGCGGCGCCAGACGCGCCAGCGCCTGCTGCGCCGTGCCCAGGTCCATTGCCGGGTACAGCTGCTTGAGGGCGCGCAAGGACATGCCCTCCAGCAAGCCGGCCAGGCGCAGCGGCGCACCCGGCGCCTGAGGCGCCTCACGCAGGGCCGCGAGTTCATGCTTGCGATTGCCTACCACGCCGCGCACCACGTTGTGCCAGAGGGCGGGCGCACCGTCGTCCACGAAGTCGCCGCGCCCGCGCCCGAAGTGCGCCACCGCCAGGTAGGTGCACAAGGCCACTTCCACCAGTTCCTGCCAGGCCTCGGCCGACAACCGGGCCTCGGGCATGTCCACCCCCCGCAGGCGGTTGGCCGCCAGCGCCGCGCCGGCAAAGGTGACCGCGCCTGCCAACGCGCCGATCAAGGCACCCGCCCCCATGGACAGACCGCCCGACATCAGATCGGCTCCCAGGCCGGTGGCCGCGCCCGAGGAAATGGCGCCGATCCAGCCGGCCTGTGTGGTGTTGACCGGCGAGCGCACCTGCAGCAGCGAGCGTTCCAGCGCCTGCCAGTGCGCTCGCCCGGCCTCGCCGTGCAGGCCGTGCTGGTCGAGCAGGGCGCGCGTGAGTGCCTGCTGGCATTGGGCCGCGCGCCGCGCCAGCGCCTCGGGCAGCTCCGCAGCGGGGCCGCGTTGCACTTCGGCGGCCGACAAGAGTGCCGGCGCCATGGCCGCCATCGACGCCCTGAAACGCCCCACTTGCAAGTGCCACCACTGCGCCACCAGCCGCTGGTGCGCGGGCAACAGGTGCTCGGGCAGGTGGGGCGCCAGCGCCTGGAACAGCGCGTCCTCCTGCACCCAGCAGCGGCTGAAGGCGTCCAGCGCCAGCACGTCGCGCACCACGGGAAAGGCGCCCAGGTGCCGCTGCCAGCGCGCCAGCTCGGCGGCTTGCTGTTCGGCGTCGCCGGCCGCGCCCAACTGGTTCAACAACACCAGCACCGGCTTGTTCATCCAGGCCAGGATCTTGAGCTCCGGTTCGAGGTAGCCGGCGTCCTGCGGCGACTCGCTGGCGTTGACGAGGTAGAGCACCACGTCGGCGTGGTCGCGCGCGCTGACCATGGCGCGCTGGCTCAGGAAAAACGCCGGGTCGGT
Source organism: uncultured Hydrogenophaga sp. (assembly GCA_964442375.1). Lineage (GTDB taxonomy): Bacteria > Pseudomonadota > Gammaproteobacteria > Burkholderiales > Burkholderiaceae_C > Hydrogenophaga. Next base: position 3,255 of record CAYUAH010000147.1, on the reverse strand, counting down.
CCAGCGGTCCCACACCCGCGACAGAAACCAGCCCAGTGGCTGCCCGGCCTGGCTCAGGCGGCGGAACAGGCGTGCCGAATCGCCCAGGCCGGGCGTGTCCCACCACACCAGCCGGTCGCCGGCCTCGGTCTGCAACAAGGTGTGGGCCTCGGCGTGCTGGGTCACGTGCGCGGCGTCGCGCACCTCGCCCACGTCGGCGCCCAGCAGGGTGCGCGTGAGCGTGGTCTTGCCCACGTTGGTGTGCGAGACCAGGCACAGCTGCAGGGTGCTGGGGTCAGGGCTGTCCATCTTGCTGCTCCAGATGCCAGACCCGCACGGGCACGGTGCCCAGGAAGTCGCGCCACAGCGCTTCGCGTTCGGCCAGCCGCGCGGCGCGTGCCCCCGGGGCCAGGTGGGCGCTGAAGGCGCTGCTGTCCAGCCACACCTCCAGCGGGCCGGCGGCGGCCGCGACCTGGCGCACAAAGGCGCCGTGGGTTTCGGCCTCGGGCGTGGCCGCCAGCCCGAACAGCACCACGACCTGGCGCAGCCGGTCAGGCGGCAGCGGGGGCAAGGCCGGGGCCGTGGCGCCATAGGCCACGGGCGGCTGCAAATGGGGTGTGGCCGACGGGCCGAAGCGCTCGCGCACCGCTGCGGTCAGCCCCCGCTCGCCGGTGGCCGTCAGGTGGTGGCTGTAGGGCAGCACCACGGCGGTGGTGGCAGGGCCACCGTGGTCGGCCAGCAGGCGCACGAAGTAGGGGTCGGAGAGATCGAGCCGCAGGCGCTGAAGCGCCCTGCGTGCGCGCCAGAACGACAGGCCCGCCAGCCCCAGCCGGGGGGTGGCCACGGCCAGCAGCAAGAGGCGGCTCCACCACAGCGCCCAGGTGCTGCCGTCGGCCTTCACGGCGCCGGTGCCGTGCTCCAGGCGCAGCATGTCGTCCAGCGTGATGGGGGCGGCACCCAGCCATTGGCCCACGGTGGCAAACAGCGCATGCATCTGCGGCGCCTGCAGCCACTGGCTCTGCCATCCGACGCGGAATTCGGTGAAAAAGCCCTTGGCCAGCAGCGCTGCCACCATGCCCACGGCGCACAGGGCCGCCGAGAGGTGGAGCGTGGCCGCCACGCGGGCGCCGGTGGCGGGTCCTGCCAGGCGCATCCAGTCGCGTTGAAAGGACCGGGCGATGGCCCACAGCGGGCGCGACAAGGCCCGAGGCCAGGCCAGTCGCGCCAGCCCCGCGCCCAGCCACGACACAGGCTCCGCAGGCACCAGCAGGCGCCGCACGCCCAGCAGAGCAAGCCACATGAACACGAGCAGGTTCCAGGCCACGAACAGGCTCAGCGCGGGCGACAGCAGATCGATGGCCTGGGGCGAGACCCAGAACTCCGCCGCCAGCCCGGCCAGCAGGCCCAGCAGCGGCACGCACCAGCGCAGCAGCCTCATCAGCCAGGCGTCGCCCTGCAGTGCGCTCAGGCGCGGCTGGCGCGCGAGTGCGTCGGTCAACAGGCGCTCGGCGCGGCGGACGATGAAGGCCTCGGTCCATTCGAGGCGGCGCGCAGCGGAGGCGGGTCTTGGTGCGGCCGCCAGCGCGGCGGCGGTGGCCGCGTCGCGTTGCGCGGCACTCAGCAAGGCGTCGCCCGTCGATTCGGATTCAATCGCCTTGACCAGCAACACCGCCCTGGCCTGTGGTTCGTTCATCTGACGCTTCCCCTGGGCCCGTGCCGAGCCCTTCGCGCCATTATGCGGACAGACCAGCCTTCACTTTGCCGGCAGCACCGTGCCCCAGCACTCGCCAAAACCCACGCGCGCGGCGCCGGGTTGTTCGCACCAGCCGCGCAACACCACGGCGTCGCCGTCGAGCAGGTAGGTGCGGGTTTCACCGTTGGGCAAGGCCACCGGGTTTTTGCCGCCCTGGGTCAGTTCGATCAACGCGCCGGCCTGGTCCAGCGTGGGGCCCGACAGCGTGCCTGTGCCCAGCATGTCGCCGGGCTGCAGGTTGCAGCCATTGATGGTGTGGTGCGTCACCATCTGCGCCACCGTCCAGTAGGCGTGGCGGTAGCTGGTGCGGCTGATGCTCGCGTCCTTTTCGCCGGCCTGGCGCATTTGCGCGGTTTGCAAACCCACCTGCAGCTGGATGTCGAAGGCGCCGCCCGTGCGGTTGGCCTCGCTGTCGAGGTAGGGCAGGGGCTGCGGGTCGTCGCTCGGGCGGGTGAAAGGCACGCGGTAGGGTGCCAGCGCTTCGAGTGTCACGATCCACGGCGAAATGGTGGAGGCGAAGTTCTTGGACAGGAAGGGCCCCAGGGGCTGGTACTCCCATCCTTGCAGGTCACGCGCCGACCAGTCGTTGAGCAGGCAGATGCCGAACACGTGGTCCTCGGCCTCGGTGATGGCCACGGGCTCGCCCAGGGCGTTGCCCGTGCCTATGAACACGCCCATCTCCAGCTCGATGTCCAAACGCTGGCTGGGTGCGAGCACGGGCACGGCGGCATCGGGCGCCTTGACCTGGCCGCGTGGGCGAGGGAAGGCATGGCCCGAGACCACGATGCTGGAGGCCCGGCCGTGGTAGCCGATGGGCACCCACTTGTAGTTGGGCAGCAGCGGGTTGTCGGGGCGGAACTGCTTGCCGATGTTGGTGGCGTGGTGCACCGAGGTGTAGAAGTCGGTGTAGTCGCCGATCTGCGCCGGCACGTCGAATTCGGCCTCGGCCTGCGGCACCAGGCAGGCCTGTGTTTCGGCCTGGTGGCCGGCGCCTTCGCGCAGCAGACGCGAGAGCGCCAGGCGCAGTGCGCTCCAGGCCGCCGGGCCCTGGGCCATCAGCGCGTTGAGCTTGGGCGCCGCGCCCGCCTGCGCTGCCTGTTGGGCCGCGCCGCTGAGCAGCGTGGTCTGCGCCAGCGCGGCCAGATCGACGATCTGGTCGCCAATGGCCACGCCGCCCCGGAAGGCCTCCGCGCTGCCCCGCCGGCGAAACACCGCAAACGGCAGGTTCTGGAGGGGGAAGTCATGACCTGCGGCGTTGGCCGAGGCCAGCCAGCTGCGCAGCGCGGGGTCGTGGGTTTCGTTGAGCAAAGCCATCACCCCGCCTCAGTTGGGAACGCCCAGGGATTCGTCGTGCATCCAGGCCGCGTGTTTGGGCGCCTTCCTGGTGCGGCTCCACTCCTCCAGCATCTCGCGCTTGACCTTGTCGAGCTGCGCCATCATCTGCGGCGTGGCGGTGTCGGCGGCCAGCTCCAGGCGGTGGCCGTTGGGGTCGAAGAAGTAGATGCTCTTGAAGATGGTGTGGT
>CAYUAH010000146.1:0-8605 GCA_964442375.1 uncultured Hydrogenophaga sp. | reverse complement strand
TTGTTGTAGGCCGTCTCGCCGTGCGAGCTGATGTCGAGGCCTTCGCGCTCTTCCTCTTCGCTGACCCGCAGGCCGATGATCAGGTCGACCAGCTTGAAGGCGATGAAGGAGACCACACCCGACAGCACGATGGTGTAGAGCACGCCCTCGGCCTGGATCAGCACCTGGGCACCGATGCCCGGGTAGCCGCCGCAGGTGTTGGCCACGTAGTCGCAGATGCCGGTGCCGCCGAGGTCCGGCGAGGCGAAGACGCCAGTCAGCAGCGCGCCGACGATGCCGCCCACGCCGTGGACGCCGAAGACGTCCAGCGAGTCGTCCGCACCCAGCAGCTTCTTCAGGCCGCTCACGCCCCACAGGCAGATCAGGCCGGAGATCAGGCCGAGGATCAGCGCACCGCCGACACCGACGAAGCCGCAGGCCGGGGTGATGGCCACCAGACCGGCCACCGCACCCGAGGCGCCGCCCAGCATCGAGGCCTTGCCCTTGAGCAGCGCTTCACCGGCGATCCAGCTCAGCGTCGCCGCGGCGGTCGCGACCACGGTGTTGACGAAGGCCAGGGCCGAGATGCCGTTGGCTTCCAGGTTGGAGCCGGCGTTGAAGCCGAACCAGCCCACCCACAGCAGCGAGGCACCGACCATGGTCAGCGTCAGCGAGTGCGGGGTGAAAGCTTCCTTGCCGTAACCGATGCGCTTGCCGACCATGTAGGCACCCACCAGGCCCGCCACGCCGGCGTTGATGTGCACCACGGTGCCGCCGGCGAAGTCCAGCGCGCCGTGTTGCCAGATCAGGCCGGCCTTCGCCGTCATTTCGGCAGCCACCTCGGCCGAGGTGTAGGCGTCCGGGCCCATCCAGAACCACACCATGTGGGCGACGGGCAGGTAGCTGAAGGTGAACCAGATCACCATGAACAGCAGCACGGCGGAGAACTTGATGCGCTCGGCGAAGGCGCCCACGATCAGCGCGCAGGTGATGCCGGCAAAGGTGGCCTGGAAGGCAGCAAAGCTGATTTCAGGAATCACCACCCCCTTGCTGAAGGTGGCCGCGTTGGCGAAGGTGCCCGCCGCGTTGTCCCACACGCCCTTCATGAACAGGCGATCGAAGCCGCCGATGAAGGCATTGCCCTCGGTGAAGGCCAGGCTGTAGCCATAGACGAACCACAACACCGAGATCAGCGAGAAGGTGACCATGACTTGCATGAGCACCGACAGCATGTTCTTGCTGCGGACCAGGCCGCCATAGAACAAGGCCAGACCGGGCACCGTCATCAGGATGACGAGCAGGGTGGCCACCATCATCCAGGCGGTGTCACCCTTGTTGGGCACGGGTGCCGGTGCGGCTTCAGCGGCAGCAGCGGGAGCTGCTGCGGCGGGCGCGGCAGCCGGTGCGGCGTCTGCGGCTGGCGCCGCCGGGGCGGCCGCAGCAGCAGGCGCCTCGGTGGCGGCAGGCGCAGCGGTCTGGGCCATGGCGGTGAACCCGCCAAAGGTCAGACTCAGGCCCAGGAACAGGCCGGTGATCAGTTTTTTCATGGGATGACTCTTTCTTCTGCGATGGGTTGCCGCTGTCAGAGCGCTTCTTTGCCGGTCTCGCCGGTGCGGATGCGCACGACCTGGTCCAGGCTGTAAACGAAGATCTTGCCGTCGCCGATCTTGCCGGTGCGCGCCGCACCTTCGATGGCTTCGATCACGCGATCGACCAGTTCGTCGGCAACCGCCGCTTCGATCTTGACCTTGGGCAGGAAGTCGACCACGTACTCGGCGCCGCGGTACAGCTCGGTGTGGCCCTTCTGGCGGCCGAAGCCCTTGACTTCGGTGACGGTGATGCCCTGCACGCCTATGCCCGAAAGCGCTTCACGCACTTCGTCCAGCTTGAAGGGTTTGATGATGGCGGTGACCAGTTTCATGGGGTTCCTCTCGATCGCGTTTCAGTCCGGCCACGTGCAGGGCGCATGTGGCCGGGTGCTTGTCACATGGCCTTGGCGATGGTCAGAACCAGGCGGTTCTTGTTGATGTCGCCGTAGACGTCTTTCTTGTTCGCACCCACGAGGGCGGCCTTGACCGAGTAGCCCTCGCCCAGGTCGTAACCCAGGCCCACGCTGTAGTCGGTGTAGTCGGTGCCGTTCTTGAAGTCGGTGAAGCCGACACCCACGCTGGCGGTCAGGCCTTTGGCCACTTCCATCGAGTAGCTCAGGGCCAGGTAGCCGGCCTTGGAGCCGCCGAAGTATTGGTCGGACACGGTGCGGGAGTACTTGGCGCCGAAACCGGCAAAGCTCACACCGGCGTAGATTTCGTTGGTGTTGGCCATGCCCGCACCGGGGTACATGTAGCGCAGGAAACCCACGTCGTAGCCGACACCCGCGACTTCGCCTTTGTAGCCGCCGTAGATGTCCGTCTCCAGGCTGTTGCCGGGCAGCCAGGTCACGTTGGAGTTCCAAATGCCCACATAGGCGCCGCTGCCGTGGGCGTAGTCAAAACCGCCTTGCAGCGCGGGCTTGTTGGCGGTCTGGTCCTGGCCACGGAACTTGTAGCTGCTGTTGAGCGACACGTTGGCCGACAGCTGCGCGGCGGCCATCAGGGGGGCAGCGGCCAGCGCCACAACAGCCAGGGACTTGAGTGCGGAAATTTTCATGACGGAGAGCTCCAGAGGTTGAGGGGGAAGACGGGCCACTTAAGCAGGGACTGTGCCAAGCAATGTCAACTGCGGGCCCAAGGGCCCGCGCCGGGCCGTTGGCGCAGTACGATGCACCGGTTCACGCACCTGTCGGACTGGCGCAACCGGCCCCTCAGGCCCGTGAACCCGTTTTTCGCACCAACAACGTGCATTCAAGGGCCTGATCAGGGCCCAGGATCAATGCACCAACTCAGGGAGTGGCGCCATGGGCTTGTCTTTGGTGCACAGCCGGGCCTTGGCGGGCCTGGACGCACGGCCGGTGTGCGTGGAGGTCCACCTGGCCAATGGGCTGCCCAGCTTCACGCTGGTGGGCCTGGCCGAGACCGAGGTGAAGGAAGCGCGCGAGCGGGTGCGCTCGGCCCTGCTCAATGCCGGGCTGGACTTTCCGTCCAACAAAAAGATCACCGTCAACCTGGCGCCGGCCGATCTGCCCAAGGATTCCGGACGCTTCGACCTGCCGATCGCGCTGGGCCTGCTGGCCGCCAGCGGCCAGATCGCCGCCCACCGACTGCAAGGCTGGGAATTTGCCGGCGAGCTGTCATTGGGCGGCGAGTTGCGACCGGTTCGGGGTGCGCTGGCCATGGGCCTGGCCGCAGGTTTGCCCCAGGATGGCGCTGCGCCAGTCCGTCTGGTGCTGCCACCGGGCAGTGCCGAAGAGGCGGCGCTGGTGCCGTCGGCCCAGGTGTTCCGGGCCAGGCACCTGCTCGATGTGGTGGGGCGTTTTTTGCCTGAGGCGCCCGGCGAACCCGCTGACCTGCCCGACGATGGCGACGCCGGCTGGCAGCGCTTGCCGTCGGGTGCCGCGCCGGGGGCCACCCGCGCCGCCCGCCCCGACTTCGCCGACGTCAAGGGCCAGCAACAGGCGCGCCGAGCATTGGAGATCGCCGCCGCCGGCGGTCACAGTCTGTTGATGGTGGGGCCACCGGGGAGCGGCAAGTCCATGCTGGCGCAGCGTTTTGCCGACCTGCTGCCGCCCATGACCGAAGCCCAAGCCCTGGAGGCGGCGGCAGTGGCGTCGCTGGCCGGTCGCTTCCGCTTTGAGGACTGGGGCCGGCGGCCGGTGGCGGCACCGCACCACACCGCCAGCGCCGTGGCCCTGGTGGGTGGCGGTTCGCCACCGCGCCCAGGGGAGATATCGCTGGCGCACCAGGGCGTGCTGTTTCTCGACGAACTGCCGGAGTTTCCGCGCTCGGCGCTGGAAGCCCTGCGCGAGCCCCTGGAGACCGGCCGCGTGCGCATTTCGCGCGCGGCCCACCAGACGGACTTTCCCGCCCGCTTTGTGCTGGTGGCGGCCATGAACCCCTGCCCCTGTGGCTACCAGGGCCACCCACAGCGCGCCTGCCGATGCACGCCCGACCAGATCCACCGCTACCAAAGCCGCGTCAGCGGGCCGCTGCTGGACCGCATCGACATGCACATTGAAGTGCCCGCCCTGCCCGCCGAGGCGCTGCTCAACACGCAGCGCGGCGAGTCCACCGCCGAGGTGGGCGCACGGGTGCTGGCCGCACACGCCCGCGCGCTGGTCAGGCAAGGCTTCGCCAACCAGGCGCTGCAGGGCCAGGCGCTGGATACCCATGCGGGCACCACCCCCGAGGCCACCGCCCTGCTGCAGAAAATCGCGGCCCGCCTGGCCTGGTCGGGGCGCAGCACCCACCGCGCGCTGCGGGTGGCACGCACCATCGCCGACCTGGCGGGCGCCGAGCAGCTGGACGCTTCGCACATCGCCGAGGCCGCCCAGTACCGCCGGGCGTTGCGCAGCGTGTAACGCTGTGCGTGAAATATGTATGCACCTGTGACAAACCCGACCATCGCGGCGCCCTTTCGCGCTTACCATAAGCGCCAGCCGCCTGCCCGCAGGGCCGTTCAGTCATCGGGGGTGGTGACCTCACACCATTGCCCGCCATGCCCATGAGCCCGTCCGCCGCGCAAGAAGCCCCACGCACCGCCGCCACTGCAGCCAGGTTCCCCTGGCCCACCCCACCTTACGCGAGCTACCGCGACGATTCCGAGGGCGTGTCGGGCTGGCCCTGTGCGGTCGAAGGCGTGAACGGACAAACCCGCAACTGCCTGCTGATGTCGGTCACCCCGGCCAGCCGCACAGCCCTGATCCAGGTGCCGCCGGCGCAAGTCAACATGCCGCTGCGCTTCTCCATGTTCCGGCGCATCGTGCTGAAGGAGCCCTTGTCGCCGGCCGGCCCGGCGCTGGACGCCGACGGCTTTGCGCAAAGCGAGCTGCTGGACTACCGGCAGCGCCTGCAGTACCGCGTGCACCTGGCCGACGGCAGCTCGATGGAAGGCGAAACCGTGGGCCACGTGGAGAACAGCACCGGCCTGTTCCTCTTTCATCCGCTGGACGACCGCGACACCGTGGAGCGGGTCTTCTACCCCCGGGAGGCTTACCAGCACGTGCAGTTGGGCGAGTCCATTGGCCAGGTGCTGGTGGAAGCCCAGGCGGTGACCAAGGAACAGGTGGAGTTGGCTGCGGCTGAGCAGGAGAACCTGCGCAACCGCAAGCTCGGCGACTACCTGGTGATCAAGGAGATCGTTCAGCCCGAACAACTGCTGCAGGCGCTGGAACAGCAATCCAAGATGCCCATGGTGCGCATCGGCGAGGCGCTGACCGCGCTGGGGCTGATTTCCGATGACCAGCTCAAAGACGCGCTGGACAAACAGAAAACCGAGCGCACCGTGCCGCTGGGCGAGCTGCTGGTCAAGGGCGGGCTGCTGTCGCGCCAGGACCTGCAGACCGCGCTGGCCCGCAAGATGGGCTTTCCGGTGGTGGACGTGGCGAGTTTCCCCATCGAGGCCGACGCCCTGCGCAAGATACCGTTTGCGATGGCCAAGCGGCTCAAGGTGCTGCCGCTGCTGTACCGCGATGGCGTGCTGATCGTGGCCGCAGAGGACCCATCCAAGCGCGCCACCATCGAGGAGCTGGAGTTCAGCACCCAGAACAAGGTGGTGGCGGCGCTGGCTGGCATCGCCCAGCTGGCACAGGCCTTGCCGGCGGCCTATGGCAAGTTCGGGTTGGACGCGTCCAAAGTGCTGTCCATGCCGGGACGCAACGACGAGCAGGAACCGGCCACGGCCGACAAGCTGCTGGAGTCGCTGGAGCAGCAATCCAGCGTCAACGAGCTGGACAACGAGCCGCTGATCGAGCAGTCCGACAACTCGCTCGTGCGGCTGATCAACACCATGATCATCGACGCCTGCAACCAGCGCGCCTCCGACATCCACGTCGAGACCTACCCCACCCGCCGCAAGGTGCGCATCCGCTTCCGCAAGGATGGCCACCTCGCGCCCTACATGGAGCTGCCCCACACCTACCGCGCAGCGCTGGTGGCACGCATCAAGATCATGTGCGACCTCGACATCTCCGAGCGCCGCAAGCCCCAGGACGGCAAGATCGAGTTCGCCAAGTTCTCCAGCCAATACCCGGTGGAGCTGCGTGTGGCTACCGTTCCCACCCAAGGCGGTGCCGAAGACGTGGTGATGCGCATCCTGGCCTCGGCCAAGCCCATGCCCATGCCCGAACTGGGCCTGAGCGCACCCAACCTGGCGCAGCTGAAAGAAGCGGTGGAACGCCCCTACGGCATGGTCTTGTGTGTGGGCCCCACCGGCTCGGGCAAAACCACCACACTGCACGCCGTGCTGCAGCACCTCAACACGCCACGGCGCAAGATCTGGACGGCCGAAGATCCGATCGAAATCACCAACCCCGACCTGCGCCAGGTGCAGGTCAACCCCAAGATCGACTGGACCTTTGCCAAGGCGCTGCGCTCGTTCCTGCGCGCCGACCCCGACATCATCATGGTGGGCGAAATCCGCGACCAGGAAACCGCCCAGGTGGCCATCGAGGCCTCGCTGACCGGCCACCTGGTGCTCAGCACCCTGCACACCAACAGCGCACCCGAAACCATCCTGCGTCTGCTGGACATGGGCATGGACCCATTCAACTTTTCCGACTCGCTGCTGGCGGTGGTGGCGCAGCGTCTGGTGCGCCAGTTTTGCAACGAATGCCGCAAGACCGAGGTGGCCAGCGCGGACCAGGTGGACGAACTGGTGCGCGACTACCTGCGCGCCTTCCCCGACGACCTGCGACCCAGCGTCGACGCGGTGAAGGCCGAGTGGGTGGCGCAACACGGGCGGCAAGGCCAGCTACAACACTTCCATGCGCCCGGCTGCAGCCACTGCGACAACACCGGCTTCAAAGGCCGCATGGGCGTGCACGAGCTGATGGTCAACGGGCCCGAGCTGCGTCGCATGATCCAGAACCACGCGCGCCCGGAGGCCCTGCAGCACGAAGCCATGCGCCACAGCCACTTCCGCACGCTGCGTCAGGACGGCATCGTGAAGGTGCTGGCGGGCCTGACCAGCATCGACGAGGTCCGAGCGAATTGCAATTGACCCCCCCGCGCCGCGCCTAAGGGCGCGTCACCCCAGGGGGCGACGCCAGCCGTCCGGCAAAGCCGGCCCGGCGGTGTCCCCGGATTAAAGCCCCTCGATCACCGAGGTGGTCGGTTCGCTCAGAGATTCGGGGCGAGCAGACGCTGCAGTTCGCGCTCGTCGGTGTGTTTGCGCGCGGACAGATCGCGCAGCTGATCGTCACCAATTCGGCCGACATTGAAGTAGGTGCTCTGCGGGTGCGCCAGGTAAAAACCGCTGACGCTGGCGGCCGGCGTCATGGCCAGGCTGTCGGTCAGGCCCATGCCGATCTCGTCACACTGCAGCAGATCGAACATGTCGCGCTTGACGCTGTGGTCCGGGCAGGCGGGGTAGCCCGGTGCCGGGCGTATGCCCCGGTATTTTTCGGCGATCAGGTCTTCGTTGCTCAGCGCCTCATCGGCCGCGTAGCCCCACAAGTCGGTGCGCACCCGGTGGTGCAGGCATTCGGCAAAGGCTTCGGCCAGGCGATCGGCCAGGGCTTTGAACAGGATGGCCGAGTAGTCGTCGTGGTCGTCCAGGAAGATTTTTTCGCGCTTTTCTGCCCCGAGGCCAGTGGTGACGGCGAACACGCCGACGTGGTCCGGCGCGACACCTTTGGGTGCCACAAAATCGGCCAGGCAGCGGCTGGGGCGCATCACCCCGTCGATCATCTGCTTTTCGGTCTGCTGGCGCAGGCCGTGCCAGGTCATGGCCACCTGGCTGCGGCTCTCATCGGTGTAGAGCTCGATGTCGTCGTCGTTCACCGTGTTGGCGGGGTACAGGCCCACCACCGCGTTGGCGCTCAGCCAGCGGCCTTCGATCAGGCGCTGCAACATGCGCTTGCCATCGCTGAACACGCGCTGCGCCTCCGCACCCACGATCTCGTCCTTCAAGATGGCGGGGAAGGGGCCGGCCAGGTCCCAGGTCTGGAAAAACGGGCCCCAGTCGATGAATCGGGCCAACTCCGCCAAATCGAAGTTCTTGAACACCCGGCGGCCGATGAATTTGGGTGCCACCGGGCGGTAGGCGGACCAGTCAATCGGCGTCTTGTTGGCGCGCGCCTGCGCCAGCGGCCACAACGGCACCTGCTTCTTGTTGGCATGCTGCAGGCGCACCTTGTCGTAGTCGGCGTTAAGTTCAACGATGTACTGGCTGGCCTGCTCGCTCAGCAGCCCCTGCGCCACACCCACACTGCGCGAGGCGTCAGGCACGTACACCACCGGGCCTTCGTAGTGCGGCGCGATCTTGACTGCCGTGTGCACCCGGCTGGTGGTGGCACCGCCAATCAGCAGTGGAATTTTGCGCAAGCGGAAATGGTCGTCTTTCTGCATTTCGCCGGCCACATACTGCATCTCTTCCAGGCTGGGCGTGATCAGGCCCGAGAGGCCCACGATGTCGGCGCCTTCGACCTTGGCGCGCGCCAGGATTTCGTGGCAGGGCACCATCACGCCCATGTTCACCACCTCGAAGTTGTTGCACTGGAGCACCACGGTGACGATGTTCTTGCCGATGTCGT
>CAYUAH010000145.1:0-8621 GCA_964442375.1 uncultured Hydrogenophaga sp. | reverse complement strand
CGACACAGCGGCAGCGTTGCGTGGTGCGGAAGTGGGCGCCGAGATCGTGCTCAAGGCCACCAAGGTCGATGGCGTGTATTCGGCCGACCCCAACAAGGATCCGACCGCCACACGCTACACCTCCATCAGTTTCGATGAGGCCATGGGCAAGAACCTGCAGGTGATGGATGCCACCGCCTTTGCGCTGTGCCGCGACCAGAAGCTGCCGGTGAAGGTGTTCAGCATTTTCAAGCACGGTGCCCTGCGCCGTGTGGTGATGGGCGAAGACGAAGGCACGCTGGTGCACGTCTGAGGCACACGCCGTTCCTGAAGCAACGTGAGAGGATGAGCCATGACGATTGACGAAATCAAGAAAAACACCGACCACAAGATGCAGCAGTCCATCGAGGCGTTCAAGAACGCCTTGAGCCGTGTGCGCACCGGCCGCGCCAACCCGCAGCTGCTGGACACCGTGCACGTGGACTACTACGGTTCCATGGTGCCGCTGTCGCAGGTGGCCAACCTGACCCTGATCGACGCCCGCACCATCGGTGTGGCGCCGTGGGAAAAGGGCATGGGCGCCAAGATCGACAAGGCGATCCGCGAATCCGATCTGGGCCTGAATCCGTCCAGCCAGGGCGACCTGATCCGCGTGCCCATGCCACCCATGAGCGAAGAGCGCCGCAAGGAGCTGACCAAGGTGGTGCGCGGCGAGGGCGAGAACGCCAAGATCGCCGTGCGCAACCTGCGCCGCGACGCGAACGAATCGGTCAAGAAGCTGGTCAAGGACAAGCTGGCCTCGGAAGACGATCAGAAGCGCGCCGAAGCCGACATCCAGAAGGCCACCGACAAGCGCATCGTGGAAATCGACCACTTGGTGGCCAGCAAAGAGCAAGACATCCTGGCGGTTTGACTTTTGCCTGAACGCTTGACTCCCATGACGCCTCACCACATTGCCATCGTCATGGATGGCAATGGTCGCTGGGCCAACAAGCGCTTCATGCCGCGTGTGGCAGGGCATAGACAGGGGCTGGAGGCCTTGCGCCGCTGCATCCGCCTGTGTCTGGACCGCGGCGTGGGTGTGTTGACCGTGTTCGCCTTCTCGTCCGAGAACTGGGCGCGGCCGGCCGACGAGGTGTCTGGCCTGATGGAACTGCTGGCCGGTGCGCTGTCGCGCGAGGTGCCTTCGCTCAAGGACAATGGCGTTCAACTGCATTTTGTGGGCGACCGGCGAGGCCTGTCGGACAAGGTGTGCCAGGGCTTCGAGCAAGCCCAGGCCGCAACAGCAGGCAACCGGCGGCTGGTGCTCAACATCTGTTTCAACTACGGCGGACGCTGGGACATCGCCCAGGCTGCGCAACGGGTGGCCCGAAGCGGTGACGAGATCACGCCCGAGCGCCTGGCCGGCGCGCTGGCCCTGGCGCACGTGCCCGACCCCGACCTGCTGATCCGCACTGGCGGGGAGTTGCGCATCAGCAATTTCCTGCTCTGGCAACTGGCCTACACCGAACTGCACTTCAGCGACGTGCTGTGGCCCGATTTCGACGCCGCCCACCTCGATGAAGCGGTGGCCGCCTTTGCTGGGCGCGAGCGCCGTTTTGGCAAGACATCGGCGCAGGTCGCGCAAGGCGCCCCCAGCGCGTCGGCGGCCTGATCCGTTTCAGACAGGCACACCATGCTCAAGCAACGCGTGATCACCGCCCTGGTGCTGCTGGCCGTGCTGCTGCCGGCGTTGTTCCACAGCGATCCGCGCGCCTTCATCGCGCTGATGCTGGTGTTCATTGCCGCTGGTGGCTGGGAGTGGGGTCGGTTGAACGGCCTGGGGCAGGCCGCCTCCATCGCCCTGGGGGGCATCACCTTGGTCACCTGTCTGTTGAGTTGGTCGCTGGGCTGGCACAGCCGGCCCGAAATGGCCCTGTGGCTGCCTGCGGGTGTGGCCTGGATCGTGTGTGGCGCCTGGCTGCTGCACGCCGGTGTACCGGGCTGGCCCCGGATTGCCGCGCCGCTGCGCATCGTGGGCGGCGTGCTGGCGCTGTGGCTCACCTGGCTCGCGGTGGCGCAGGCGCGTGTCATCGGCATCAATTTCCTGCTCTCGGCGCTGGTGCTGGTCTGGGTGGCGGACATCTTTGCCTACTTCGCCGGCCGCGCATTGGGCACCCGCCTGGTGGCGCGCAAGCTGGCACCGTCCATCAGCCCCGGCAAAAGCTGGGAGGGCGTGATGGGGGGCATGTTGGGTGTGGTCGCCCTGGCGGTGGCCTGGGCCTGGGCGGACACCCGCCACGGCGCTGCCGTGCCCAGCCTCTACACGCTGTTGGCGGGTGCCGGCTGGCCGGTGCTTTTGCTGGGGGCGCTGGGCATGGCGGGCATGAGCGTGGTGGGTGACCTGGTCGAATCGCTGATCAAGCGCAGTGCGGGCGCCAAGGACAGCAGCGGCCTGCTGCCCGGCCACGGCGGCGTGCTCGATCGCGTCGATGCCTTGCTGCCCACACTGCCCCTGGCCATGATGCTGTATTCCCTGCTTTCCCAATGAAACAACGACTGGCCATCCTCGGGTCCACCGGCTCCATCGGCACCAGCACGCTGGACGTGGTGGCACGCCACCCGGAGCGTTTCGAGGTGTTTGCGCTCACGGCGGCGTCGCGTGTCGATGAACTGCTGCAGCAGTGCCTGCGTTTCCAGCCCCGTTTTGCGGTGATGGTCGATGCCGCCCGTGCGGTCGACCTGGCGCAGCGGCTGGCGGCCCACGGCTCGGCCACGCGTGTGTTGTCGGCGCCGGCCGATCTGGAATGGGTGGCCGCCCACGAGGAAGTGGACGCCGTGATGGCCGCCATCGTGGGCGCCGCTGGTCTGGCACCCTGCATCGCGGCGGCACGCGCTGGCAAACGCCTGCTGCTGGCGAACAAGGAAGCGTTGGTGGTGGGCGGCGAGCTGTTCATGGCTGCCGTGCGCGAAGGCGGTGCGGTGCTGCTGCCCATCGACAGCGAACATTCGGCGGTGTTCCAGTCGCTGCCCGAGGACCCCGCGACCTGGGCCCAGCGCATCGATCGCGTCATCCTGACCGCCTCAGGTGGCCCGTTCCGCACCCGCGACCCGGCCACGCTGCACAGCGTCACGCCCGAGGAAGCCGTCGCCCACCCCAACTGGGTGATGGGGCGCAAGATTTCGGTGGACTCAGCCACCATGATGAACAAGGCGCTTGAGGTGATCGAGGCGCGTTACCTGTTCAACGTCGCACCCGAGCAGATCGAGGTGGTGATCCACCCGCAAAGCGTGGTGCACTCCATGGTTTTGTACCGCGACGCTTCAGTGGTGGCGCAGCTGGGCACGCCCGACATGCGCGTGCCCATCGCCTATGGCCTGTCCTGGCCTGAGCGCATCGAGAGCGGCGCCGAGCGCCTGGATTTCCACCGGCTGGCGGCCATGACGTTTGAAGCGCCCGACGCCAGCCGATTCCCCGGTCTGGCCCTGGCCTGGGACAGCCTGCGCGCCGTGCCGGGCACGACGGCGGTGCTCAACGCCGCCAACGAGGTGGCGGTGGCGGCATTTCTGGGCCGGCGTTTGCGCTTCGACCAGATTCATGTGGTCAACCTGGAAACTTTGTCCGCCCTGAGCTTCTCTGAACCCCATTCACTCACCGACCTGCTGGCGCTGGACAGCCAGGCGCGTGCTGCCGCCGAACGGGTGGTGGCGCGTTTGTCGGCCTGACGTCTTTTCGGAGAACCCATGATCCTCACGGCGCTGTCCTTTGTGGTGGCCCTCGGGCTGCTGATCGCGGTGCATGAATACGGCCACTACCGCGTGGCCGTGGCCTGCGGCGTGAAGGTGCTGCGTTTTGCGGTGGGTTTCGGCAAGCCGGTGCTGCGCTGGAAACCCAAGCACCAGCGCCCCGGGCAGGACACCGAATTTGTGTTGTGTGCCGTTCCACTGGGCGGCTATGTGCGCATGCTCGACGAGCGCGAGGCCCCGGTGCCGGCGGAGGAGCGTCACCTGGCCTTCAACACCCAAACACTGCGCGCGCGTGCGGCCATCGTGGCGGCCGGCCCGCTGGCCAACCTGGGCCTGGCGGTGCTGCTCTATGCCCTGGTGTCCTGGGTGGGTGTGATGGCGCCGCTGCCGGTGTTGTCCACGCCCGTTCCGGCGTCGCTGGCCGAGCGTGCCGGGCTGCAGGCTGGTCAGTGGGTCACCCAGGCGGCGGTGGGCACCGAGTCGCCCTTGCCCGTTCGCTCCTTCGACGAATTGCGCTGGCAGCTGACCCAGGCCGCGCTGGACGGTCAGGACATGCAACTGTGGGTGAGCGAAAGCGAGAGCGGCACGCCGCGCCCGGTGCTGTTGCCGCTTTCCGGCCTGGCACAGCGCGAGGCCGACGCCGCCATGTTTCAGCAGATCGGCATTGTCTCGCCCTGGTCGGCGCCCGTGATGGGCGAGGTGCTGCCCGACGGGGCGGCCCAGGCCGCCGGTGTGCGTGCCGGTGATGTGGTGCGCTCGGTCGATGACCGGTCGGTGAACGACGCACAGACGCTGCGCGCGCTGATCCGGGGTGCAACAACGGCGCAAGGGCAGGGCGTCGCGCAGCGCTGGGTGCTGGAGCGCGAAGGTGCGCGGGTCGAACTGGCGGTCACCCCACGCCCGGAACAGCTGGGTGGCCAGTGGGTGGGCCGCGTGGGCGCCTTTGTGGGTGCGCCGCCGGCCATGGTGGAGGTCAGCGAAGGCCCGATCGATGGCCTGCAGCAGGCGGTGGTGCACACGGCCGAGGTGTCGTGGCTCACGCTCAAGATGATGGGCCGCATGCTGATCGGCGAGGCCTCGCTCAAGAACATCAGCGGGCCCATCACCATTGCCGATTACGCCGGCAAATCGGCCAGCATGGGTTTCACCGCCTACCTCACCTTCATGGCCCTGATCAGCGTCAGCCTGGGGGTGCTCAACCTGCTGCCGCTGCCCGTCTTGGACGGTGGACACCTGATGTATTATCTTTGGGAGGGGGTGTCGGGCCGCGCCATATCCGACGCCTGGATGGAGCGCCTGCAGCGCGGTGGCGTGGCGGTGCTGATGATGCTGATGTCGCTCGCCTTGTTCAATGATGTGGCCCGACTGCTGGGCTGATGCTGACCAATACATGAAACAACTGAAAAAGGGCCTGCGTGGCCTGGCGCACGGCGCGCTCGTCTCTTCCTTGCTGGCCGCCTTGCCCGCTTGGGCTGTGGATCCTTTCACCTTGCGCGACATCCGCGTCGAGGGCCTGCAGCGGGTGGAGCCCGGCACGGTGTTCGGGTCGCTGCCCTTTCGCATCGGTGAGACCTACAACGACGAAAAGGGGTCGAGTGCGATCCGCGCCCTGTTTGGCCTGGGCCTGTTTTCCGACGTGCGCCTGCAGGTCAACGGCAACGAGTTGGTGGTGATCGTCGAAGAGCGTCCCACGGTGGCCGACGTGTCCTTCAGTGGCATCCGAGAGTTCGACAACGACACGCTGCGCAAGGCCATGCGCGACGTCGGCTTGTCCGACGGCCGCCCCTTCGACCGCAGCCTGGCCGACCGCGCCGAGCAGGAGCTCAAGCGCCAGTACATCAACAAAAGCCTGTACGCGGTGCAGGTGGTGACCACGGTCACGCCCATGGAGCGCAATCGGGTCAACATCAACTTCAGCGTGGTCGAAGGCGACATCGCCAAGATCAAGGACATCCGCATCGTGGGCAACCAGGCCTTCAGCGAAGGCACGCTGCGCGACCTGTTCGACCTTGACACCGGTGGCTGGTTGAGCTGGTACACCAAGTCCGACCGCTACACGCGGGCCAAGCTCAACGCCGACATCGAGTCGCTGCGCTCCTACTACCTGTCGCGCGGCTACCTCGAATTCCGCATCGATTCGACCCAGGTCGCGATTTCGCCCGAAAAGGACGACATCACCATCACCATCAACATCACCGAGGGCAAGCGCTTCGTGGTGTCGTCGGTGAAGCTCGAAGGCGACTACCTCGGGCGTGACGACGAGTTCAAGAAGCTGATCCGCTTTGATGCCGGCGAAGCCTTCAACTCGGTGCTGCTGGCCGACACCGTCAAGGCCTTCACCGACCGTTTTGGCGAGTTTGGCTACGCTTTCGCCCGCGTTGAAGCCGTGCCGCAGATCGATCGCGACAACGGCCGCGTGGCTTTTGTGCTGCAGGCCGACCCGTCGCGCCGCGCCTATGTGCGCCGTATCAACGTCGAAGGCAACGTGCGCAGCCGCGACGAGGTGGTGCGCCGCGAATTCCGCCAGTTCGAGTCGGCCTGGTACGACGGCGAGCGCATCAAGCTCTCGCGCGACCGGGTGGACCGCCTGGGCTTCTTCACCGAAGTGCGGGTGGACACCCAGGAGGTGCCCAATGCGCCCGATCAGGTCGATCTCAACGTCACCGTGGTCGAGAAGCCCACGGGCAACATCTCTTTGGGCTTCGGTTATTCGCAGTCCGAGAAGCTGTCGCTGCTGGCCGGCATTCAGCAGGAAAACGTGTTCGGCTCCGGCAACTACCTGGGTCTGAACGTCAACACCAGCAGCTACAACCGCCAGGTGGTGCTGACCACGGTCAACCCGTATTTCACCAGCGACGGCATTTCGCGCAGTCTGGACGTCTACTACAAGACCACCCGGCCGCTCGACGCCCAGGGCGGCGACTACAGCCTGATCACGCCGGGCGCCAGCGTGCGTTTCGGCGTGCCTTTCACCGAAAGCGACACGGTGTATTTTGGTGCCGGCGTGGAGTCCACGCGCATCGAAGCCGGCAAACAGCTGCCGCTGGCCTACCAGCAGTATGCCGATGTGTTTGGGACAAGCTCGTCTTCGTTGCCTCTGACGGTGGGCTGGACCCGCGACCGGCGGGACAGCGCCCTGGTGCCCAACGATGGCCGCTACCAGCGCTTCAATGCCGAGGTGGGCGTGGGTGGCGACACACGCTACGTCAAGGCCAACTACCAGTTCCAGCAGTACATCCCGCTGAACAAGCAGTACACCCTCGCGTTCAACACCGAACTGGGCTGGGGCAAGGGCATGAGCGGCCGACCCTTCCCGCTGTTCAAGAACTTCTTTGGCGGTGGCCTGGGCTCGGTGCGCGGCTTTGACCAGGGCACCCTGGGCGGGCGCTCCACGCTGGTGGACGACGCCACCCGCACGGTGTATGTCGGTGGCTCCAAAATGGCCGTGCTCAACACCGAAGTGCTGGCACCCTTCCCCGGTGCGGGCAACGACCGCACCCTGCGCCTGTTCGGTTTCTTCGACATCGGCAACGTCTACACCGAAGACCAGAAGTTCGACGCCGGCGAGCTGCGCGCGTCCGTGGGTGTGGGTTTGAGCTGGATTTCGCCCATCGGTCCGCTGCGCCTGGCGTTTGCCAAACCCGTCCGGAAAAAAGCCGGCGATAAAATGCAGTCCATTCAGTTCCAGATCGGTACATCGTTTTGATGAAACACATCTCCCGTCACCTAGTTCGCCGCGCCGTGGTGGGCGCCTTTGCTGGCGTGTTCGCGCTGTCGGCTTTCGCGCAGGATTTCCGCATCGGTTTTGTCAACACCGACCGCATCTTCCGCGAAGCGGCCATCGCCAAGCTGGCCCAGACCAAGCTGGAAGCCGAGTTCTCCAAGCGTGAAAAAGAGATCGAAGCGATTGGCACCCAGCTCAAAACGGCGTCCGAGCGTTTTGAGCGGGATGCGCCCACGCTGTCCGAAACCCAGCGCGGCACGCGCCAACGCCAGCTCGTCGAGCAGGACCGCGAATTCCAGCGCAAGCGCCGTGAGTTCCAGGAAGACCTCAATGTGCGCAAGAACGAGGAGCTGCAAGCCGTGCTGGAACGCGCCAACCGCGTGATCAAGCAAGTGGCCGAAGCCGAAAAATACGACCTCGTGATCCAGGAAGCGGTCTACATCAACCCCAAACACGACATCACTGAAAAAGTGATCACCGGGTTGAACAACGCCACCAAGTGACGCCCAGATGACCCCAGGCGCCCGACTCGACGCCATCGTCGCGGCGCTCGGAGGTGAACTTGTTGGCCCGGGCGAGACGCTGATCACGCGGCTCGCCCCTCTCGAAACCGCCTCCAGCAGCGCACTCGCCTTTGTGGCGCATGTGCGTTATGCGGCCCAGATCGAAAGCACCCAGGCCGCCGCGCTCATCGTGTCGCCAGCGCTGCGTGAGCGGGCCGCCGCTCGCGGCGCCTGCATCGTCAATGACAACCCCTACCTGTATTTCGCCCGCCTCACCCAGTGGTGGCGTGCCCACCACGACCCGCTGCCGCCTGCAGCCGTGCACCCCAGTGCCTGGGTAGACCCATCAGCCGAACTGGAGTCCGATGTGTCCATCGGCCCGTTTGCGGTGGTGGAGGCCGGCGCGTGCATTGGCGCCGGCACGCGCATCGGTGCACACGTGACGGTGGGACGTGCTTGCCGTGTTGGTGCACGCTGCATCCTGCACCCGGGTGTGGTCATCGGTGCCGACGGTTTTGGTTTCGCGCAGCACGAGGGCCAGTGGGTCAAGATCGAACAGCTGGGCGCGGTGCGCATCGGTGACGATGTGGAGATCGGTGCCAACAGCTGCGTGGACCGCGGCGCGCTGGACGACACCGTGATCGAAGACGGCGTCAAACTCGACAACCTGGTGCAGATCGGCCACAACG
>CAYUAH010000144.1:0-8692 GCA_964442375.1 uncultured Hydrogenophaga sp. | reverse complement strand
CCGCCGCCTGCACAAGGCCTTTCTGCGCTACCACGACCCCAACAACTGGCCGCTGCTGCGCGACGCGCTCAAGGCCATGGGCCGTGCCGATCTGATCGGCAACGGCAAGCACCACCTCATTCCCACCTTCCAGCCGCTCACCGACGGCGGCTACCAGAGCGCGCGGCGCAAGAACTCCACGCCTGGGGGCAAGGTTGCCGCGTCTGCGCCTGTGAAAGGCCGCATGTTGACGCAGCACACCGGCTTGCCGCCCAGGGCCGGGGTGAAGGGCAAGCCGAAGGCCCGGTAACGGCCTACCGAAGTTCGCCGCCCTGCGTCTCGGTCCAAACGTCCCGGATCGCGCGCAGGTGTCGCCAGTCGGTTCCGCAACACCCGCCCAGTACACCCAGGTTGGGCAGTGCGCTCTTGAGACCGCGGTAGCGTTGGGCCAGGTCTTGGGGGTCTCCAATGTCCAAATCGGGAGAGGCGTCGAGTTCGGCGTGGCTTCGGGTGGAGGCGTTCGCCCGCACGCCCCTGATCCGTTGGCGCCACGGGCGGTCGGTTGCCAGGACTTCCACGAAGTGGCTGGGATGGGCGCAGTTGATCGCGAAGTAGGCGGGCGGTGACTGCGCATCCACCTTCTCGATCGCTTCCTCCAAGGATTCACCACTGGGCAGTCGCCCGTCTGTTTCCAGCGTGAATGAAATGGAAACGGGAACACACGCGCGCTGCGCGGCCATGGCCACACCCAGTGCCTCGGCGGCAGAGGTCATGGTCACCGCGCTCAGCATGTCCACGCCGCCCGAAGCCAGGGCATCGACCTGGGGGGCATGGTAGTCCGCCGCTGCCGCCGCGCTGTCTGGTGCGGTGGCAACATAGCCGTCGCCCCGGGGGCCGATGACGCCGCTGACCACCACCGGTCCGCCCAGGCGGGGCGCCCAACGCGCCTTCAGCTCACGCATCAGACGGACGGCCTGGATATTGACTTCACGCAGGCGCACGGCATCCACCCCCAGCAGCGTGGCCCAATCGGGATTGGCGCGCCAGGTGGGCGTTTCCAGCACGAAGCCCGCATTCGGCACATCGGCGCACAGCTCCAGATAAGGCCGGTAGTAGCTCCGCAGGCGTTCTCGGCCGAGCTCGGAGTCCAGCAGCACAAAGGCCGCAAAATGTGGCAGGTCGATCTTCTCGAGGAACACCAGGGACGTTTCCAAGCCGCCATCGCTCAGGAAAAGCCCGCCGTTCAGTTGGGGAAGCTTCGAGTTCATCGCGGCATCCTTTCGGTGGTGCTACACGAACGCCCAACACCTGGGCGGCACCTACGGTCGGTGCAATGGCCAGTGCCTGTGGCGGCAAAGGTGTGCCGGGCACATGCACCCACGCGTCGTCATGCTGAGGCTGGGCCCGAGGAAGGTCTGCGTGCCAACATGGCCCGCACCGTGTCAATCACCTCACTCATGCGAAAGGGTATGGGCAAGATCCTTTTCACATCGAGGTCGGTCAATTCTCTGAGCAAGCGTCGCTCATCCGGATGCACCAGAGCCACCACAGGGATGTCAGGGTTGCAGCGAAACGTACCCATGCGAACCAATGTCAGAAGCTCAATACTGGCGCTCACATCGTCGATGGACATCAATATGCCATCGAAAGAGCGAGCGACAAGCCACTCGTTTGCCGTGGCGAAAAAACTGGTCTGATGAACCTGTGCCAGGCCCTGCTGACGGATGACTGAAACGATGATGCTGCGAACAATGGAACTCGGTTCGACGAGCAGCAACTGGTGGCCTCGTTCTGTGCCGTTCATGTATGGCCTGCCTGAATGACTGCGTGAATCTGCAGCCATGTTACGCCGGCTTGTTCCGTTGGCCAATGAAGCCAAGCGGTCGGCACAACCGGATTGCCCAGCAGTGCGGTGAACGCACCCGGCAGGGTGGCGGCGATGTCACCTGGGATACGCCATTGCCCTTGCCCACGCATGGCTGGCGTTGCACGCCTCCAGCGATGCGCCTCGCCTCAAGCCTTGCGCAAAATGCGCCACGCACCTGAGGGCAATCGAAGCAGGTTCAGCAGGTTGGCCGCCAGGATCAGCGCAATGCCCAGCACCGTGAACAGGTCCAGGCCCTCCGAGTACATCAGCCAGCCCACCAGTGCGGTCAGCGGCACGCGCAAAAAGTCCATGGGCACGACAACGGTGGCGTCGGCGTGCTGCATGGCCCGGGCAAAGCAGTAGTGCGAGTAGGTGCCACAGAACGCGACCACCACCACCCAGCCCCAAGCCTGCGCCGAAGGCCATTGCCAGACCCAAAGCGCCGGCACGAGCCCGATGACGCTTTGCACCACCAACATCCAGAAGCTGATCGCCACCGCCGCGTCGGTGCGGGTCAGGGACTTCACCAACACGACGGACACCGCAAAGCCCAGCGCGGAGGCCAGCGCGATGATCTGACCCAGCTCGACTTCGCCCGCACGGGGGCGCACGATGACGGCCACCCCCACCAGCCCCAGCAACACGGCGATCCACTTGCGCCCGCTCATGCGCTCGCCCAGAAAGACGACCGCCAGGGCAGCCGACCAGATCGGCATGGTGAATTCAATGGACACCACCTGCGCCAGCGGGATCAGGGTCAGGGCCACGAACCAGCCGTACTGCGCGGCATAGTGCACGGTGTTGCGCGCGGCGTGCAGGCGCAGCCGCATGGTCTTGATGGCGGCAAGGCCTCCGGCTGCGTGCACCAAGGGCCACAGCATGGCCATGCCCAGGGTGGAGCGCAGCAGCATGATCTGGAAGACGGAGAGTTCACGCGTGGCCTCGCGCCCTGCCACGGCGATCACCACCATCAGCGTCAGCCAGCCATCCAGACGGCGGCACGGGCGATGGAGGCGGCAGGGTGGGATTGCATTGAGGAAGCATATCGGATCGGCCGCCCGCGTAGGCCCTAGCCCAGTCCCTCGACCGACACCAGCCGGGCCGAGCTGCAGGCATCGCGGATGGGGCGAAGCCCCTGGTACACCGGGCCGTTGTAGAAGTCCTCGAAGGCGGCCACCGAAGGGAACTCGAACAGCACGATGCGGCGCGGCTGCCAATCCCCCTCGTACACCTTGTGCGCGCCGCCGCGCGCCAGGTACTTTCCGCCTGCGGCTTCGACCGCGGGCTTGACCCCCTGCATGAACAGCTGGTACTGGCTCATGTCGCGGATATCGACATCGAAGATGACATAGGCGGGCATGGTGGTTCTCCAAGTGTTTCGCGATTCTGCGCCCTGCGTGGGCTGGGCGCCATGCCAGAATCCCCGCATGCCCCTCGCCATGCAAGCCTCTTTCGCCGCCCGCGCCCTGCTGCTGTTGCTGCTGCTGGCCGGGGTTTATTTCTTCCGTGGTTTTGTGGTGCCGGTGCTGGCCGCGCTGATCATCGGCTTTGCCAGCTGGCCTTTGTACGCGCGCCTGGTGCGGGCCTGCAAGGGCAACACCACGCTGGCCGCCAGCCTGGCGCTGCTGGTGGTGGTGGCGGTGCTGGTCGTGCCACTGGGCCTGGCCTTGCACTATGCCGTGCGCGAGGCCGCCGTGCTGGTGCGCTGGCTGGTGGAGGCCAATCGATTTGGTGCGTCGGTGCCGGACTGGATGGCGGCTTTGCCCTGGGTGGGCGAAGCCTTGGCCGACTATTGGCGGGACCACCTCAGCGCGCCCCATGCGCTGGGCGAATGGGTGCAGATCGTGAGCGGGCAGCACCTGGGCAACATCTCGCGCACGCTGCTGGCGGCGGGCGGCGATATCGCTTCGCTGCTGCTGATGGTGCTGTTCATGCTCATCACGCTGTTTTTTGTCTACAAGGACGGCACGCGCATGGGAGCGCAACTGGACCGCGTGGGCGAGCACCTGCTGCCCGGCCGCTGGCAGCGCTTTTCGCGTGTGGTGCCGGCCACCGTCAGCGCGACGGTCACAGGCATGGGCCTGATCGCGCTCGGCGAGGGCGTGGTGCTGGGCCTGGCCTACTGGGTGGCGGGTGTGCCCTCGCCGGTGCTGCTGGGCGTGATCACGGGTTTCATGGCCATGATTCCCGGCGGCGCGCCGCTGTCCTTCACCCTGGTCTCGCTGTACCTGGTGGGCGCCGGTCACGCCGTTGCCGGCTTGGCGCTGTTCGCCTGGGGCACCATCGAATTGTTCATCGTTGACAAGACCCTGCGCCCCCGGCTGGTGGGCGGGCCCATCAAGCTGCCCTTCCTGCCCACCTTCTTTGGGTTGGTGGGTGGCGTCACCACCATGGGCCTGGTCGGCCTCTTCGTGGGGCCGGTGCTGATGGCCCTGCTGGTGGGCATCTGGCGCGAATGGGTGCTGGGCCTGGAACCACCGCCAGCGGCCTGAGCACCGGCAAGCCCACACCCCGTGTCGCCAGCCCGACGGGGCGGCCGTCGCCGGACTCGGCATTTGCTATACATTCGTTCACGATCAATGATCGGTGATAAGAGTGGGTGCCCCAGTGCACCGTGAACGCAGGAGACAGCATGGCTTTCAATTCATCTGCCGGGCAAGCGTCCTGGCGCAACAGCCTGGCGACCCGTCTGCTGCTGTTGTTGGCCGGGGTCGCGGTGCTGCTGCTGGCCACCGTCGCGCTGCTGGGCTGGTTCACATTCGTCAGTTCACGCGAGCGCGCGTTGGGCGAGATGCGCGACAGCACGGCGGCCGTGGCGTCCATGATGGAGCAGGTGGACGAGGCGGGTCGGGTGTCGGCCACGCAGTCCTATCCCTTGTTGTCGGACCAGTTGGCGGCGGTGATGTTCAGCCTGGAAGAGGGCGGCGCCAAGCCGCGCCTGTTGTGGGGCGGGGTGGACATGGCCGGCAACGAGAGCGCGGTTGACCAGTTCCAGCGCCAGACCGGCGGTGTGGCCACGGTGTTCATGCGCGAGGCCGATGATTTCCGCCGAGTGACCACCAGCCTGAAAAAGGAAGACGGCAGCCGTGCCGTGGGCACCGTTCTCGACCGCAAGCACCCGGCTTACCCGCTGATGCTCGAAGGCAAACCCTACGTGGGCCGCGCCGTGCTGTTTGGCAAGAACTTCATGACCAAGTACGAGCCGGTGGTCAAGGACGGGCGCACCATTGCCATCCTCTTCATTGGCCACGACATGAGCCAGCAGTTCGACTCGCTGGGCAAGACCCTGGGCCTGTTTGCGCGCGAGCACAACCGCATGTTTGCGGTGGACCTGGCCAGTGGCGCGGTGTTTGGCCAGCCCAATGCGCCCAAGCTCGAAGCCGACGATGCCGTGCTGGCCTCGCTGCGCGAGGCTGTGAAGGCCGGCGAGAAGCAGGGCGCGCTCAAGGGCCGGACACTGCCGGCTGTGGGCTTGCCGCAGGACGACGTGAACCTCTCGTGGACGCATTTCCCGCGCTGGAACTGGGCCATCATCAAAGCCGAACGCGACAGCGACAGCACGGCGCTGGCGCGCCGTGGCGTGTTCACGTTGCTGGGGGTGGTGTTCCTGGGCCTGGTGGGTGCCGGCTTTCTGGTGGCCTTTGCCATACGACGCATGGTCTCGCAGCCCTTGCAGCAGGCCCTGATCGCCGCCGAAAACCTCGCCCGCAACGACCTCACCCAAGCCCTGGTGCCCAAAAGCCAGGACGAGGTCGGCCGCGTGCTGGGTGCACTTGAGTCGGTGCGCCAGCACTGGGTGGGCAGCCTCACACAGATACGCGAAGTGGCTGGCGGCCTGGGAACTGCCAGCAGCGAAATTGCCAGCGGCAACCACGACCTCAGCGCCCGCACCGAGGCCGCCGCCAGCAGCCTGGAAGAAACCGCCAGCAGCATGGAGGAGCTGACCGCCACCGTACGCCAAAGCGCCGACGCGGCGCAGCAGGCCAACCAGTTGGCCAGCAGTGCGGCGGCGGTGGCGCACAAGGGCGGTCAGGTGGTGGGCGACGTGGTCACCACCATGGACGAGATCAACCAGGCCAGCCGCCGCATCGCCGACATCATCAGCGTCATCGACGGCATTGCCTTCCAGACCAACATCCTGGCCTTGAACGCCGCCGTGGAGGCCGCGCGGGCCGGCGAGCAGGGCAGGGGTTTTGCCGTGGTGGCCGGCGAGGTGCGCAACCTGGCGCAGCGCAGTGCGCAGGCCGCGCGCGAGATCAAGGACCTGATCAACAACAGCGTGTCGCGGGTGGAGGCCGGCAGCGCGCTGGTGCAGCAGGCCGGCAGCACCATGGCCGAAATCGTGGGCAGCGTTCAGCGCGTCAGCGACATCATTGGCGAGATCCGCGCCGCCACCACCGAGCAGAGCGATGGCATCGCGCAGATCAACACCGCGGTCAACCAGCTCGACCAGATGACGCAGCAAAACGCCGCGCTGGTGGAGGAAAGTGCCGCCGCAGCCAGCAGCATGATGGAGCAGACCGGCCGCCTGAACGAGGTGCTGGCCGCCTTCCGGCTGGAGGGCGGCGGGCAGCTGCGGCTGACGCGCTGAACGTCAGGGTGTCTGTGAAAGCACGCCGCACACCGGGCCGGTGAGCCCAGGCACCGGGTCCAGCCTGTCCTTGGCCGTGGCCACGGCCATGTCGCGCGGCAGCGGCACGCCGTTTTTCACCGCCAGGATCTCGGCCATCACGCTCACGGCGATCTCGGGCGGCGTCTTGCTGCCGATGTAGATGCCCATGGGGCCCCGCAGGCGCGCCAGCGTCTCGTCGCTGAGGCCGAAGTGCGCTTTCATGCGCTCGTGCCGCGCCTCGTTGTTGCGCCGTGAGCCGATGGCGCCAACGTAGAAGGCATCGGTTTCCAGCGCTTCGAGCAGGGCAAGGTCGTCGAGCTTGGGGTCGTGCGTGAGGGCCACCACACAGCTGCGGCGGTCCGGCCGGAAGGCCTTGACCACGTCGTCGGGCATTTCCGACAACACCGTGGCGCGTGGCACCGACCAGGCGCCACGGTACTCCTCGCGCGGGTCGCACACCGTCACCGAAAAGCCGCTGAACAGCGCCATGGTCGCCAGGTATTCCGTGAGCTGGCCCGCGCCTATGAGCAGCATGCGGAACTCGGGGCCAAAGGTATTGGACAGCTGCTGACCGTCCAGCCGCAGGCCTTCGCCAGCCTGTGCGGCCTGCAGCGAACACCGCCCATCGGCCAGGTTCACCACGCGGCGCAGCATTTCGCCGGCTTCCAGTTGGGCCACCATGGCTTGCAGCACCGCGCCATCGGGGTCGAATTCCAGCAACAGCTCCAGCGTGCCGCCACAGGGCAGGCCAAAGCGGTGCGCCTCGTCGGCGCTGATACCGTACTTCACCTGCTGCGGCGCACCGGCCGGGATAGCGTGTGGCTCCGCATCGCGGGCCGCCGCATCGCTTTGGTAGGCGCGGGTGTAGCGGTGGATCAGGTCGTCTTCAATGCAACCGCCCGACACCGACCCCACCACCGCACCGTGTTCCGACAAGGCCATGATGGACCCCACCGGGCGGGGCGACGAACCCCAGGTGCGCACCACGGTGACCAGCATGGCGCGCTGGCCGGCCAGGCGCCAGTCGCGCAGGGTGCGCAACACGTACAGATCGAGGTTTTCCATGGCCCGATTGTCTCAGCGCAGCGGAATAGGCGTGGCCCGGTCCACCGCCACGGCCGTGACCGAGTTCTGCGGCGAGCCCTCGATCACGCGGTCGGAATAGGTCAGGTACACCAGCGCGTGGCGTTTGGCGTCCACCATGCGCACGATGCGCAGCCGCTTGAAGATCAGGCTGGTGCGCTCGCTGAAGATTTCCTCCTGCGCCTTGATGGGCTTGGGCACGGTGATGGGGCCCACTTGCCGGCAAGCGATGGAAGCCTCCGACTTGTCCTCTGCCAACCCCAGCGCCCCCTTCACGCCGCCGGTTTTGGCGCGTGAGATGTAGCAGGTGACGCCTTGCACGCCAGGGTCGTCGTAGGCCTCCACCACAATTTTGTGGTCAGGGCCGATGAGCTTGAACACCGTGTCCACCGCGCCGATTTCCTCCGTGTTGGCGGAGCAGGCGACGGTGGCGGTGAGCAACAGGGCAAGCGAAGTGATGAGGCGAGGCATGGTGCGGGACTTTCGTGAAAATGACGCCAGCGTACGAGCCGTACCATAGCAGGCCGTCATGGCAGGCCGTCATGCCCGTAGGTCCACTGCGTTCCAGGCCTCAAATATGTCCAACTGCTTCTGCAGCCAGTCGACGGGCACTGAATTCGTTCCCCAGTGATGCAGCCGCCCGGCGGCCTCGCCCAGATTCCACAGGTGCCGAAGTTGCAGAAACAGGGGCAAGGCGGCCAGATCTGCGTCGCTCACTTCGCCGCCTTCGGCCCGGTATCCCCGGAGGTAGCGCGCCCAGCGCTCACGCAGGGTGTCATCGGGTTCCTTCAAGCTTTTGCGAACCAAATACGACCAAGGCAACACACTCAGGTCATAGGCCAAGAAGCCGGGTCCGGCATCGTCGAAATCAAAAAAAACGGCCTTTCTGGCGCCATTGGTACCGGTGCATATGTGGTTGTTGAAACCGTGCGTATCGCCGTGGCAGACGACGTGCGTCAGCCCGCTTTCAATGGCACACAACCCGTCGAGCAGGCGGTGTACCAGGCGCCGGTACGTCTCCAGCAGTTCCACGCCAAGCTCCGGGTGTGTCTGCAGGTAACGCAAGGTCCGGCCGGCAAGGTGGTGGCCGTCTAGATGTGATGTTGCAATAGGTTGTTCACCCGACGGCATCTGGGAGACTGGAGTTACCA
>CAYUAH010000143.1:0-8746 GCA_964442375.1 uncultured Hydrogenophaga sp. | reverse complement strand
TGCGGGTAGGCCTCGCCGGGGCCGGGGTTGGCCGCGTGGCAGGCGCCACCGAGATGATGCACCACGCCCCACACCGCATTGAGCGCGGTCTGCACCGCACCTTCGACCCACGCGGGTGTCCACGAGATGTCGTCGCCCGCGAGGAAGATGCCGCGCTCGGCAGCGGGCAGTGCGTCCTGCATGAAGTGGCCGTACATGCGGTGGTTGTAGCGGTAATGGCCGGGCAGCGCGCCCTTGAAGGCACCGAGGAAATGCGGGTCGGCCTCCCAGGACACGCTGATCGGGTCGCCAATGATGTGGCTGCGGATGTCCACGTCGGGGTAGATTTTCTGCAGCGCCGAGAGCGCCAGTTCCACCCGCTTTTCGGTGCTGTGCGGCAACATCTTGAGCGCGTCGCTCATCCACGCGTAGGACAGGCAGATGGCGGCCGGTCGGTCCGGTCCGTTGTCGAAAAAGTAGGTGCCGCGCGTCAGGCGGTCGGTCAGCGTCATGCCCATCTGGGGCCAGCCCTGTTGTGGGCCGTCAGGCCGAAGGTCTTTCCAGAACGGGCGGTCCACCATCACAAAGGTCTTGGACGACTGCATGTAGCGCGTGCGGTCCAGCGCCATCCACAGCGGCTGCGAGAACAAACTCTCCTCGCAATCGATCTGGGTGGTGAGCAACCAGCTCTGGCAGGTGACCAGCACGGCGGCGTGTTCGCGCGTGACGCCCCACGTGTCGGTGACGGCGATGTGGCCGTTGGCTGCGCGCTTGAGCGCCTTCACACCGGCGCGCGGCGCACCACCGTGCAGGCGGGCCAGCGTGGTGCCGGCGGGCCAGTGCGCCATCTGAGCCGGCGCGTGTTGCCACAGGCCTTCGGGCACCTGCTGCACGCCGCCTTCGATCAGATGCTGGTCCTCGTCGCAACCGGTCAGCACCACGCGCAGGATTTCGAGCATGGAGTTGGGGAAGTCCGAGTCCCAGCCCCCGGTGCCAAAACCCACCTGGCCGAACACCTCGCGGTGGCGGAAGCTCAAGCGCGCAAAGGCGGGCGATTGGGCCACGAAGTCGTAGAAGGTGCGGTCGTCCCACAGCGGCACGAGCTGGTCCCACAGGGCCTTGAGACGCGGCACGTCGCGCTCGCGCAAGGCCTGCTGCAGGCCGCTGAAACCGGCGCCGGCCTCCAACGCCTGGGCCCAGGCCTCGGCCACCTCGCGGAACAGCGGCGGCAGGTCGTCCAGCGAACGCGCCCAGTGGGTCTGCCCGGCCAGATCGACCACGGTGCAGCCAGCGGCGGGCGTGAGCGGGTTGGGAAAGGGCTGGCTGCGCAGGCCCAGCAAATCGACGTAGTGCCAGAACGCGCGTGACGAAGCCGGAAAGCGCATGCCCCCCAGTTCGGCCACCACGCCCTGCCCGCCTTCAAACGGCTGGGAGCGCAACCGCCCGCCCAGGCGCGAAGCCTCGTAGACCACAGGCTTCAAGCCCAGCTTCATCAGCTCATACGCCGCCGTGAGACCGGCCATGCCGGCCCCCACAATGGCCACCTCGGTGCCCAGGCGCTCGGCCGGCAAGGCACCCAGCCCGGCCGGGTGGGCCAGCCAGTCGTCGTAGGCGAAAGGAAAGTCGGGGCCAAAAATCGTGACGGGCTTTTGCATGACGACCCCCTCAGAACAGGCTCACGAGCAACCAGGCAGCGGTGCCCCACATCATGAGCGCCACCAGCCCATCCAGCGCGCGCCAAACCGCCACGGAATTGAGCCGGCGGCCGAGCCAGAACATGGCCACACCCAGACCCACAAACCACAGCAGCGAGCCCGTAGCAGCGCCCAGGCCAAACACGGTGCTGCCCTGCCCATAGGCCAGCGAGGCGGTGCCGATCAGCACGGCGGTGTCCAGCCAGGCATGGGGGTTGAGCCACGAAAAGGCCAAGGCCTGCAACACCGCCTGCCGGCGGGTCAGGGCCTGCGGCACCATGCCCGCCGTCGCCCCGGCCGAGGCACCGGGATGGCGGAACCGCATGAAGGCCTGCCAGCCATACACCGCCAGGAACAGCACGCCCGCACCAATCAGCGCGCCCTGCAACTTGTCGCTCAAGCCCCCGAGTTGCGCCAGGCCCAACACGCCGAGAGCGATCAGACTCACATCGGTGACCACACAGATGGCGATGGTGAGCCACACGTGCTGACGCTGCAAGCCCATGCGCAACACGTGGGCGTTTTGCGGGCCAATGGCCATGATCAGCGACAGGCTGAGCACCAAACCGGCGGTGAAGGCGGGGGAGAGGGAAAGGACGGGCAACGCGATGGTCATGGCAACACCTGCAGACAGGACAAGTTTCAACTGCCCGCAGTGTGCCCAAATGCCCTCATCTGTTAAAGCAAATCAATTCATACTCCATTTACTTTAAAAATTCTTGACCTGATGCGGTCACCCGTGTGCGGGTCTGGGATGGCGTCTCGCCAAACAGCGCCTTGTAGTCGTGCGAAAAGTGGCCCATGTGCCAGAAGCCCCAGCTGGCAGCAATGCCGGCCACGGTGGCCGACGCCGGACCTTCGCGCAGGGCGCGGCGCACCGCGTTGAGCCGCAGGGTGCGCAGGTAGGTGGCAGGGCTCAGCCCGAGCACTTCGTGAAAGCAGTTCTGCAAGGTGCGGCGTGTCATGTGCAGGCGCGCACACAGGTCCGCCACCGTGAGCGGGGTCTCGGGGCATTCGAACACCCATTCACGCACACGCTGAATGCAATGCTGGCGGCGGTACTGGCGGGCACCGCTGGCCTCGCTCAGCGCCTGGGGCATCAACAGATCGCCGAGCACGCACAACAAGGTGTTGCGCAAGCTGCGCCGCGTCGCGTCGTGCTGCAGCAGGTCGGGACACTGCTGCACACGCCGAAGCACCTCATGCAAGGTCCCTGACAACCGCTCCCGCTGCGTCACGGACAGAGCCTGGACGCTGGGCGTTCCGCGCCAATGCTCGGGCCACGGCTGACCGTACAGCGTCTGCCAGTGACTGGCCAGCGTGGCCTGACGCAACACCAGGCCAAACAGCCCTTGCCCAGCCGGCACCTGCAACTCGAAGGGCGCGTCGCTGCCGGACAACATGAGCTGCTGGCCATGCACCTCTGTGCCCATGAAGCGCAGGCCATGTGCGCCACCCGGCGTCGCCAGGCCCAGCCAGACGCCGTCCTGCCAGGGCCGGCAACGCTGGCTGGTGGCGCAGCTGGCCACCTCCTCGAACACCTGCAGGTCAGCGTCCACCCACTCGCGCACCTCGCCAACAAATGGCCCACCCGAGGTCTGCTCGTAGCGTTGCTCCCAGGCCGCGAGGTTGTTGGCGTGCACATCCACATCCTGGGTTCGTTTGACACGAAATCGGGCCGAAGCGGCGTCAGGCGCTTGCAACATGTTGATCTTCTCCCTTGAACCTGCGGCAAAAGCTTATCCCGTATTGGCAAATTTGCGCCATCTGCTCACAAGTTTCCAAAATGGGATGCGGCGAAACCGCACTGAATTTGCAAGATGTGTGCCGGCTGCCCGAGCCGTTTCGGGTCACAAATGCAAGCGAGCGAACACATGACACCCACACCCCAACAGGTTTCACGGGAACTCCAGCCCGTGCTCGGCGCGTTTTCCCTGTGGGGCATTGCGGTCGGCCTGGTGATTTCCGGCGAGTACTTTGGCTGGAGCTATGGCTGGGCCAGCGCCGGCACCCTGGGCTTTCTGGTCGCCACGCTGTTTGTGGCGCTGATGTACACCACCTTCATCTTCAGTTTCACCGAGCTGTCCACCGCCATCCCGCACGCCGGCGGGCCCTTCGCCTACGCCCGCCGTGCCTTTGGCCCCACCGGCGGATTCATCGCCGGTTTTGCCACCCTGGTGGAATTCGTGTTCGCTCCGCCAGCCATATCGCTGGCCATAGGCGCCTACCTGGGCCTGCAGTTTCCTTCACTGGACCCCAAGCTGGCGGCGCTGGGCGCCTACGCCGTCTTCATCACACTGAACGCCGTGGGCATTGGCATCGCGGCGATGTTCGAGCTGGTGGTCACATTGCTGGCGGTGGCCGAGCTGTTGGTGTTTGCCGGTGTGGTGGCACCGGGCTGGTCGCTGGCCCAGTTCACAGCCCATGGCTGGGCGGGATCCAGCGTGTTCAGCACGGGCACCTGGGCCGGCATCTTTGCGTCCATCCCGTTCGCCATCTGGTTCTTCCTGGCCATCGAAGGCGCGGCCATGGCCGCCGAAGAGGCCAAGGAGCCACGGCGCACCATCCCCATCGCGTACATCACCGGCATCCTGACCCTGGTGGCGCTGGCCCTGCTGGTGATGGTCATGGCCGGTGGCGTGGGCGACTGGCGCCAGCTGGCCAACATCAACGACCCCCTGCCTCAGGCCATGAAGGTGGTGGTGGGCGAATCCAGCCGCTGGCTGCACATGCTGGTGTGGATAGGCCTGTTCGGCCTGGTCGCGTCCTTCCACGGCATCATCCTGGGCTATTCGCGCCAGATGTACGCGCTGGCCCGCGCCGGCTACCTGCCGGCCTACTTCGCCACGGTGCACCCGCGTTTCAAGACACCGGTGCGCGCACTGGTGGGCGGTGGCGTGGTGGGCGTGGCCGCCGTGTTCAGCGACCAGTGGATCAGCTTCGGTGGCCAGCCGCTGACCGCCAACATCGTGACCATGGCGGTGCTGGGCGCGTTGGTGATGTACATCGTGTCCATGGCCGCGCTGTTCCAGCTGCGCGCCAGCGAGCCGGCCATGGAGCGCCCTTACCGCGCGCCTTTCTACCCGCTGTTTCCGGCCATCGCTCTGGTCTGTGGCGTGATCTGCCTGGCGGCCGTGGTGTATTTCAACGCCATGCTGAGTGTGCTGTTCCTGGGTCTGATGGCCCTGGCCTACCTGTACTTCCGCCTGACCGCGCAGCAGCGACAGGATGCCCCGGCCGACGCCATGTTGGGCATGGTGGAATAGCATCACGCCTGCGCCACCCGCGAAAGGACACATGGGCTTTTCCACCACCCTGGGCACCCGCAGCCACCGCTTCGACAGCCTGCGCGAACTCATGGCCAAGGCCACGCCCCTGCGCTCGGGCGACTGCCTGGCCGGGCTGGCCGCTGCCAGCGAGCAGGAGCGCGTGGCCGCCCGCTGGCTGCTGGCCGACGTGCCACTGCGCCGCTTTCTGAGCGAAGCCCTGGTGCCCTACGAAGACGACGAGGTGACGCGGCTGATCATCGACAGCCACGACGCAGCGGCCTTTGCCCCGGTGGCCTCATTCACCGTGGGCGAATTCCGCGACTGGCTGCTGTCTGACCAAGCCACGCCCGAGGTGCTGCGCCGGCTGGCGCCCGGGCTCACACCCGAGATGGTGGCCGCCGTCAGCAAACTCATGCGCAACCAGGACCTGATGCTGGTGGCCCGGCGCTGCGAGGTGGTCACGCGCTTTCGCAACACCCAGGGTCTGCGCGGCCACCTGGGCGTGCGCCTGCAACCCAACCACCCCACCGACGACCCGGCCGCCATCGTGGCCGGCCTGATCGACGGCCTGATGCTGGGCGCGGGCGACGCCGTGGTGGGCGTCAACCCGGCCTCGGACAGCCTGCCCGACCTGGTGCGCCTCAACCAGGTGCTGGCCGAGGTGCTGGAGCGCGGCGCCATCCCCACCCAGACCTGTGTGCTGACCCACGTCACCAACTCCATGCTGGCCATGGCACAGGGCGCGCCGGTGGACCTGGTGTTCCAGTCCATCGCCGGCACCCAGGCCGCCAACCGCGCCTTCGGCATCGACCTGGCCCTGCTCGACGAAGCCCACGCCATGGTGCAGGCACTGGGGCGCGGCACGGTGGGCCACAACGCCATGTACTTCGAAACCGGCCAGGGCAGCGCGCTGTCGGCCAACGCCCACCACGGCGTGGACCAGCAGACCTGCGAGGCCCGCGCCTACGCGGTGGCACGGCGCTACCAGCCGCTGCTGGTGAACACGGTGGTGGGCTTCATCGGCCCCGAGTACCTGTTCGACGGCAAGCAGATCACCCGCGCCGGCCTGGAAGACCATTTCTGCGGCAAGCTGCTGGGCCTGCCCATGGGCTGCGACATCTGCTACACCAACCACGCCGAGGCCGATCAGGACGACATGGACAACCTGATGGTGCTGCTGGCCACCGCCGGCCTGAACTTCATGATCGGCGTGCCCGGCGCCGACGACATCATGCTGAACTACCAGAGCACCTCCTTCCACGACGCGCTGGTGCTGCGCGAGATGCTGGGCCTCAAGCGCGCGCCCGAGTTCGAGGCCTGGCTGCAGCACACGGGCCTGACGGACACCCGCGGGCGCCTGCTGCCCGCATCGGCTGCGCTGCCCGCCCTGCTGTGGCAAGGGGAGGGCCGCACATGACGCCCACGCCCGACACCGACCCCTGGGCCACCTTGCGCCGCCACACGCCGGCGCGCATCGCCCTGGGCCGCAGCGGCGTGAGCCTGCCCACCCGCGAGGTGCTGGCCTTTGCGCTGGCGCACGCCCAAGCGCGCGACGCCATCCACCTGCCGCTGGACCTGAACGCCCTGGGCGACGATCTGGCCGCCCAGGGCTGGCCAGCGCCGCTGCTGCTGCACAGCCGCGCGCGCGACCGCCACAGCTACCTGCTGCGCCCCGACCTCGGGCGCCGGCTCGACGACGCCAGCCTGACCACGCTGGACACATGGCAGGCCCACGCCCCGGCCGCCGCGCCCGACCTGGTGTTGGTGCTGGGCGACGGCCTCTCGGCCCTGGGCCTGCAACAACATGGCGCCGCATTGGCCACCGCCATCCGGGCCGCGCTGGCCCCCGGCCTGCGCCTGGGACCGCTGGTGCTGGTGCAGCAGGCCCGCGTGGCCGTGGCCGACGAGGTGGGCGCGCGCCTGGGTGCGGCCATGGTGGCCATGGTGTTGGGCGAACGCCCCGGCCTGAGTTCGCCGGACAGTCTGGGCATCTACCTCACCCACAACCCCCGCGTGGGCGCCACGGATGCCCAACGCAACTGCATCTCCAACGTGCGCCCGGCCGGCCAGGACCCGGCCACGGCGGCACGCCGTCTGGCCTGGCTGGTGAACGAAGGGCGCCGCATCGGACAGACCGGCATCGGTCTCAAGGACCACAGCGGCTTGCCCCTGGTGACCGTGCCGGCCGAGCCCTGTGGCTTAAACTGAAACGCCTCCATCGCCATTTGGTCAAGTTTTTCTCAAGCATGCTCGATGCCCGCCAACTCGAAGCCCTCAACGCCGTCATCGAACACGGCGGCTTCGGTCCTGCGGCCCAGGCCCTGCACCTGACGCTGGCGGCCGTGTCGCTGCGCATACGCGGGCTGGAGGAGCAACTGGGCCAGCGCCTGCTGGTGCGCGGCAAAAGCGTGCGCGCCACCGCCGCCGGCCAGGCGCTGCTGGCGCATGTGAAACAGGTGCGCTCGATGGAGGCTGACCTGCTGGCCGGCCTGCAAGGCCAGCAAAGCGGTGGCGGCAAACCGTGGCAGACGCTGGGCGTGGCCATCAACGCCGACTCGGTGGCCGGCTGGTTTTTGCCCGGCGTGGCGCCGCTGCTCAAGCGCCACAAACTGCTGCTCGACATCCTGATCGACGACCAGGACCACACGCACGACGCGCTCAAGAGCGGCGACGTGATGGGCTGCGTGACGACGCTGGCCCAGGCCATGCGCGGCTGTGTGGCCGAACCGCTGGGCGTGATGCGCTACCGCTGCGTGGCCGCGCCCGAGGTCGCGGCGCGGTGCCGCACGGCCAGCGGCGCGGTGTCGGTGCACAAGCTGCTGCAACAGCCTGCCATCATCTTCAACCGCAAGGACGCGTTGCAGGACACGTTCCTGGCGCAACACTTCGAACTGCGCCAACCCGAATACCCGCGCCACTTCGCCCCGTCGGTGGAAGCCTTCGAGACCGCCATCGCACTGGGCCTGGGCTGGGGCATGGTGCCCGAGCAGCATCTGGCTGGACACCCCAGCTTTGAAGAGCTGTTGCCCGGCGCCACGGTGGACGTGACCCTGTACTGGCAACACTGGGCGCGCGAGGCGCCGTCCGCGCAGCGGCTGACGGCAGCGGTGAAGGCGGCGGCGCGGACCTACCTGGCCTGACGCCTCCCGCGCATTCAGTGGTTGGTGCGCCGCCGTTTGAGCAACTCGCCCGGGCTCAGCCCGAACTCGGCCCGGAACAGGCGGCTGAACTGCGCCTGGTCGCAAAAGCCTGTGCGGTATGACACCTGGGCCACGGACTCGGCCGAACCGCTGTTGAGCTGCTCGTAGGCCACACGCAGCCGCCGCACGCGGATGCTCTGCGCCACCGACTCGTGCTCGTCCTTGAACAGCGCATGCAGGTAGCGCAAAGAGATGCCGCAGCCATCGGCGATGCGCTGCGGCGTGAGATCGGCTTCCATCAGGTGTTCACGGATGAAAGCCTCGACCCGTGCGACGTGGGCCGATCGCACCAAGGTCGTGCCCGACTGCTCGGTGTCGCAGTGCTGGTGCAAAGCCAGGGCCAGCAGGTCCACCGCCTGCGAACCCATGAGCGACAACGCCACCGTGTTCTGGTGTTGGCAATGGGCGGCGAGCAGCTGCACGTAGTCGCGGAACAGGCGCCCCACACCTTCGGTGGCGTCGTAGGTCTTGGCGCAGAAGCGGCTGGGGTTCCCGACCCGGGCCTGCAGCGCACGCTCGGGCAACTTCAGCACCCACAGCAGGTTGTCGTTGCCGTGGCTGAAATCGTAGGGTTCGTCGCTGTATTCGAGCAGGAACTGCCCCG
>CAYUAH010000142.1:0-8780 GCA_964442375.1 uncultured Hydrogenophaga sp. | reverse complement strand
CGAGCAGCACGGCGCCGCTGGACTGACGGGCGATTTCGCCGGTTTCCATGCGGACCGAGTGCTGGCCCCACTGGAAGGTTTTGGTGACTTTGTTGAACATGGTCATGGGGTTCTCCTGTGTGTGAGGCGCATCTGGCTGCACCCGGTGCCCGGAACCCACATGTGCAGAACACGATGCCATTCCAACGGGGCTGCTGGCCCGCCACAGGCCCGTTGGAATGACACAGCTTCGCTCTGCTTGATGTGATGTGTCCGAAAAATCAGAGGGAAAAACAAGCGAAAAACGCCTGAGCCAGCGAACCAACCCAGGCGTTTTTGCGCGACTTGGCTACAGCAATTACTTGCGCAGGCCCAGTTTGGCGATCAGTGCCACGTAACGGTCGGCGTCACGCGACTTCAGGTAGTCCAGCAGCTTGCGGCGGCGGCTGACCATGCGCAGCAGACCGCGGCGGCCGTGGTGGTCCTTGGCGTGGGTCTTGAAGTGGGGGGTCAGCTCGTTGATGCGAGCGGTCAGGATGGCGACCTGGACTTCGGGGCTGCCGGTATCGGCGGCGCCGCGGGCGTTGGCCGCAATGACTTCGGCCTTGACGGATTGAGCGATCATTTCGATTTCCTCGAGGTTACATGCGTCCTGCCGCAGCCGCCCGGTCTTTGGAAAGTGCTTCCAAGCCAGCGCCACAACAGGCGTGAAGATGCCACCCATTCGGGCAGCAACCGGCAATTATAGCCCGAGCCAGCGCCTGAGTCGATCCACCCCTTCCAGAAGGCGGCCGGTGTCGCGGCTGGCGAAGCACCAGCGCAGCCAGCCGGCCGACTCCGGCCCGAAGGCGCTGCCGGGCGCCAGGCCCAGGCCGGCTTCGCGCACCAGGCGCTTGGCCACGTCCAGGCAATCGTCCTGCCCCTGAATGCGGAAAAAGGCGTACATGCCGCCCAGCGGGGCAGCCACCTCAATGCCGGGCAGCGCCTGCAGCGCGGGCACCAGGGTGTCGCGGCAGGTCTTGAGGTGGGCCACCAGGGCGGGCGTCACCTCGTCGGCGCGGGCCAGGGCCTGCAAGGCGGCGCGCTGCACAAACACGGGCGCGCACGAGGTGTTGAACTCGATCAGCTTGCCCATGGCCTCGGTCAAATCCGGCGGCATCACCAGCCAGCCCAGGCGCCAGCCGGTCATGAGGAAGCTCTTGGAGAAACTGTGGGTGACGATGAGGCGGTCGTTGGCCTGCGCGTGATCCAAGAAGGACGGTGCACAGCCGTTGGCGGTGGGCGCGTAATACAGCCGCTCATACACCTCGTCGGCCAGGACCCAGGTGCCCGTCTGGCGGCAATGGGCCAGGATGGCGCGCTGCTCGTCGGCGCTCAGTGTCCAGCCGCTGGGGTTGTTGGGGGCGTTGACCACCAGCAGCCGCGTGCGCGGCGTGATGGCGGTCAGCAGCTCGGCCAGGTCCAGCCCCCACGCGCCGTCCGCCCCCGGACGCAGCGGCACGCGACGCACCTGGGCACCCATGATCAGCGGTTGCGCCACCAGGTTGGGCCACACCGGCGTGACCGCCACCACCTCGTCGCCCGCGTCCAGCAGGGTCTGGCAGGCCAGCATGAGGCCGTTGACGCCGCCCGAGGTGACGGCCAGCCGGTCCGCCAGCCCCGCCGCCGCCTGCGTGGGGTGCAAGCGCGCGGTGTAGGCCGCGAGCGCAGCGCGCAGCTCGGGCAAACCCAGGTTGTGCGCGTAGAAGGTTTCACCCTCATGGAGCGAGGCGATGGCGGCCTCGCGGATGAAGGCCGGCGTGACCTCGTCGCTCTCACCAAACCAGAACTTGAGCACGCCTTCGCGGCCCAGGCCCTCGTTGGCGACTTCACGGATGCGGGAGCCCTCCAGGGCACTGACGGTATCTCTCATGCGAGAGATTGTGCGTCAGCGCGGGCGTTGCATCTGGCAGCTGTGCGGCATTTCGGCCTGCTCGGGGCTGATCTGGCGCACCGGGCGGAAGCCGAAGCCCGAACCCTCGACGTCGAACTTCACACCGGGCGCACCCTGTTTGTCCATCACCGCCACCACCAGCGGTTGCTGGAACTGGTGGTCGGCGGCGCGCATGCGCGCTCCCTGGCCGGCAAAACTCAACTGCACCGTTTCCAAAGCAGCGGCAATCGCCTTGGCTTCGGTGCTGCCGGCGCGTTCGATGGATTGCGCCAACGACTCGATCAGCAGCTGCATGCGCATGTGCACGTAGTCGTCTTCCGGCTTGGGGAAACGCTGGCGGAAGGACTGGTAAAAGGCCTCGGACTCGCGTGTGGCCACGTTGGGGAACCAGTCGGCCACCGCCACCACCTTGCCGATGCCGGCCTCGCCGATGGCGGCGGGCGCGCCCAGTGCGTTGCCGTAGAAGGTGTAAAAACTGCCCTCAAACCCCACCTCGCGCGCGGCCTTGACCAGCAGGGTCAGGTCGTTGCCCCAGTTGCCGGTCAGCACGGCCTGCGCGCCGCTGGCCTTGATCTTGGTGGCGTAGGGCAAAAAGTCCTTCACCCGGGCCATGGGGTGCAGCTCGTCGCCCACGATCTTCACGTCGGGGCGCTTGTCGGCCAGTTGGCGCTTGGCCTCTTTCAGCACCGCCTGGCCAAAGCTGTAATCCTGGCCGATCAGGTAGATGCTCTTGAGCGCCTTGTCGTCCTTGAGCACACTCATCAGCGCGTTCATGCGCATGTCCGCGTGGGCGTCGAAGCGGAAGTGCCAGTAGCTGCACTTCTCGTTGGTCAGCACCGGGTCCACCGCCGAGTAGTTGAGGAACACCACCTGGCGCTGCGGCTCGCGATCGTTGTGTTTGCCGATGGCGTCGATGAGCGCCGCCGCCGTGGCCGAGGAATTGCCCTGCACCACCACGCTGATGC
Organism: uncultured Hydrogenophaga sp.; assembly: GCA_964442375.1. Classification (GTDB taxonomy): domain Bacteria; phylum Pseudomonadota; class Gammaproteobacteria; order Burkholderiales; family Burkholderiaceae_C; genus Hydrogenophaga. Next base: position 5,903 of record CAYUAH010000142.1, on the reverse strand, counting down.
CGCCGTCCACCGCCGCGCGCAGCGCCGACAAAGCCTCGTCGTTCTGGCCCTTGCTGTCGTAGCGCACCAGCGCCAGCGGGCGGGCGCCTCCCGCCGAGTTCGGCAGCTTCACCCCACCCCGTGCATTGACCCGCTCCACCGCCCACAGCAGGTTGCGGAACACCGATTCGCCAGTGTTGGCCAGCGGGCCCGAGAACACCTCGATCATGCCGATGCGCACCGGTGCCGCCGTGGGCGCGGCGGCATTTTGCGCCAGCGCGCCACTGGCTCCCACCGCCCAACCCAGGCCAGCGATCAGGCCGGCCAGCACCTGGCGGCGAAGTTGTCTCATCTGCTTCATGTTCAGGAATACCTTGTGCCAACCGCACGGAGAGGCACCATTGCCACCTGTCGCCCATGCGACACTTATCCGCCAGTCAAGGTCGCGGAGTGTAATTCATAATTACAGAACCGCTTCCGCCAAGCCCGTCAGCTTGGCAGGGTTTCTGCCCTGTCTGTCCGATCCGGTGCCAGTTCGGACAAGGGCCAGCGGGGCCGCACATCGAATCGATAGCTGCTGGTGTCGCCGCCCGCTGGCACCCAACCCGCCAACACCCGCATGCCGGCAGCCAGGGCGATCATGGCGCCGTTGTCGGTGCACAGGTCCAGCTCGGGGTAGTGCACCCGCACGCCACGCGCGGCACAACCCGCGTTCAGTTGCTGGCGCAACAGGCTGTTGGCGCCCACCCCGCCGGCCACCACCAGGCGCCGGAGGCCGCTCTGGGTCACCGCCGCCAGGGCTTTCTTCACCAGTACCTCCACGATGGCCGCCTGGGTGGACGCGGCCACATCGGCCACCACCTGGGGCGGCAGTTGCGCCACCGTGCCCACGTCGTGCTGCGCCAGTTGTTTCTTGACCGTGGTCAGCACGGCGGTCTTCAGACCGGCAAACGAAAAGTCCAGGTCGCCGCTGTGCAGCAAGGGGCGCGGCAGCTTGTGGGCTGTCGGGTCACCCTGCGCGGCCAGGCGCGACAGCGCCGGACCGCCGGGGTAGCCCAAGCCCAACAGCTTGGCCGACTTGTCGAAGGCCTCGCCGGCCGCGTCGTCGATGGTCTCGCCCAGCAGTTCGTAGCGGCCCACGCCGTCCACCCGCATGAGCTGCGTGTGACCGCCCGACACCAGCAAGGCCACGAACGGAAACTCGGGCGGGTCGACGCTCAGGAACGGCGACAACAAATGCCCTTCGAGGTGGTGTATGCCCAGCACCGGCTTGCCCAGCGCCGCGCCCATGGCCACCGCCACACCGGCGCCCACCAGCAAGGCGCCGGCCAGGCCGGGGCCGCGGGTGAAAGCCACCAGATCCACCTCGGCCAAGGTGTGGCCGGCCTGATTCAACACCTCGGTGGTCAAAGGCAACACCCGGCGGATGTGGTCGCGGCTGGCCAGCTCGGGCACCACGCCCCCATAAGCCTGGTGCATGGCAATCTGGCTGTGCAAGGCGTGCGCCAGCAGGCGCGGCACACCCGCCTGCGTGGCGGCGGCAGACGCGTCCACCAGCGCCACGCCGGTTTCATCGCAGGAGGATTCGATTCCGAGGATCAGCATGGCGGGGAAGTGTACGGGGCCAGATGCAGAGGCTGCGGCATGTGGCCACAAGACGGAAAATGCATCCAAACAAAAATCGATGTCAACGATTGCACGCCAAAGGGAGCCGCAGTGAGAAACCACATCCACTCAAACAAACGCCACGCCAGCCGAAAGCCTGCACGCCGAGCTGCGCGCGCTCATCGCCAGCAGCCGCCAGCGCTTGGCAGGTGCCGTCAACGCCGAACTCACGCGTCTTTACTGGACGGTCGGCCAGCGGCTGGCCACCGAGGTCCTGGGTGGGGAGCGGGCCACCTATGGCAGCCAGCTGATCGCGCACCTGGGCCAGCACTTGTCCAGCGAGTTTGGTCGGGGCTTTGAGTCGCGAAATCTGCGTCGCATGCTGAAGTTTGCCGAGGCATTTCCAGAGGCAGAGATTGTGTCAACGCTGTCGGCAAAATTGAGTTGGAGTCACTTGGTGACCATCGTGGCACTCAAAGACCCGCTGGCGCGGTGGCACTACGCCCAGCATGCGGCGCAGGAGGGCTGGAGCGTGCGTGAACTTGGACACCAGATCAACCGTAAAGCCTACGAGCGCAGCGAAATCGCCCGCATCCAGGCCCCGCTGCATCCGTCGTCAACCGACACAACGCCCGCCAACGTCTTCAAAGACCCATACTTTCTCGACTTCCTGGGCCTGCGCCAGGGCCACGATGAAGCCGATCTGGAGGCCGCCATCCTGCGCCAGCTTGAAGCCTTCATCCTGGAGCTGGGCAGGGGCTTTGCCTTTGTCGAACGGCAAAAACGCTTGGTCATCGACGGTGAAGACTTCTACCTCGACCTGCTGTTCTTCCACCGCCGCCTGCGCCGCCTCGTGGCCATCGAGCTCAAGCTGGGCCGCTTCAAGGCCACCCACAAAGGCCAAATGGAGCTGTACCTGAAGTGGCTGGACAAACACGAGCGCCAGGACGGCGAAGAAGCGCCGATCGGCCTCATCCTCTGCGCCGAATCGAGCAACGAGCAGGTGGAGCTGCTGCAAATGCACAAAGACGGCATCACCGTGGCCGAGTACTGGACCGAATTGCCGCCCAAGGCAGAACTGGAACGGCAACTGCATGCGGCGCTGCTGGAAGCGCGCGAGCGGCTGGCGCGGCGGGGCGTGTTGCTGCAGGGCGGCGGCTGAAACGCACGTGAGCCGGCGACGGCACGTTTGTTGCTGGATCTCTAGCTGAATCTCTGGCAATCAGCACCGCACCCATGAAATCCGGCCTCCATTTTCTGCTTGCCGCCAAACGCTGCGAAATCGCCGAGCTGCGCCAGCTGACGCTGACCGCCGCCTTGGTGGACGCCAGCGCCAGGCTGATCCACGAGCTGCAGCGCGAGCGGGGCCTGAGCAACCTCTACCTGGGCTCCAGCGGTCAGCGCTTCGGCGCCGAGCGCTTGGCGCAGATCGACCAGAGCAGCGCGGCCGATGCGGCCCTGCACACCCACTTCGACCACCTGGACACCGAGGCAGCACAGCTGCGTCACGGCGCCCGCCTGTTCGGACGCATTGCCTACGTGTTGCATGGCCTGAGCGCCCTGCCCGGCCTGCGCCGGCAGGTGGAGCGCGGCGCCTGGACGCCCGCTCAGGCCACAGCCGCCTACTCGCGCCTGATTGCCGGCTTGCTGGCGGTGATTTTTGAGGCCGCAGACACCGCCAGCGACCCGGCCATCTCGCGCCTGCTGGTGGGCCTGTTCAATTTCATGCAGTGCAAGGAACTGGCCGGCCAGGAACGCGCCACCGGCAGCGCCCTGTTTGCCAGCGGGCTGGCTGAGGAAGCCGGCCAGCAACGCCTGCTCTACCTGATCGAATCGCAGGAGCGGGCGCTGGAGGTGTTTGCCCAGTTCGCGCCGCCCGAGGCCGTGGTGCTGTGGCAACACAACGATGCGCAGGCCACACAGGCGGCGCTGGAACGTTTGCGCCGCATCCTGTGCGCCAGCGGCGCCGGCGGCGTGCTCAACCCCGAGCTGAGTCAGCGCTGGTTCGACACCTGCACCGAACGCATGGAGGCCATGCGTGCGGTGGAAGCCCACCTGAGTGCTGCGCTGCGCAGCCTGTGTGAACAGCGCAGCGAGCTGTTGGAGCACGAGTTGCTGTCGCTCAGTGGCATGCGTGCCCTGGGCACAGAAACCGGCGAACCCACGCTGTCCTTCTTCGACGATGCGCCGCAGGGCACCGCCGCGCCCAGCCTCCCGCTGGGTTCACAACTGGAACGTTCGGTGCTGGAGCTGGTGCAGGCCCAGGCGCAGCGGCTGCAGGCCATGTCGGCTGAGCTGGATGCCACCCGCGCCAGCCTCAACGAACGCAAACTGGTGGAACGCGCCAAGGGCCTGCTGATGGCGCAGCGCCAGCTGAGCGAGGCCCAGGCCCACAAGACCCTGCGCCAGCTCGCCATGAACCAGAACCGCCGCCTGGTGGACGTGGCCGAAGCCGTGCTGGCCCTGGCCGATCTGGCCACGGGGTCGGTGCACCCGCACACGGGTGCTGCAGCGCACAAATGATGTGCCCATGCCCCGTGCCGGTGCATGGATCCACCGCAGCACACGGCTTGCGAGGCGCTTTCAGCCCGTGGGGCATCCTGGCACACAAACTGCTTAACAGTTGACGAGGCACCCACCAAGGGCGGTGGGCGCCAACAGTCAGCCAGACACAGGACAACGGCGTCCGTTTTCGCAGCGCAGCGAGCGCTCCGAAACGGACGCCGTTGTGTTTTCCGGAACCGCATTTTTTTGTTGGCCTACAGGAGTTGAACATGGACACATCCGTCACACCCGCTGTCGCAAACACCGGCACACCCTCCCGCCGCGACTTCATCAAGACCGCAGCCGCCGGCACGGCCTTGTTCAGCACCCTGGGCCACCACGGGGCCTGGGCCGCCGGCTCCGACGCCCCCGAGAAGAAGGAGGTCAAGATCGGCTTCATCCCGCTGACGGACTGCGCCAGCGTGGTCATGGCCTCGGTGCTGGGCATTGACCAGAAGTACGGCGTCAAGATCATCCCAACCAAAGAAGCCAGCTGGCCTGGCGTGCGCGACAAGCTGGTCAACGGCGAGCTGGACCTGGCCCATGTGTTGTACGGGCTGGTCTACGGCGTGCACCTGGGCACGGCCGGTCCCAAGAAAGACATGGCCGTGCTGATGAACCTGAACCAGAACGGCCAGGCCATCACGCTCTCCAAGAAGCTGGCCGACAAGGGCGCGGTGGACGGCGCATCGCTGGCCAAGCTGATGGCCACCGACAAGCGTGAATACACCTTCGCCCAGACCTTCCCCACCGGCACCCACGCCATGTGGCTGTACTACTGGCTGGCGGCCCACGGCATCAACCCCATGAAAGACGCCAAGGTCATCACCGTGCCGCCGCCGCAGATGGTGGCCAACATGCGCGTGGGCAACATGGACGGCTTCTGCGTGGGCGAGCCCTGGAACCACCGCGCCATCATGGACGGCATCGGCATCACCGGCACCACCACCCAGGCGATCTGGCCCGAGCACCCTGAGAAGGTGCTGGGCACCACCGCAGAGTGGGTGCAGAAATACCCCAACACCGCGCGCGCCGTGACCGCCGCCATCCTGGAAGCCGGCAAGTGGATAGACGCCGGCCTGCAGAACAAGCTCAAGATGGCCGAAACCATCGCCGACCGCGCCTACGTGAACACCAGCGTGGACGCCATCAACCAGCGCATCCTGGGTCGCTACCAGAACGGCCTGGGCAAGACCTGGGACGACCCGCTGCACATGAAGTTCTTCAACGACGGCGCGGTCAACTTCCCCTACCTGAGCGACGGCATGTGGTTCCTCACCCAGCACAAGCGCTGGGGCCTGATGAAAGACCACCCCGACTACCTGGGCGTGGCCAAGTCCATCAACCGCATCGACATCTACAAGCAGGCCGCCAGCGCCGCCAAGGTCAGCCTGCCCAAGAGCGAGATGCGCACCCACAAATTCATCGACGGCGTGAGCTGGGACGGCAAGGACCCGGCCAAGTACGCCGACAGCTTCAAGGTCAAGGTTTGAAGGAGCCCGCCATGGTCAGCGCCGTTTTTCACTCACCTCTGGATGCGAGTTCCATGAACACCAGCACCGCCACAAGCACCGCACCGGCACGGCCTGCCCCCAAGGCAGCAGCTGTGGCGTCTCCTGCCGCGGCCACCGCTGCGGCCAAACCCAGACGCCCAGCCTTCGACTGGACCGGCCTGTGGCTGCGCGTGCTGCCGCCGCTGTTCGGCCTGGGTCTGCTGGTGGGCATCTGGGCCCTGGTGTCGGTGTCCACCGGCAGCAGCATCCCCTCGCCGGCCG
>CAYUAH010000141.1:0-8840 GCA_964442375.1 uncultured Hydrogenophaga sp. | reverse complement strand
CGGTCAGCAAGGACTGGGCCGATTCCGTGGGCCGTGGCAACGCCGTCAAGTGGCCCGCTCCCACCTCGGTGGGCGGCAAGGGCAACGAAGGCGTGGCCGCCAACGTCTCGCGCGTCAAGGGCTCGCTCGGCTACGTGGAATACGCCTACGCCAAGAAAAACAACATCCCGGTGATGGCACTGCAGAACAAGAGCGGCAAATTCGTGATGCCCGACGACGTGACCTTTGCCGCCGCCGCCGCCAACGCCGACTGGTCCAAGGCCCCCGGCATGGGCATTTCTCTGGTGGACCAGCCCGGCGACACCGCCTACCCGGTGGTGACCGCATCCTTCATCCTCATGTACAAGGAGCCCGCCAACAAAGCCGAAAGCGCCGAAGTGCTCAAGTTCTTTGACTGGGCCTTCAAGAGCGGCAAGCAGCACGCGGTTGACCTCGACTACGTGCCGCTGCCCGACAAGCTGACCAACGAGATCCGCACCAAGGTGTGGTCTCAGATCAACAACAAGTAAGCCTTCGTTTGGAACGGCGCCCGTCGGCCTGAAAACCTGCCGACGGGCGTTTGTGTTGTAAGCCTCTGAACGGAGCTGGAATGAGCCTGGAAAACACCATGAGCGCACCCCCGGTGCTGGCCGAAACCGGCAGCGAACGCATGCAGCAGATTGCCAAGCGGCAGCAGTTGCAGGATTTCTTTTTCCACCGCATCACGCAGCTGTTCTCGCTGGTGGTGCTGTTTGCGTTGATGGGCATCATCGTCTCGCTGCTGATCAACGCCTGGCCCACCTTCCAGAAGTTCGGTGTGCGTTTCGTCTGGTACGTGGAGTGGGACATCGTCAATGAGGAGTTCGGCGCGGCGATTGCCATTGTCGGCACCCTCATCAGCGCCAGCCTGGCGCTGCTGCTGGCCGTGCCGCTGGCGTTTGGCATCGCGCTGTTCCTCACCGAAACCTGCCCCGCCTGGCTGCGCCGCCCGCTGGGCACCTCCATCGAATTGCTGGCCGCCGTGCCGTCCATCATCTACGGCATGTTCGGCCTGTTCGTGTTTTCGCCGCTGTTCGCCGACTACATCCAGGTGCCGGTGCAAGACCTGATTGGTGGCATGCCGCTGATTGGCTGGCTGGTGGGCGGTGCGCCCACGGGCCTGGGCATCCTCTCGGCGGCCATCATCCTGGCCTTCATGGTGCTGCCCTTCATTGCGGCCGTGATGCGCGACGTGTTCGAAATCGTGCCGCCCATCCTGCGTGAATCGGCCTACGGCCTGGGTTGCACCACCTGGGAGGTGGTGCGCCGCATCGTGCTGCCCTACACGCAAAAAGGTGTCATCGGCGGCATCATGCTGGGCCTGGGCCGCGCGCTGGGCGAGACCATGGCGGTGACCTTTGTCATCGGCAACGCCAACCGCCTGCCGACCTCGCTGTTCTCGCCCGGCACCTCGATCGCCTCCACGCTGGCCAACGAATTTGCCGAGGCCGCCGACTTCCACCTCTCCACCCTGTTCGCGCTCGGCTTCCTGCTGTTTGTCATCACCTTTGTGGTGCTCAGCCTGGCCAAGATCCTGATCTCGCGCGCTGAGAAAGCCAAAGGTCTCTGAGATGGACTTCAACCAATCGCTCTACAAAAAGCGCCAGCGTGCCAACGCCGTGGGCCTCACCCTCTCCATGGGTGCCATGGGGCTGGGCCTGGTGGTGTTGCTCTGGATCCTGTTCATTCTGTTCAGCAACGGTTTTGCCGCGCTGGATTGGGCCATGTTCACCCAGGACACACCGGCGCCCGGCACCGATGGCGGGGGCCTGCGCAACGCCATCGTCGGCAGCCTCATGATGCTGGGCCTGACCGTGCTGGTGGCCACGCCCATCGGCATCCTGGCCGGCGTCTACCTGGCCGAATACGGCGACACCAGCAAGACCGCCGAACTGACCCGTTTTGTCACCGACATCATGTTGTCGGCGCCCTCCATCGTGCTGGGCCTGTTCGTGTACGCCATTGCGGTGGCCACGGTGGGCAACTTCTCGGGCTACGCCGGCAGCCTGGCGCTGTCGCTGATCGCCATCCCGGTGGTGGTGCGCACCACCGAAAACATGCTGCGTCTGGTGCCCGGCAGCCTGCGCGAAGCGGCTTTTGCCCTGGGCGCGCCGCGCTGGAAGGTGGCCACCCTGGTGACGCTGCGTGCCGCCAAGAGTGGGGTGATCACCGGCCTGCTGCTGGCCGTGGCCCGCATCAGTGGCGAAACCGCGCCGCTGCTGTTCACCGCACTCAACAACCAGTTCTTCAGCACCGACATGGGCAAGCCCATGGCCAACCTGCCGGTGGTGATTTTCCAGTTCGCGATGAGCCCCTACGACAACTGGATACGTCTGGCCTGGGGCGGAGCCCTGCTGATCACCCTGGCTGTGCTGGCACTCAACATCCTGGCGCGGGTTTTCTTCCGCGACCGCGCGCCGCGCTGACCGCGCCTCATTCCATTCAAAAAGACGGAAGCCTTCACCATGACCGCCACCGCCACCTCTGTTGAAACCCGCAACGCACTGGAAGTGCGCAACCTGAACTTCTTCTACGGCAAGTTCCAGGGCCTGCGCAACGTCAGCATGGACATTGCCGAGCGCAAGGTCACGGCCTTCATCGGCCCCTCGGGCTGCGGCAAGTCCACGCTGCTGCGCACGCTCAACCGCATGTACAGCCTCTACCCCGGCCAGCGTGCCGAGGGTGAAATCAACTTCTACGGCCAGAACATCCTGGACCCCAAGCAGGACTTGAACCTGCTGCGCGCCCGCATCGGCATGGTGTTCCAGAAGCCGACACCGTTCCCGATGTCGATCTACGACAACATCGCCTTTGGCGTGCGCCTGTACGAAAACCTCAGCCGCAGCGAAATGGACGAGCGCGTGGAATGGGCGCTGACCAAGGCCGCGCTGTGGAACGAAGTGAAGGACAAGCTCAACCAGAGCGGCTTGTCGCTCTCGGGTGGTCAGCAGCAGCGCTTGTGCATCGCGCGCAGCGTGGCGGTCAAACCCTCGGTGCTGCTGCTCGACGAGCCGACCTCGGCGCTCGACCCGATTTCCACCGGCAAGGTCGAGGAGCTGGTGCACGAGCTCAAGGCCGACTACACCATCGCCATCGTGACCCACAACATGCAGCAGGCCGCGCGCTGCAGCGATTACACCGCCTACATGTACCTGGGCGAGCTGATCGAGTTCGGTGACACCGAGCAGATCTTCTTCAAGCCCAAGCGCACCGAAACCGAAGACTACATCACCGGCCGCTTTGGCTGAACCCCGCCCACGAGGAGCCAGCAGCATGACCGACAAACACCTTTCCAGCCAGTTTGATGCCGATCTGAACACCGTCTCCACCCGTGTGCTGGAGATGGGCGGGCTGGTCGAATCGCAGCTGCACCAGGCGCTGTACGCGCTGGTGCACCTGAGCCTGGAGACCGCCAACCAGGTGATCGAGAACGAAGCCCGCGTCAACCAGATGGAACGCGAGATCGACCACGACATCACCTCCACCATCGCCCGGCGCCAGCCTACCGCGCGTGACCTGCGCTTTCTGATGGCCATCTCGCGCACCACGTCCAACCTGGAGCGTGCCGGCGACGAGGTGACCAAGGTCGCCCGCATGGTCAAGTCCATCATCGAGAACGGCTCGCCGCGTTCGCTTCCCATTGCCGAACTGCGCCTGGCCGCCGACCTGGCTGCGGCACTGATGCGCAAATCGCTCGACGCCTTCGCCCGCCTGGACACCACCATGGCCATCGAGATCATCAAGGGCGATGATGCGGTGGACGTGGAGTACGACGGCTTTTTGCGCAAGCTCATCACCTACATGATGGAAGACCCGCGCAAGATTTCGCCCAGCCTGGACCTGTTGTTCCTGGCCAAGGCCATCGAGCGCGTGGGTGACCATGCCAAGAACATCGCGGAGTCCATCATCTACATCGTCAAAGGCGAGGACGTGCGCCACACGTCGATGGAAACGCTGGAGAGGCTGGCCCAATGAGAAAGTTGCCCCGTGTGCTGGTGGTGGAGGACGAGCCGGCGATTGCCGAGCTGATCGCCGTCAACCTGCGCCACAACGGCTTTGCGCCCACCGTGGTGTTTGATGGCCAGGCCGCCCAACGCGAAGTGGACGCCGTGTTGCCCGACGTCATCCTGCTGGACTGGATGCTGCCGGGCGAAAGCGGTGCCAGCCTGGCGCGCCAGTGGCGCCGCCACGAGCGGACCAAGACCGTGCCCATCCTCATGCTGACCGCGCGCAGCGACGAGTCGGACAAGGTGCAGGGCCTGGACGCCGGTGCCGACGACTACATCACCAAGCCCTTTTCCACCCAGGAGTTGCTGGCCCGCATACGCGCCGTGTTGCGCCGCCGCGCGCCGCAGATCGTCAACGACTCGGTGCAGGTGGGCCCGCTGGTGCTGGACGCCGCCACCTACCGCGTGAGCTACGCAGGCCAGGAGCTCAAGGTCGGCCCGACCGAGTTCAAGCTGCTGCACTACCTGATGAAACACGCCGAGCGCGTTCACACCCGCGCCAGCCTGCTCGACAAGATCTGGGGCGACCACGTGTACATCGAGGAGCGCACGGTGGACGTTCACATCAAGCGCCTGCGCGAGTCGCTGGGCGAAGGTGGCGCGCTGATCGAAACCGTGCGTGGCGCCGGTTACCGGCTGAGCGTGCAGGCCATGCGCGCCAAATTGCCGGCCACGGACAACCCCCAGCCCGCCGCGTCCGCCACATGATGCTGAGCGCATGATCCGTCGCACGCTGGAGTTGGCGGTGCTGGTGGTGGCCGGTGGCGCTTGGGGCATGTACCTGGGCTCGCCTCCGTTCACCGTGGGCGGAGCACTCGGGGGCGCGCTGCTATGGGTGGGGCTGGACAATCTGCGTGCCGGTTTGACGCTGCGCTGGCTGAGCCGTGGCGAACCGAGCACACCACCGGCGGTGGGCTCGGTGTGGGCCGAGGTGGGAGAGCGGGGGCGCAAGGCCATGCTCAAACTCACGCGCCAGGCGGCCGACAGCGAGCTGCGCCTGCAGAAGTTTCTGGAGGCCATGCAGGCCTCGCCCAATGGTGTGACCCTGCTCGACTCGACCTGGCACATCGTCTGGTGCAACCTCACGGCAGCCCAGCATCTGGGCATAGACGGCAAACGCGATCTGCAGCAGATCATCAAGAACCTGGTTCGCGACCCCGGCTTCACCGCCTACCTCACGGCGGGCGACTTCTCGGGTCCGGTGGAAATCCCCGGTCGCGACTACCTGCAGGAGCCACCGCAACGCATCTCGGTGCAGGTGCACCCCTACGCCGAAGGCCGCATGCTGATGCTGTCGCGCGACGTGACCGCCCTGCAGCAGGCCGAAACCATGCGGCGTGATTTCGTGGCCAACGTGTCGCACGAGATCCGCACGCCGTTGACGGTGCTCAGTGGTTTTGTCGAGACCATGCAGCATCTGCCGCTGGACGAAGCCGACCGCGCGCGCTACCTCGGGCTGATGGCGCAGCAGGCCCAGCGCATGCAGACGCTGGTGAACGACTTGTTGACGCTGTCGCGCCTGGAGGGCAGCCCGGTGCCTGGCACCGGCGAAAGTTTTGATGCGGGTGAACTGCTCGACACCGCCATGGACGAGGCGCGTGCATTGTCCGAGGTGCTGGCCCAGGGCTCACACCAGCTGGTGCGGGTGTTCGGGCCGGCCCCGATGCTGGTGGGCAGCCGCAGCGAGTGGCACAGCGCGGTGTCCAACCTGCTGAGCAACGCGGTGCGCTACACGCCGGCTGGAGGGCAGGTGTCGGCGGGCTGGCGCTTGCTGCCCGATGGCGGCGCCGAACTGGCGGTGAGCGACACCGGCCCCGGCATTGCCGCCGAGCACCTGCCGCGGCTGACCGAGCGTTTTTACCGGGTGGACCGCAGCCGCTCGCGCGAAACCGGCGGCACGGGTCTGGGGCTGGCCATCGTCAAACACGTGGTGCAGCGCCATGGCGGGCAGTTGCGCATCGACAGCCGACCCGGCAAGGGCTCGGTGTTCACCATTGCCGTGCCCGCGCAGCGGGTGCGTGTCACGGGGCAGCCGGGGCGCTGACCCTGCGGTAGATCAGCAGGGTTTCCTTGCGGTCGTTCAGGCGTGGCACCGCGCGCTCGAAGCCCCACGCGTTCAGCGCGATGTGGCGGCTCAACCCGGCCAGCGCCTCGGGCGACACCACCAGCGCATTGCAGCTGTCGGCGTCCTCGCTGAGCCGCCGCAGCGAGAGGCCGCCGTGGTGCTGCAGCGCCACGATCTGCCCTTGTGTCAGCCCATGCACCAACACGCAGCCACGGTCTTGTTCCAGTGCCTGCGCCACGCGGCGGGCCATGGGGCCGTAGCTGCGCCCGTGGTCGAGCAAGGGAAGCCACAGTGTCATCAACAACAGCCAGCACAAGGTGCTGCCGGCGGCAGGCAGCACCAGACTTTTCCAGAGTGCCGCGCGGTGTCGGCCGACACGCCAGGCCACCAGCCACACCCAGGCGGCCGTGGCCAGCAGCGCAGGCAGCAGCAGGAGCAGCGAGAAGCTGGGCTCGAATCCGGGCGCCAGGCGGGCCACATTGGCCGCCGGCTTGGGCGGCACACCGGTCATCATGGCGAACCAGATCACCCAGATGACGGTGGCGCAGCCGGTGAAGAACAGCAACGCAAACCAGTCGATCAAGGCCGCGACGCTGCGCCTGAGGGTGGGCAGTGCGAAGGCGGCCAGACATGCCAGGCCGGGCAGGGCCACCAGCAGGGCACGTTCGTTGCCATTTTGCAAGGTGCTGGACACCAGCGCCGCCAGCACCGACCACAGTGGCAGCGCCACGTGGGGGCTGCGCAATTGCCGCCGCCAGCGCCAGAGCGTCCACAGCGCGAGTGGCCAAGCCGGCCAGGTGAACCACGCGAGCAGGCGCGCCAGGCTGTCCCAATGGGCCCAGCTGGCGGGTGGTCCCCAGTAGCGGCCAAAGGGATCAACGCCGGCCACCGTCAACCCGGCCCAGGCGGCAGCGATGCTGGACAGCGCCAGACCCAGCAGCAGCGGCGTGGGTGGCCGCGAATCCCGGTCATGTGCACCGGCGTCAGGGTGTGGCAGCAGCCCCAGCAGGCCCAGGCTGCCCAGGCCCAGCGCGGCGCTCAGCAACGGCGTACCGCAAAACGCCAAGCCCCAGGTGGCGAGCACCCACCACAGCGTTGCCGCGTGGCGTTGGCTGGCCTCGCCGGCCGCCAGCCGGGCGCAGGCATACGCCAGCAAGGCGGCGCAGGCCAGCCCGGCCAGTGCGGGCGTGCTTTCGTGCGACAGCTGGGCCAGCCCGAGGCTGGCGATCAGCGCAAGCAGGGCCGCGTCGGCCAGCGTGCGGGCGTAGTCGGTGGGGCTGGCTTCGCCGCCAAACGCGAAAGACACGGGTTGGGCCTGTGGCTGACGAGCCAACTGGTAGGCGGCGTACCAAGTGCCTGCGAGTGTGAGACCCAGCAGCAGCACAAAGGGCAGGCGGCTGGCGGTTTCCGGCGCCAGAAAGGGCAGGACCTGTATCGCCCAGGCGCCCACCCAGTAGGGCAGCAGGGCGGGGGTTTCCAGGGCCCGTCCAAGAATCTGAGGCTCCCACCACGACAGCTGGCCCTGGGCCATGCCCAGCATGACGCCAAAGGCGGCCACGTCGTCGTTTTTCCAGGGCTCGCGGCCGATGAAGCCGGGCAGCAGGTAGGCCAGGCAGAACAGCAGCAGAGCCAGACGCGGCAAGCGGCGCACGGCCGCCTGGGCCACGATGGCGGGGGAAGGTTGGTTCACGGCGTCAATATACCGGTGCGCGCGGGCACAAAAAAAGCCGGACGGATCCGGCTTTTTGTTTTCGGCCCGGCGGGCAGAAATTACTTGGCAGCAGCGCCGCCACGGGCGAAGCGGTTGCGGAACTTCTCGACGCGGCCACCCATGGTGTCCACGCTCTTTTGCGTGCCGGTGTAGAAGGGGTGCGACTCGCTGGAGGTGTCCAGCTTGTACAGCGGCAGCTCGCGGCCGTCTTCCATCTTGATCATCTCTTTCGTGTTGGCGCAGGAGCGGGTCACGAACTTGAAACCGTTGGAGAGGTCCACGAAGCAGACTTCGCGGTAGTTGGGGTGAATGCCGTCTTTCATGGCGCTTCTTTCTATTCAGGTGCGACAGCCGCGACGAAAACCGTTTCCGCCGTACTTGCCGCTAAGCAAAGCCTTGGATTATATGATGTTTTGGCCGCCGCGCCGGGCCGCCCCAAGCAAGGCCGCGCCCCTTGGGGGCAGCGACCCGCGCAGCGGCGGAGCGTGGGGCGCAAATTTCAGCCGCCTCGGCGCATCATTTCAAAGAACTCGGAGTTGTTCTTGGTCTGCTTCATGCTCTTCAAGACCATTTCCATGGCCTCGATCTCGTCCATGTTGTACATGAACTGACGCAGGATGCGGGTCTTCTGCAGGATTTCCGGCTGCAGCAGCAGTTCCTCGCGGCGGGTGCCGCTGCGGTTGAGCTGGATGGAGGGAAACACACGCTTTTCGTACAGGCGGCGGTCCAGGTGGACTTCGGAGTTGCCGGTGCCCTTGAACTCTTCAAAGATCACCTCGTCCATGCGGCTGCCGGTGTCCACCAGGGCGGTGGCGATGATGGTCAGCGAGCCGCCTTCTTCCACGTTGCGCGCGGCGCCGAAGAAACGCTTGGGGCGCTGCAGGGCGTTGGCGTCCACACCACCGGTCAGCACCTTGCCCGACGACGGCAGCACGTTGTTGTACGCACGCGCCAGGCGGGTGATGGAGTCGAGCAGGATGACCACGTCCTTCTTGAGCTCGACCAGGCGCTTGGCGCGCTCGATCACCATCTCGGCCAC
>CAYUAH010000140.1:0-8868 GCA_964442375.1 uncultured Hydrogenophaga sp. | reverse complement strand
CAGGTCTGGGACAGCGTGAGCTGGAAGATCAACCAGCAGCGCGACAACCCGGCCTGCGCCGACAGCGAACACGCGGCCGCCGGCCAAGCGAACGACCCCGGCCTGCACCTCAGCCTGAGCTTCAATCCGCAGGAGGACGTTGCCGCGCCCTTCCTGAACCTCGCCCGCCCCCGGGTCGCCATCCTGCGCGAGCAGGGCGTGAACTCGCACGTCGAAATGGCTTATGCCTTCACACAGGCTGGCTTCGAGGCTTTTGATGTGCACATGACCGACCTGCAGTCCGGCCGTGCTCAACTCGCGGACTTCAAGGGCGTGGTCGCCTGCGGCGGCTTCAGCTACGGCGACACGCTGGGCGCCGGCATCGGCTGGGCGCGCTCCATCACTTTCAACCCGGTGCTGTCCGAGCAGTTCCAGGCCTTCTTCGGCCGCGCCGACACCTTCGGCCTGGGCGTGTGCAACGGCTGCCAGATGTTTGCCGAGCTGGCCGACATCATCCCCGGCGCCGAGGCCTGGCCGCGTTTCACCACCAACCAGAGCGAGCGCTTCGAAGCGCGGCTGTCCATGGTCGAGGTGCTGGACTCCCCCAGCCTGTTCCTGCAGGGCATGGCCGGCAGCCGCCTGCCGATCGCCGTGGCGCACGGTGAGGGTTTCGCCAACTTCAAGCACCGGGGCAACCCGGCCAAGGCCATCGCCGCCATGCGCTTCGTGGACAACATGGGTGTGGCCACCGAGCAATACCCGTTCAACCCCAACGGCAGCCCGGCCGGCCTGACGGCGGTGACCACCGCCGACGGCCGCTTCACCGCCATGATGCCGCACCCCGAACGGGTGTTCCGCAACATCCAGATGAGCTGGACCAGTGGCGACATCAACGCCCACAGCCCGTGGATGCGCATCTGGCGCAACGCGCGCAAGTGGGTGGGGTGATTGACTTGCCTTTACCGATTACCGATTACCGGTAATCGGTATAAACTCCGCACATGATCGTTGATTTCGCGGACGCGGACACCGCCCGCTTGTTTGCCGGGGAAGGCGTCCGACGTTTCGTCAACATCGAGGCCGTGGCCCAGCGCAAGCTCCAGCTTCTGGACAGCGCGGCCACGCTCGACGCCCTCAAAGTACCGCCAGGCAACCGCCTGGAGGCATTGCGAGGCGACCGCAAGGGGCAGCACAGCATTCGCATCAACGATCAGTTCCGCCTGTGCTTTGTCTGGGCGCCAGACGGTGTGCGCGGAGTCGAAATCGTGGACTACCACTGAACAGGAGGCGTCATGGACCGAACCAAAGTGCCCCGCAATGGGTTACGCCCCATCCATCCCGGCGAGATTCTCCGCGAGGAGTACCTCGCCCCGCTGGGCATGAGCGCCAACGCGCTGGCGCAGGCCCTGCATGTACCCGCCTCGCGCATCAACGACATCGTGCTCGAACGCCGCGGTGTCACGGTGGACACCGCCCTGCGCTTGGTGCGTTACTTCGGTGGCGACGTCCAGACCTGGATGAACCTGCAGACCGCTTACGAGGTGAAGGTGGCGGAAAAGGAACTCGCGCCTCGCATCGCCAAAGAAGTCCTGCCCATGGCGGCCTGACACTCGCACCCATGTCACGCCATTGCCCACTCGCCCCCGACACCATCGATGCCTACGCCCGCGATGGCGCCGTGGTGATTCGCGGCGCCCTCAGCGCGGCTGAACTCGACCAGCTGGCCCAGGGCATCGAGCACAACCTGGCCCACCTGAGCCCGTTGGCCATGGTGGCCAGCCAGCCAGACGATCCGGGCCGATTTGTCGAGGACTTCTGCACCTGGGCGCAGAACGAGGCCTACCGCCACATCCTCACCGAATCGGCCCTGCCGCAGATCGCCGCCGAGCTGATGCAAAGCCAGACCGTGCGCCTCTACCACGACCACCTGCTGGTGAAAGAGGCCGGCACCCGCCAGCCCACGCCCTGGCACCAGGACCAGCCCTACTACAACGTGAGCGGGCGCCAGAACGTGAGCTTCTGGATACCGGTGGACCCGGTGCCGCTGGCCAGCACACTGCGCTTCGTGGCCGGCTCACACGCTGGCACCTGGTACATGCCGCGCACCTTCCGCGACCAGCAGGCCAGGTGGTTCCCCGAAGGCGCACTGGCCGAGCTGCCGGCCATCGATGCCCAGCCCGAGCGCTTCCGCCAATTGGGCTGGGCGCTGGAGCCGGGCGACCTGGTGGCCTTCCAGATGCTGACGCTGCACGCCTCCAGCGGCACCGGGCCGGGCCAGCGTCGGCGGGTGTTTTCGGCCCGCTACCTGGGCGA
The DNA here is from genome assembly GCA_964442375.1 of uncultured Hydrogenophaga sp. Taxonomy (GTDB): domain Bacteria; phylum Pseudomonadota; class Gammaproteobacteria; order Burkholderiales; family Burkholderiaceae_C; genus Hydrogenophaga. Next base: position 6,576 of record CAYUAH010000140.1, on the reverse strand, counting down.
CGATAGCCGCCATGCGCTGCGCCCCTGGCGCACCTCGCCGCCCTTCCCTGGGCTGGCCGAGCGCCTGGCCGATGGCGCGGTGATGGCCGACCCGCTGTTTCCGTTGGTCTGGCCGGTGAAGGCTGACTGACCGCAGGTGCACGGCGGATGAACGGCGCTCCTCTGCCAGCGCGGCCTGCGCGCAAGCTCGGCGGCCAAGCCTGGCGTTTTGCCGTGTCAGGCGTGCTGGGCCTGGTGGTGGACACGGCCGTGTTGTACGGCTTGATGGCGCTGGGGCTGGGTTTTGAGGTGGCGCGGGTGTTGTCGTTTCTGGCCGCCGCCACGTTCACCTGGGCTTTCAACCGCCGCCTCACCTTTGATGCCGCTGCCCGCCGGCCGCCGAGCTGGCGCGAGTGGCTGCACTACCTGGCCGCCATGGCCGTGGGCGGCGTGGTCAACTACTGTGTTTCGTTGGGCGCTTACCATCTGTCTGATGTGGTTCGGGCACACCCTGTGCTTGCGCTCGCGCTGGGCGCTGCGGCGGGCATGGTGCTCAATTTCCTGTCCGCGCGACACCTGGTGTTCCGCGCCTCCAAATAAGCTTCAAACAGATCGGGACGTTTCATGGCCAGCAGCCTGCTTGCTCTTTTAGACGACATCGCCAGCGTGCTCGACGACGTGGCCGTGCTCACCAAGGTGGCCACCAAAAAAACCGCCGGCGTGCTGGGGGACGACCTGGCGCTCAACGCGCAGCAGGTCACCGGCGTCAACGCCGACCGCGAGCTGCCCGTGGTGTGGGCGGTGGCCAAGGGCTCGCTGCTGAACAAGGCCATCCTGGTGCCGGCCGCCTTGCTCATCAGCGCCTTCGCGCCCTGGTTGGTCACGCCACTGCTGATGTTGGGCGGCGCGTTTCTGTGTTTCGAGGGCTTCGAGAAGCTGGCGCACAAGTTCTTGCACCGCGCCGAAGACGATGCGCAGCACCATGAGCAACACGTGGCGGCCCTGGCCGATCAGGACGTGGACATGGTGGCTTTCGAGCGCGACAAGGTCAAAGGCGCGGTGCGCACGGACTTCATCCTGTCGGCCGAAATCATCGCCATCACACTGGGCACGGTGGCGAACGCGCCCTTTGGCACCCGCGTGGCGGTGCTGGTGGGCATTGCCATCCTCATGACGGTGGGTGTGTACGGACTGGTGGCGGGCATCGTCAAACTCGATGACGCCGGCCTGCACCTGAGCCGCTCGCCCTTGGGCGCCGCGCAGGCCCTGGGGCGCGGCATCCTGCGCGTGGCACCGTGGCTGATGAAGGCGCTGTCGGTGGCGGGCACGGCCGCCATGTTCCTGGTGGGCGGGGGCATCCTCTCGCACGGCTTGCCGTGGTTGCACCACGCCAGCGAAGCCGTCACCGCTGCGGTGGGCACCGGCCTGGCCTGGATCGCTCCCACGCTGTTCGACGCCGTGGTGGGCATCGCCGCGGGCGCCCTGGCCTTGATGCTGGTCAAGCTTGTGGCGGCTTTCTGGCCAGGCAAGGCCGCCCGCTGAGCCGCGCTGTCGGACAATGTCCGACATGACGCCTCGCTGGAAAACCGCACTGACCGTTTTGGCCCTACTGGGGCTGGCTGGCTTCGCTTTCACCCGCTGGAGTGCCCTGCGCAACGCCGCCGCAGACACCCGCTTCGTCAGCGGCAACGGCCGCATCGAGGCCACCGAAATCGCGGTGGCCACGCGCCTGGCCGGGCGCCTGCAAGCCGTGCTGGTGGGCGAGGGCGACTTCGTGAAGGTCGGCCAGGTGCTGGCGCGCCTGCAGGTGGACAGCCTGCTGGCGCAGCGCGACGAAGCGCGCGCCCGCGTGTTGCAGGCCCGCCAGGCGGTGGGGGCGGCCGAGCTGCTGGTGGCGCAGGCACAAAGCGGGTACCAGGCCGCACAGGCCTTGGTGGTGCAGCGCGAAAGCGATCTGGCGGCCGCACGGCGGCGCCTGCCGCGCTTTGAACAACTGGCCCGCGACGGCTTTTATTCCGACCAGTTGCTGGAAGACGAACGCGCCAAGCTGCGCAACCTTGACGCCGCGCTGAGCGCCGCCCGCGCGCAGGCCAGTGCCGCGCAGTCGGCCATCGCGGCCGCGCGCACCCAGGTGCCGGCCGCCCAGGCCAGTGTGGCCGCAGCCGAAGCAGCCGTGGCGCGGCTGGAGGTGGAGCTGGCCGACACCGAACTCAAGGCGCCGCGCGACGGCCGCGTGCAGTTTGTGGTGGCCCACCCCGGCGAGGTGGTGGCCGGCGGCGCGCGGGTGCTCAGCCTGCTGGATGTGTCGGACGTTTACATGGGCTTTTTCCTGCCCGAGACGGTGGCCGGGCGGGTGGCGTTGGGCAGCGAGGTGCGCATCGTGCTCGACGCCGCGCCGGGCTACGTCATCCCGGCCCAGGTGTCCTTTGTGGCGGCGCAGGCGCAGTTCACGCCCAAGACCGTGGAGACCGCCAGCGAGCGGCAAAAGCTGATGTTCCGCGTGCGCGCGCAGGTGCCGCGCGAACTGCTGCTGCGCCACCAGGCACAGGTCAAGACCGGGCTGCCGGGTGTTGCGTGGCTGCGGCTCGACCCCGCCGCACCCTGGCCCGACAAGCTGGCGCTCAGGACCGAACCGTGAGCCTGCCCGATGCGGCGGTCGTGGCCAGCCTCCAGGGTGTGGGCTTGCGCTACGGTGCCGTTGATGCGCTTGACCAGGTCACGTTGACCCTGCCCGCCGGTCGCCTGGTGGGCCTGATCGGGCCGGACGGCGTGGGCAAATCCAGCCTGCTGGCCTTGCTGGCCGGCACCCGGCGCATCCAGCAAGGCCAGGTGAGCGTGCTCGGTGCCGACATGGCGCGCGCCAGCGAACGCCGCCGCACCGGGCCGCGCATCGCCTACATGCCGCAAGGCCTGGGCAAAAACCTCTATCCCACGCTGTCGGTCGAGGAAAACCTGCAGTTTTTTGGGCGCCTGTTCGGCCATGGGGCCGCCGAGCGCCGGCGCCGCATCGACCAGCTGACCCAAGCCACCGGCCTGGCCCCGTTTCTGGCGCGCCCGATGAGTCAGCTCTCGGGCGGCATGAAACAAAAGCTGGGCCTGTGTTGCGCGCTCATCCACGACCCCGACCTGCTCATCCTGGACGAGCCGACCACCGGCGTCGATCCGCTGGCGCGCGCGCAGTTCTGGGCGCTGATCGGGCACATCCGCGCCCGCCGCCCGGGCATGAGCGTGCTGGTGGCCACCGCCTACATGGACGAAGCCCAGCGGTTTGACTGGCTGGTGGCCATGGACGGCGGGCGGGTGCTGGCCGAGGCCACGCCGGCCGGCCTGCTGCAACGCACCGGCGCCCAGACGCTGGAGCAGGCCTTCATTGCGCTGTTGCCCCAGGCCAGGCGCCAGGGCCACCAGCTGGTGGTGCGCGCGCCGTTGCCCACGCCACAGACCGCTGCCATCGCCATCGAGGCCAACGGCCTGACCATGCGCTTTGGCGATTTTGTGGCGGTGGACCGGGTGAGCTTTCAAATCCGGCGCGGAGAAATCTTCGGCTTTCTGGGCTCCAACGGCTGCGGCAAATCCACCACCATGAAGATGTTGACCGGACTGCTGCCGGCCAGCGAAGGCCAGGCCCTGCTGTTTGGGCAGCCGGTGGCCGCCCACGACATGGCCACCCGCCGCCGCGTGGGCTACATGTCGCAGGCGTTTTCGCTCTACGGCGAACTCACGGTGACGCAGAACCTCGTGCTGCATGCCCGACTGTTCCACGTGCCCGAGGCCGACATCGCGGCGCGTGTGGCCGAGATGCTGGACCGGTTTGGCCTGCTCGATGCGCGCGACGAGCTGCCCGAGCGCCTGCCGCTGGGCCTGCGACAGCGTCTCTCGCTGGCGGTGGCGGTGGTGCACCGGCCCGAGCTGCTGATCCTCGACGAACCCACCTCAGGCGTGGACCCGATCGCGCGCGACAACTTCTGGCGCCTGATGCTGGACCTGGCGCGCCAGGACGGCGTGACCATCTTCATCTCCACCCACTTCATGGCCGAGGCCGAACGCTGTGACCGCATCTCGCTGATGCACGCCGGTCGGGTGCTGGCCAGCGGCACCCCGGCCGACATCGTGGCGCAAGGCGGCGTGGCCACGCTGGAGCAGGCCTTCATCGCCCACCTGATGGCGGCCGGCGGCGGCACCGCAGCGGCCGAGGCAGGGCCAACACCCGCCTCGGCAACGCCCCCCAGCCGCGAGCGCCCCCGCTGGACCGAGCGCCTGCGCCGCAGCGCACGCCGCCTCTACAGCTACAGCTGGCGCGAGACGCTGGAGCTGCAACGCGACCCGGTGCGCGGCACGCTGGCGCTGCTGGGTTCGCTGCTGCTGATGTTCGTCATGGGTTATGGCATCAACATGGACGTGAACGACATGCGCTTTGCGGTGCTCGACCGCGACCAGACCCAGCTCAGCCGCGACTACATCGACCAGCTGTCGGGCTCGCGCTATTTCACCGAAATGGCGCCGCTGACCGACGAGCGCGACCTGGACCGCCGCATGCGCAGCGGCGAGGTGTCGCTGGCACTGGAAATCCCCGAAGGCTTTGCGCGCGATCTGGCGCGTGGCCAGGCGGTGGTCATCGGCGCCTGGATCGACGGCGCCATGCCGCAGCGGGGCGAAACCGTGGGCGGCTTTGTGCAAGGCATGCACCAGCACTGGCTGGCCGCCCAGGCGGCCCAGCACACGGGCACCGCACCGCAAAGCCTGGTTCAGGTGGAAACCCGCTTTCGCTACAACCCCGACGTCAAAAGCCTGCCCGCCATGGTGCCGGCCATCATTCCGCTGATGCTGCTGATGATGCCCGCCATGCTGACCGCGCTGGCCGTGGTGCGCGAAAAGGAGCTGGGCTCCATCATCAACCTTTACGTCACGCCCACCACACAGGCCGAGTTCCTGATCGGCAAACAACTGCCGTATGTGGCGCTGTCCATGCTGAATTTCGGCTTGATGACGCTGGCCGCCGTCACGCTGTTCGGCGTGCCGCTCACCGGCAGCCTGCCGGTGCTCGCCCTGGCCGCCTTGCTGTTCGCCTTCAGCGCCACCGGCATGGGCCTGCTGGCCTCCAGCCTGGTGCGCAGCCAGATCGCCGCCATGTTCGTGGCCATGATCGGCACCATGATCCCGGCGGTGCAGTACGCCGGCCTGATCAACCCGGTGTCCTCGCTGGAAGGCGTGGGCCGCTGGCTGGGCGAGATCTACCCCGCCAGCCACATGGTCACGGTGAGCCGCGGCGTGTTCAACAAGGCCTTGTACTGGGACGACCTGGCCGCATCGCTCTGGCCGCTGGCCGTGGCCGGCCCGGTCATCATGGCGGCGGCTGTCCTGCTGTTGCGCAAACAGGAGGCTTGAGCATGTGGCGGCACCTGCAGAACATCTACCGGCTGGGCATCAAGGAGCTGTGGAGCCTGCGGCGCGACCCGGCCATGGTGTTCCTGATCGTGTTCGCCTTCAGCTTTGCGGTCTACAGCGCGGGCACCGCCATGCCCGACACCCTGCACCGCACACCCATCGCCATCGTGGACGAGGACCAGTCGGCCTTGTCGCTGCGCATCACCGACGCTTTTTACCCACCCGCGTTTTCACGGCCCAGGCTGATTGAGCAGCACCAGATCGACCCGGGCCTGGACGCCGGCGAGCACACCCTGGTGCTGGTGATCCCGCCGCACTTCCAGCGCGATGTGCTGGCCGGGCGCGCGCCCGCGCTGCAGCTCAACGTGGACGCCACCCGCATGAGCCAGGCGTTCAGCGCCAGCGGTTTTGCCCAGCAAATCGCAGCCGGCGAGGTGGGCGAGTTCGTGGCCCGCTACCGGGGCAGCACACCGCTGCCGGTGGAGCTGGCGGCGCGCGTGCGCTTCAACCCCACGGGCTCCAACGCCTGGTTCGGCTCGCTGATGGAGCTGGTCGGTCAGATCACCATGGTGTCCATCATCCTCACCGGGGCGGCTTTGATCCGCGAGCGCGAGCACGGCACGGTGGAACACCTGCTGGTGATGCCGGTCACGCCCACCGAGATCATGCTGGCCAAGGTGTGGGCCATGGCGCTGGTGGTGCTGGTGGCGGCGGCGCTGTCGCTCAACGGCGTGGTGCGCGGGCTGCTGCAGGTGCCCATCGACGGCTCGCTGTGGCTGTTTTTTGGCGGCGTGCTGCTGCACCTGTTTGCCACCACCTCCATGGGCATCTTCATGGCCACGCTGGCGCGCAGCATGCCGCAGTTTGGCCTGCTGATGGTGCTGGTGATGATGCCGCTGCAAATGCTCTCGGGCGGCATGACACCGCGCGAAAGCATGCCGCTGTGGGTGCAGTGGCTGATGTCGCTGGCACCCACCACCCACTTCACCGAACTGAGCCAGGCCATCCTGTTCCGCGGCGCGGGCCTGGTCGTGGTGTGGCCCTCTTTGCTGGCACTGCTGGCGATTGGGTCGGTGCTGTTTGCGCTGTCGCTGCGGCGTTTCAGGCGAACGCTGACGCAGTTGGCATAAGGCCCTCAGTGCACCGGGGTGGCGGTTGGCCGGGTGCGGTAGAAGGTCAGCGGGCTCTCGGCCGCGGCGTTGAGCACCGAGC
>CAYUAH010000139.1:0-8923 GCA_964442375.1 uncultured Hydrogenophaga sp. | reverse complement strand
ACAAGGGCGTGACCGGCGCCATCGCCTTCGACGAAAAGGGCGACATCAAGAACGGTGCCCTGACGCTGATGACCTACAAGGGCGGCGCACGCACCACCCTGGCTGTGATCCGCTGATCGGGTTCATTCGCCTCTGAAAAAGCGCCGGATTTGTCCGGCGCTTTTTTTTCGCGCTGCTCACATGCCGGGCAACTGCCGATTGACGTGGCCCCAAGCTGCGTTATCTTTGCTATACCCACCCCGGTAATGTTTTTCAAAAAAGGTGAGCCCATGCGTGTGAATGTCCCTGCATTGATGTCTGTGCTGTGGCTGGTGGCCGGCGTGTCCGGATGGGCACAGGCGCAGACGCCGGCCATATTCAAAGACGCCGACATCGCCCTGGGCGAAAAGCTCATCGCCGAACACAAATGCGCCGCCTGCCACGCCACCAAGGTGGGGGGCGACGGCAGCACCATCTACAAGCCAGCGGGTCGCATCAACACGGCGGGTTTTTTGCGTGGCATGGTCGAGCAGTGCAATTCCACGCTCAACCTGGGTCTCTTTCCCGAAGAGGTCAACGCGGTGGCCGCCGTCATCAACCGCGACCACTACAAGTTCAAGTGAAGCGACAGCGCCTCAGCTGCGCAGGCGCATCTGGTTGGGCAGCGGTACCGACAGGCGCAACACGTCGTCGGCCAGCCACTGGGCCGAGCGCCGGGCCCGCTGCGCCACCATGGGCAGCGGCATCTGCACGTAGTCGTCGTTGAAAACCTCGAAGCTGTAGTCGCCCCGGTAGCCCAGGGCATCGAGCTTGAGCACCATGCGCACGAGCTGTTCGCTGTGCACGCCTTCGCCGGGGAACACCCGGAAGGTGCGCGCCGTGCTCATGCGCTCCTCGAAGGTCTTGGTCTCTTGCCACATGAAGTCGGCCAGTTGCACCAGGAAAATCTTGTCCGGTTGCAGGTAGTCGATTTCCTCCAGCGAGGTTTCGGCGGCAAACAGATGGAAGGAATCCAGGCCCAGGCCCAGGTTGGGGCAGTCGGCACGGGTGATCACGTCCCAGGCGGTGGTGAACTCGTTGACCGTGCGGCCCCAGGACAAGCCCTCGTAGGCGATGCGTATGCCGTAGGGAATGGCCAGCATGGCCAGTTTGCGCAGGTCACGCGCCAGGTGGTCGAGGTCGTCGCTGGCGTGTTTCGAGGTTGATGAACAGGCCAGCAGCACGTCGCAGCCCAGGGCGGCGCACATCTCCAGCATGGCCTTGGCGATGTCCACCTTGTACTGGTGCAGGTGGCCAGAGAGGCCTTCGAAGTCGCGCAGCACCTGGAAGCCGGTGCCACGCAGGCCGCTGTCGCGCACGGCCTTCACCGCCGCCTGCCAGCCGTTGGGGTGGCCCACCAGGTCGTTGGCCTTGAGCATCACCTGGCTGAAGCCGGCGCTTTTCATCGCGTCGAGTTTGGCCTCCAGCGGGCCGGCCAGGGTGATGGTGTCCATGCCGAAGGCCGAGATGGCCTGGGCGCTGCGGTCGGAGTTGGCCATGTGTCAGCCCTCCTGCGCGCTGGGTTCGCTGTGCACCAGTTCGAACACCACCGACCCGAGGTAGGTCTTGGAGATGGCGCCGCGGCGGTCGGTGTGGGCGGCTTCGGTTTCCACGAACTCCACGCCCAGCGCACGCAGCGCGGCCACGGCCGCAGCCACGTCGGGCACACCCAGGCCGATGCGTTGCAGGCGCTCCTGCGCGTCGTACACATTGGGGTCGGGCTCCACCAGCTGCAACATGAAACGCTGCGAGGCGCTCAGTGCCGGTGTGCGCAACAACTTGCCCTTGGGCATGATGCCGAACCGTTCCTCATCGGGAATCAGCGTGGTGCCGAACAGCTCGGTGTAGAACTCGATCCAGTCGTAACTGCGCTGGGGCCCGATGTACTGAACGATGCCGAAAAAGTGGATGCCCGCCGTGGCCGGCGGCTGCTGGTCCACCGTGGGGATGGGCACGAAATCCACGTCATAGATGCTGAAGTGTTTGTAGCGGTCCACGAAGTAAATGCGGCTGCCACCCGCGCCGTGGATGGCCGGGATGTTGAGCTCCATCACACCCGCGTGCGAGGGCACGTCCCAGGCACCGCGTTCCAGCACGTATTCGAAGGCGGCGCGGGCGTCGCGCACGCGCAGGGCGATGGCCGAAATCACCGGCACGTCGCTGCCGTGGCTGGCCGCATGCGCTTCCACGGGGTGGGCGTTGACGATGATGTTGAGCCCGCCCTGGCGGTACAGCAGCACCTCGCGCGCGCGGTGGCGCGCAATGGGCCGAAAACCCATCATCTCCAGCACCTGGCCCAGCGCCTGCGGCTTGGTGGTGGCGTATTCGATGAACTCCAGGCCGTCCAGGCCCACCGGGTTGGAGGCGTCGCTGAACGAGGCCTGCAAGGGCTCGCGCGCTGGCTCGGGTTTGGTGAGGAAGTCGCTCATGGTGGGCTCCTGTGTGGGGCGGGGTTCAGTACTGCAGACGAGACAGCGCGCGCAATTCGTCGGCGCTGGTCGAAGGCAGGTCGAAAAACTCCAGGTAAGCGGGAATCTGTTCGAACAGCATGTCCGAGCCCACCTGCACGCGGCAGCCGCGTGCCTGTGCGGCGGTCAGGAAGGCGGTCATTTCGGTGCGCATCACCACCTCGCCGACGAAGGTGTGGGCGTCCAGGCGCGACACGTCCAGCGGCAGTGGGTCGCCTTCGTTCATGCCCATGGGCGTGGCGTTGACCACCAGGTCCATGCCGGCCGGGTCGTTGTTGCCGGTGAGCACCTCTATGCCGGGGTACTGGTGGCGTATGCGCTGCCCCAGTGCTTCGGCCGATGCGCTGTTGACGTCATACAGCGTGATGGCGCTCACACCCGCTGCGGCCAGCGAGGCGGCAATGGCGCAGCCCACGCCGCCGCTGCCCACCACCAGCGCACGCGCACCCTGGATCTGCTGACCCTTGCGCAGCACGCCGCGCACAAATCCCGCGCCATCGAACATGTCGCCCAGCAGCCGGCCATTGGGCAGGCGCTTGACCGCGTTGCAGGCCCCGGCCACCTTCACCGTGGCCGTCACCTCGTCGAGCAGGCCCACGGTCACCACCTTGTGGGGCATGGTGATGAGCGCACCGCGGATGTTGGTCAGCGAAAACACCGACTTCAGGAAGGTCGGGTAGTCCGGCGTCTGGCAACCCATGGGCACCACCACCGCGTTGATGCCTGCGTGCTCGAAGTAGGGGTTGTAGATCATCGGCGACTTGAAGGTGTGGGTCGGGAAGCCGATGTGGGCGATGAGTTCGGTGTGGCCGTTGATCATGGTGGAGGGCGGGTGGTGAGTTGAACTGCCAGGGCTCAGCGCGCACGCGCGTGGCTGACCGCAGCACGCAGTGCCAGCAGGTAGCTGTCCACGCCGAAGCCCGCGATCTGGCCGCGCGCGATCTCGGCGATCACCGAGTGGTGGCGGAAGGCCTCGCGGGCGTGGATGTTGGACATGTGGACCTCGTAGATCGGCGCCGCGAGGATGGCCAGCGCGTCACGGATGCCGTAGCTGTAGTGGGTCCAGGCGCCGGCGTTGATCAGCACCGCGTCCACCGCCTCGGCGTGTGCGCGGTGGATGCGCTCGCACATCTCGCCTTCGAAGTTGGTTTGGAAGTTCTCCACCTCGGCGCCCAGCTCCTGGCCCAGGGCGACCAGCTGGTCGTTGATCTCGGCCAGGGTGGTGGTGCCGTACTGCGCGGGATCGCGCTTGCCGAACATGTTGAGGTTGACGCCGTTGAGAACGAGGATTTTCATGGTGTGTCGGAACAGGTTGAAAGGCGTCAGGCCAGCGCGACCACGCGGCCGGATGTGGCGGCCTCGGCAATGGCTTCGGTGGTTTTCAGGTTGCGCAGCCCGTCTTCGGCCGTCACCAGCGGGTCGGCCTCGCCACGCACCACGGCACCAAAGTGCTCCATCTGGTGCTTGAGCGGGTCGTCGCGCACCAAGCCGACGGTGCCCACCTCGAACGGCTTCCACCACGAACGGTCTTCGTCGCGCGGGTAGGTTTTTATGCGCATGGTCGGCACCGACAGGCTGCCGTGGGTGCCGACGATCACGTAGCAATCCTCATCGTCGTAGCTCGGATAGGCCTTGTTTTCCTGTGCCGTCTGCTCCCAGCTGCGGGCGCAGGCCGCTGTGTCGCTGAGCAGAAAGCTGCCCACGGCGCCATTGGCAAAACGCAGGTTGATGGCCACCGTGTCCTCGACCTCAAAACCCCGCGTGGCGTTGGACTTGAAGGCCTGTACCGCCACGATCTCGCCACACAGCATGCGCAGGTTGTGCACCTCGTGGATCATGTTGATGAGGATGGGACCGCCACCCGGCTGGGTGCGCCAGGGGCTTTCAGCAAAGTAGTGGTCGGGCTTGAAGAAGGCGGCGCTGCCCATGACCCCCACCAGGCGGCCCAGCTGGCCCGAGGCCACCACCTGGCGCGCCTTGGCCATGATGGGGCTGTGCGCGCGGTGGTGCCCGATCAGCAGCCGCGCGCCGCTGCGCGCCACCACATCCACCAGCTGCTGGCCTTCGGCCACCGTGGTGGCGATGGGCTTTTCAAGCAACACCGGCAGGCCCGCAGCCACGCAGTGCAACGCCTGCGGCACATGCAGCGCGTTGGGCGTGGCCAGCACGATGCCGTCGGGGCGGTCCTGCGCCAGCAGCGCGTCGATGGACCCGTACCAGGGCACGTCGGCTTGCGCAGCCCAGGCCGCAGCGGCGGGGGAAGGGTCCACCACCGCCGACAGGCAGACGCTGGCGCTGCGCTGTGCCACGGCCATGTGGGCTTGGCCCATGAGGCCGGCGCCGGCCACCGCGATGCGGGTCCTGCTCATGACGTGTGGCTTATTTGCGGGCCTTGTCCAGCTCGGCCTGCAGTTCCTTCACGGTGTCCTGACCCACGTTGACGCCGAACTTCGCGATCACCGGGCGCATCTTGTCGCGCAGCTTGGTCACCTCGGCGGGCGACAGCTCGCTCACCAACATGCCGTTCTTCTTCATGTTGTCCAGGGCGGTGGCCACCTGGCTGCGGGCCTGCTCGCGCTGGTACTTGGCCGATTCGGTCGCGGCATCGGCCACGATCTTCTTCTGTGCCGCGTCCAGGCCGTCCCAGAATTTCTTGCTGATGATGACCGACTGCGGGTTGTACTGGTGGTTGCTCAGCACCACGTGTTTCTGCACCTCGTAGAACTTGTTGGCGTTGATGACGGTCAGCGGGTTCTCCTGGCCGTCGATGGCCTTTTGCTCCAGCGCGGCGTACACCTCGGGGAAGGGCAGCGGCGTCGGGTTGGCGCCCAGTGCCTTGACCCATTCGACGTTGATCGGGTTGGGGATCACGCGCAGCTTGAGGCCTTCGAGGTCTTCCACCTTGGTGATGGGGCGCTTGCTGTTGGTGATGTTGCGGAAACCCAGTTCGTAGTAGGCCAGGCCCACCATGCCTTTTTCCTGCAGCTTGTCGTGCAGTTTCTTGCCAAACGGGCCGTCGATCACTGCGTCGGCTTCCTTGGTGTTGGTGAACATGAAGGGGAAGTCGTAAGCCGCAAACTCCTTCACCTGGCTGGCGAAGATGCCCGAGTTCATCGAGGCCATTTCCAGCGTGCCGCCCTGGATGGCCGACACGTTGGCCTGGTCGCTGCCCAGCGTGCCGCCAGGGAACAGGTTGACCTTGATCTTGCCGCCCGACTTGGCCGCCACGAGTTCGGCAAACTTTTCCATGCCCATCACGATCGGGTGACCCTTGGGGTTCTGCGTGGCGAACTTGATGGTCTTGTCTTGTGCCTGGGCGGTGCCGAAGGCGGCCACGGCCGCTGCGGCAACCAAGGTCTTGAGGATCAAACGTTTCATGGTGTCTCCGGGAGTGGAAGGCGTGTACGCGTGTCGAAGAGGCACAACCCGTGGCGTACGGTTCACGGGCTGTTTCATTGAAAAAGGTTTCAGTTGCCGATCAGCCAGCGGGCCGGCCAGATCACCAGCTGCGGGAACAGCACCATCAGGAACATCAGGCCGAACTGCACCAGCATGAAGGGCATCACGCCGCGCGTGACATCGTCCATGCGCATCTTGCCGACACCGGCCACCACGTTGAGCACGGTGCCCACCGGCGGGGTCACGAGGCCGATGGAGTTGTTGATGATGAACAGCACACCGAAGTACACCGGGTCGATGCCTGCTGCCTTGACGATGGGCATGAGCACCGGCGTCAGGATCAGGATGGTCGGCGTCATGTCCATGGCCGTGCCGACGATGATCACAAGCAGCATGATGGCCATCATCAGCAGGATGGGGTTGTCGAGCAGTGGCTGCAGCAAGCCCACGATCTGGTCGGGCAGCTGCGCCACCGTGATCAGCCAGGCCGAGACCATGGCGGCAGCCACCAGGAACATGATCACGGCGGTGGTCTTGGTCGCATCCAGGAACACCTTGTAGAGCTGCTTGAGCGTGAGTTCCCGGTAGATCACACCTGCGACGAACAGCGCGTAGACCGCAGCCACGACAGCAGCTTCGGTGGGTGTGAAAACGCCCATGCGCAGCCCCACCAGAATGATGATGGGCAGCATCAGGGCCCAGCCGGCGCTGCGCAGGGCGGAGAACACTTCACCAGCCGATTTGCGCGGCGGCATTTCCAGCTTTTCACGGCGTGTGCTCCACCACCAGGTGGCCCACAGGCCCGCCGCCAGCAGCACGCCGGGGAAGATGCCCGCCAGGAACAGCTTGGAGATGGACACGTTGGCGGCCACGCCAAAGATCACGAAACCGATGGAGGGCGGGATGATGGGACCGATCACGCCGCAGGCGGCAATCAGGCCCCCGCTGCGTGCCTTGTCGTGGCCGGCTTTCACCATCATGGGCAGCAGCAGGGCGGTCAGGGCGGCGGCGTCGGCCACGGCCGAGCCCGACAATGCTGACAACAGCACGGCTGCTACGATGGTCACATAGCCCAGGCCGCCCCGGATGTGGCCCACCAGGGCCATGGCGAAGTTCACGATACGGCGCGACAGGCCACCGGTGTTCATCACCTCACCGGCCAACATGAAGAAGGGCACCGCCAGCAGGGGGAAGCTGTTGGAGCCTTCGATCAGGTTCTGCGCCAGGATCTGGGCATCGAACATGTTCATGTGCCACATCAGCGCCACACCACACAGCAGCAGGGCAAATGAAATGGGCACGCCGATGGCCATGGCAGCCAGCAAAGATCCCAGGAATACAGCAATGGTCATGGTTGGTCTCCCAGGCAATCAAGGGCGAAGTTCGCCGGTCGGCATGTCTTCGGATTCGCGTATGCCGATCAGTTCTTCATCGGCCATCTGGCCCGTGAGGAGACGCCAGAAGTTGAGCAACAGAATGGGCGCGGCGAGCACCGAAAACAGCATGCCGCTGGCGTAAAAGTAGGCCATGGAGGTCTCCATGACCGCGCTCGTCGTGTGCCAGTTGATGAGCACTTGGTCATAGGCGCCCTTGAAAACCAGCCACGTCACGAACAGCATGAGCAGCAGACTCGCGCCCAGGCAAAGTTTTTGGCCAAGGATGGGAAGTCGGGCGATCAAGGAGTCGGTGCCCAGGTGCGCGCGTTCATTGAGCGCCACCACCGCGCCCATAAAGGTCATCCACACGAACAGCCAGCGCGACAGCTCCTCGGACAGCGTCAGGCCGGAGTTGAAGCCGTAACGCATGACCACGTTGCCGAAGACCATGACAACCATCAGCGCCAGGCACACCACCATCAGCACCGCCAGGGCGCGGCAGTAGCCAGCTATCAGTTTCTGAACCATTCGCAACTCCAGTCAACGCGGTGGCGTTAATGTGCGAACTGGTTAGTTTCTGAGAAACTGGGGTTTTCCCTGAGTCAGGGCATCGGGCGGCTCAGGACTTCACGAAGCGCAGCACCATGTCCACGATGCTGCGTTTGCGCTGGGCCAGCACCTCGGGCGCGCCCATGTCGCGCTTGAAGATCAGGCCGAAGGTGTAGCGGTTGGAGACGTTGAAGAAACACAGCGCCGAGATGGAGGCGTGGATGTCGATGGGGTCCAGCCCGGGGCGGAACAAGCCTTCTTCCAGGCCGCGCTGGTACAGGCGCTCGATGGCCGAAATCGCCGGCACGTTGAGGGCCTGTATGCTTTTGCTCTGGGCCAGAAAGGCGCCGTGGTTGATGTTCTCGGCCATCACCAGGCGCACGTAGTTTTCGTTGCCCTGGTGGTGGTCGAAGGTGAATTCCACCAGCCTTTGCAGCGCGGCCACCGGCGCCAGGTCGTCCAGATGCAGGCCACTTTCGGTTTCACGCACGCGCCGGTACGACTCTTCGAGCGCGGCCAGGTACAAGCCCTCCTTGCTGCCGAAGTAGTAGTAGATCATGCGCTTGCTGGTGTGGGTCTCGGCCGCGATCTCGTCGATGCGCGCGCCGGCCAGCCCCTTGAGGGAAAACTCCGCGACGGCCACTTCCAGGATGTTGGCCATGGTGCGCGCCGGGTCGTTGGTCCGCGTGGGCTCCTTGGTCGAGCCCTTCTTCTTGCCGGTTCCGGTGTCCGCGGAACGTACCGTTTCGTTCATCCGGCCAGTATAGGCCAGGTGTCCCGGTGTTCAGTGGTCAGAACGATTCCCACTCGCCACCCCCATCGGCGGCCTTCGGGGGCGCGGCCTTGGGCGCGGCGGACAGGCGCGCGGTGGTGGGCGCGGGTGTGGGCTTTTTCAGCGCCGCCGGGCGCGGGGCGGCGGCGGGTGCCGGCTTGCTCACCGGGCGGGGCTTGTGCAGCGTTTGAACCGGGGCAGGTGCTGGGGCGCTGGCGCGGTAACCGGTGTCGCTGGCCGACAGTTTGAACACCGCCACCGCCTGCACCAGGTCGGTCGCCTGGCCGCGCAGGCTGCTGGCCGCCGCCGCCATCTCTTCGACCAGCGCGGCGTTCTGCTGC
>CAYUAH010000138.1:0-8974 GCA_964442375.1 uncultured Hydrogenophaga sp. | reverse complement strand
GGCGCCTGAGCTTGCACATGGCAGAAAAACTCAGTGCCGTCAAAGGCATGAACGACATCGCTGCGCCGGAATCGGCGCACTGGGAGTGGCTGGAAGACAAAATCCGCCAGCTCATGGCGCGCTACGGCTACCGCAATTTCCGCGCGCCCATCGTCGAGCCCACGGCCTTGTTCGTGCGTGGTCTGGGCGAGGTGACGGACATCGTCGAAAAGGAGATGTACGCCTTCGAGGACAAGCTCAACGGCGAGCATTTGACCCTGCGCCCCGAAGGCACGGCCGGTGTGGTGCGCGCGGCCATCGAGCACAACATGCTGTACGACGGCGGCAAGCGCCTGTACTACATGGGGCCCATGTTCCGCCACGAGCGCCCGCAGCGTGGCCGCTACCGCCAGTTCCACCAGGTGGGCGCCGAGGCCCTGGGTTTTGTCGGACCGGACGTGGACGTGGAGCTGATTCTGCTGGCGTGCGACCTGTGGGACGAGCTGGGCCTGAGCGGCATCACGCTGGAGATCAACAGCCTGGGCCAGCCGGCCGAACGCAAGGCGCACCGCGAGGCGCTGATCCAGCACTTTGAAGCGCACAAGGACCAGCTCGACGCCGACGCCCAGCGCCGCCTCTACAGCAACCCGCTGCGCATCCTCGACACCAAGAACCCCGCCATGCAGGCGCTGGTGGAAGCCGCGCCCAAGCTGATGGACTTCCTGGGTGCCGAATCGCTCAGGCACTTCGACACCTGGCGCGCGCTGCTCGATGCCCAGGGCATCGCCTACCGCATCAACCCGCGCCTGGTGCGCGGCATGGACTACTACAACCTCAGCGTGTTCGAGTTCGTCACCACCGAACTCGGCGCGCAGGGCACGGTGTGCGCTGGCGGCCGCTACGACGGCCTGTTCGAGCAGATCGGTGGCAAGCCGTCGCCCGCCGTGGGCTGGGCCCTGGGTGTGGAACGCATTCTGGAGCTGCTCAAGTCGCAAAACCGCCTGCCCGCCGCACCGGTGGCGGATGCCTACGCCATCGTGCCCGACGCGGCCGTTTTGCCCCAGGTGCTGCCGGTGCTGCGTGTGCTGCGCCGCGCTGGTGTGGCGGTGCTCATGCACACGGCCGGCGCGGAAGGCATGGGCAGCATGAAGTCCCAGTTCAAGAAGGCCGACGCCAGTGGCGCGCGCTTCGCGCTGATTTTTGGCCCCGACGAAGTGGCCCAGGGCCAGGTGTCGGTGAAGCCGCTGCGCGCGGTGGAGGGCCAGGTGGCGGCTCAGCGCACCGAAGCGCTGGCAGACACCGCGCAATGGGCAGCCAGCCTTCGCTGATCGCGACACGGGCCGCCCCCTACAATCGACCGACAATTTTTGATCCCACCCATGGCCACGCATCTCGATCTCGAAGAACAGGAACAACTCGACCAGCTCAAGCACTTCTGGGCGAAGTACGGCAACCTGGTCACGCTCACCCTGGTGCTGGCGCTGGGCGGCTTTGCCGCCTGGAACGGCTGGCAGTACTGGCAGAACCGCAGCGCCGTGCAGGCCGCCGCGCTGTACGACGAGCTGGAGCGCGCGGCCCAGGCGCGCGACGCCGAGCGTGTGTTGCGCGTGGTCACCGACCTGCAGGCCCAGCACGCCCGCACCCTGCAGGCGGCGCAAGGCGGCTTGTTGGCAGCGCGCACCCTGCACGACGCCCAGAAACCCGATGAAGCCCGTGCCGCCCTGCAGTGGGTGGTGGACAAGAGCAGCGACGATGCCTACCAGGCCATCGCGCGCGTGCGCCTGGCCGGTCTGCTGATGGACAAGCAGGCCTATGACGAGGCCTTGAAAATGCTGGACGCCAAGATGCCGCCGGCCATGGCGCCCCTGGCCGCCGACCGCCGGGGCGACATCCTGTTGGCCCAGGGCCAGCGCGATGCGGCCAAGGCGGCGTACCAGAGCGCCTACCGCGACATGGTGGCCGAGGCCGGCTACCGCCGCCTGATCGAGGCCAAGCTGGCCGCGCTGGGCGTGGTGGTGGGCGATGACGCCGCGACCAAGGAGAAGACACCGTGACCTTTGTTGTGTTGCCCCGAGGGGCTGGTCGCGCCTGGCGCCTGGTGGCAGGCACCTGCCTGCTGGCGGTGCTGACCGCTTGTGGCAGTTCGGGCAGCAAGAAACCGGAGCCGGCACCGCTGGCACCTGTCAACGCCTTGCTCGGTGTCCGGCAGGCCTGGTCGCTCTCGACCAGTGCCAGCGCCGCCCCCCTGACGCCGGCCGTGCTCGGCAGCCAGGTGTGGGTGGGCAGCACCGATGGCACCGTGCTCGCGCTGGACGCCGCCGCCGGCCGCGAGCTGTGGCGGGCGCAGGCCGGTGGACCGCTGTCTGCCGGTGTGGGCAGCGATGGCAACACCGTGGCGGTGGTCACCGTGGCCAACGAACTGGTGGCGATGGAGGCTGGCCGTGTGACCTGGCGCGCGCGCCTGGGGGTGGGGGTGTTCACGCCGCCGCTGGTGGCAGGGCGGCGGGTGTTCGTGCTGGGCGCCGACCGCAGCCTGCGTGCCTTTGACGCCGCCAACGGCGCCCGCCTGTGGCAACAGAACCGACCCGGCGACGCGCTGTCCTTGCGCCAGGCCGGCTTGCTGATGGCCCTGGGTGACACGCTGGTGGCCGGTCAGCAAGGGCGGCTTGCGGGTTTCGATCCCAACTCCGGCGCCTTGCGCTGGGACAGCGTGATCGCTTCCCCGCGTGGCACCAACGAAATCGAACGCCTGGTCGAGCTGGTGGCTGGCGCAAGCCGGCAAGGCAACCAGCTCTGCGTGCGCGCCTTTCAGGCCGCCGTGGGCTGTGTGGACACCGCGCGTGGCACCACGGCCTGGAGCCGCGTGGCCGCTGGGTCGGTGGGTGTGGCCGGCGACGACAGCCTCTTGTTTGGCACCGAAGCCACTGGCCGCGTGCAGGCCTGGCAGCGTGCCAGCGGCGAACCGGCCTGGAACAGCGACCGTTTCTTGCACCGGGGCCTGACGGCGCCTGTGGTGGTGGGCCGCTCGGTGGTGTTTGGCGATTCGACCGGTCTGGTGCACATGCTGTCGCGCCAGGACGGTTCGGTGCTCAACCGCCTGAGTACCGATGGCTCCGGCCTGGCAGCGGCGCCCGTGCTGGCCGGCGATACGATGGTGGCCGTGACCCGCAAGGGCGGCGTGTTTGGCTGGCGACCTGAGTGAGGCACCACCTGGTGCCGCCTGAAAATTATTCTGAAAGCAGTCTGTCTTGAAACCTGTACTGGCCCTGGTGGGCCGCCCCAATGTCGGTAAGTCCACGCTGTTCAACCGGCTGACCCAGTCGCGCGACGCCATCGTGGCCGATTTTGCCGGGCTCACCCGCGATCGCCACTACGGCAACGGCCACCTGGGCCGGCGCGAATTCATCGTCATCGACACCGGCGGCTTCGAGCCCACGGCCGAGTCCGGCATCTACAAGGAAATGGCCAAACAGACCCGGCAGGCCGTGGCCGAGTCGGACGTGGTCATTTTTGTGGTCGACGCGCGCGCTGGCGTCAGTGCGCAGGACCACGACATCGCCAACTACCTGCGCAAGCTGGGCAAGCCCACGCTGCTCATCGCCAACAAGGCCGAAGGCATGCAGCAGGGCTTGCAGCTGGTCGAGTTTTTCGAGCTCGGTCTGGGCGAGGTGCTGCCGGTGTCGGCCGCCCACGGCCAGGGCGTGCGCTCCATGGTGGAAGAGGCCTTGGACAAGCTGGGCATCCCGGAGCCCGACGAGGACGCCGACGAGGAAGACAAGAGCGTGATCCGCCTGGCCGTGGCCGGGCGTCCCAACGTGGGCAAGTCCACGCTGATCAACGCGTGGCTGGGCGAGGAGCGCCTGGTCGCCTTCGACATGCCGGGTACCACACGCGATGCCATTTCCGTGCCCTTTGAGCGCAATGGTCAGAAGTTCGAGCTGATCGACACGGCGGGCTTGCGGCGCAAGGGCAAGGTGTTCGAGGCCATTGAAAAATTTTCGGTCGTCAAAACCCTGCAGGCCATCGAAAAAGCCCACGTCGTGCTGTTGCTGCTGGACGCAGAGCAGGGCGTGACCGACCAGGACGCCCACATCGCCGGCTTCATCCTGGAGAGCGGGCGCTCGGTGGTGCTGGCCATCAACAAATGGGACGCGGTCGATGCCTATCAGCGACAGGTGGTGGAGCGCTCGGTCGAACAACGGCTGGCCTTCCTCAAGTTCGCACAGCTGCACCTGATTTCGGCCAAAAAACGCCAAGGCCTGGGGCCTTTGTGGAAATCGATCGCCCAAGCCCACGCCTCGGCCAACCGCAAGATGCCCACGCCCGTGCTCACGCGCCTGCTGCAGGAGGCGGTGGCCTTCCAGCAGCCGCAGCGCAGCGGCATGTACCGCCCCAAGATGCGTTACGCCCACCAAGGCGGCATGAACCCGCCGGTGATCGTGATCCACGGCAATTCGCTGGAGCACGTGAACGACAGCTACAAACGCTTCCTCGAAGGGCGTTTCCGCAAGGCGTTTGACCTCGTGGGCACACCGATGCGTATCGAGTTCAAGACCTCCGACAATCCCTACAAAGATCAGGATTGAAACGCGTGACCCCGGGCTTACCCTGCCTGCTGTGGTATGGTCGCCACTTCATTAACTTTTTTTGAACACGGAGCATATCGTGAGCAACAACAAAGGCCAGCTTTTGCAAGACCCGTTCCTGAACCAGCTGCGTCGCGAGCACGTGCCGGTTTCCATCTACCTGGTGAACGGAATCAAGCTGCAAGGCCAGATCGAATCGTTCGACCAGTACGTGGTGCTCCTGCGCAACACCGTGACCCAGATGGTCTACAAACACGCCATTTCCACCATCGTGCCGGGTCGCCCGGTGCAGTTTGCGGCCGCCCAGGCCGCCGATGGCGCGTCGTCCTGATCCCGCGCCGCCTGGCGCCTGAGCGCCGCGCGGCGTGTCATCGCCGCCCCCACATTTGAATTCACCTGACACCTCATCCGCCAACCGCCCCTCCGTGGTGCTGGTTGGTGTGGACTTTGGTCACGCCCACTTCGACCACGGGCTCGACGAGCTTGGCCTGCTGGCCGAGACCGCCGGTTTCCGCGTGGCCGAGCGCGTCACCTGCAAACGCCGTGCGCCCGACCCGGCCCTGTTCATCGGTTCCGGCAAGGCCGACGAAATCAAGGCATTGGCCTTGGGAACCGGTGCGACCGAGGTCTTGTTCGACCAGTCGCTGAGCCCGGCCCAGCAACGCAACCTCGAGCGCCATCTGGGGCTGGCGGTCAACGACCGCACCTTGCTGATCCTGCAAATTTTTGCCCAGCGTGCGCGCAGCCACGAAGGCAAGCTTCAGGTGGAGCTGGCCCGCCTGCAATACCTCTCCACCCGCCTGGTGCGCCGCTGGAGCCACCTGGAGCGCCAAAGCGGTGGCATCGGCATGCGCGGTGGTCCGGGCGAAACCCAGATCGAGCTCGACCGCCGCATGATCGGTGACGCCATCAAGCGCACCAAAGAGCGGCTGGAGAAGGTCAAGAAGCAGCGCGCCACGCAGCGGCGTCAACGCGAGCGGCGCGACGCCTTCAACATCTCGCTGGTCGGCTACACCAACGCCGGCAAATCGTCCTTGTTCAACGCCCTGGTCAAGGCGCGTGCCTACGCGGCCGACCAGTTGTTCGCCACGCTGGACACCACCACCCGCCAGCTCTACCTCGGCGAAGCCGGGCGCAGCGTGTCCCTGTCGGACACCGTGGGTTTCATCCGCGACCTGCCCCATGGCCTGGTCGATGCCTTTGCCGCCACGCTGCAGGAGGCGGCCGATGCGGACCTGTTGCTGCACGTGGTCGATGCGTCCAACCCCAGCCACCCGGAGCAGATCGCGGAAGTGATGCGTGTGCTGCACGACATCGGTGCCGCCCAGGTGCCGCAGTTGCTGGTGTTCAACAAGCTCGATGCCATCGACGCCGAGCGCCAGCCGCAGCGGCTGCGCGACCACATGGATGTCCAGGGCCAGAGCGTGACGCGGGTGTTTGTGAGTGCACTGACCGGGCAGGGGCTGCCCGAACTGCGCCAGGCGCTGGCCGATGTGGTGGCGCAGGACCGGCCGGCGGAAACTTTCGCCGATGCCGGTGATCCCTCCGAGGAGCCCACACCGGGTGAGTCCAGCTGAGCCATCCATGGCGCTGAATCCCTTTTCGCGTTGGTCGGATGGCCCGATTCGGCACAATAGCGAACGTTGGTGTTTTTCCATTCATAACCTCTGCCATCCATGAGTCTCCATTTCCCGCGACTTCGACTGCCGGCCGCCTGGACGCGTGCCGCGGGCATGTTCAACCTCAACGATCCGCGCTGGGGGCGTGGCGACGATGGCAAGGACGAGGGCGCAGCACCCCCGCCGCCGCCTGCGCCGGGGCGCGAAGAGCCGCGCAGCCAGCGACCGCCGGGAGCCAACCAGGGCCCGCCCGATCTGGACGAGCTGTGGCGCGACTTCAACCGCAAGCTCGGCGGCCTGCTGGGCGGCGGCCGTGGTGGCAACAACAATGGTGGTGGCCGCAACGGCGGCATGCCGCCCTTCAAGCCCGACCCCAAAAGCACCGGCATCGGCGCCGGTCTCATCGTGGGCGTGGCGGCGCTGGTCTGGTTGGGCACTGGTTTTTTCATCGTGCAGGAAGGCCAGCGCGCGGTCATCACCCAGTTCGGCAAGTACCACAGCACCGTCGGTGCCGGTTTCAACTGGCGCCTGCCGTACCCCATCCAGCGTCACGAGACGGTGTTTGCGACGCAGATCCGTTCGGTCGATGTGGGTCGGGACGCCATCGTGCGTGCCACCGGCCTGCGCGAGTCGGCCATGCTGACCGAGGACGAGAACATCGTCGAAATCAAGTTCGCGGTGCAGTACCGCCTGAGCGACGCACGCATGTACCTGTTTGAGAGCCGCGACCCGGACGCTGCCGTGGTCAAGGCCGCCGAGACGGCCGTGCGCGAGGTGGTGGGCAAGATGAGGATGGACGCCGCGCTGGCCGAAGAGCGTGATCAGATCGCGCCGCGTGTGCGCGCCCTGATGCAGACCATCCTGGACCGCTACAACGTCGGCATCGAGGTGGTCGGCATCAACCTGCAACAAGGTGGCGTGCGCCCACCCGAGCAGGTGCAGGCCTCGTTCGACGATGTGCTCAAGGCCGGCCAGGAGCGCGAGCGCGCCAAAAACGAAGCCCAGGCCTACGCCAACGACGTGGTGCCGCGCGCGCGCGGCACCGCTTCGCGCCTGATGGAAGAAGCCGAGGGCTACAAGGCACGCATCGTGTCGCAGGCGCAAGGTGATGCACAGCGCTTCCGCTCCATCCAGGCCGAATACGCCAAAGCCCCGCAGGTGACGCGTGAACGCATGTACGTGGACACCATGCAGGAGGTCTACAGCAACGTGACCAAGGTGCTCATCGACAGCAAACAGGGCTCGAACCTGCTGTACCTGCCGCTGGACAAGCTCACGCAGGCGGTGGCACAGGGCGCTGCCAGCGCGCCCGCCGCCACCGGCACCGCCAGCACGCCTTCGCCGGCGGGTGCCGCCAACCTGAGCGACAGCCGCAGCCGCGACGCCGAGCGTTCGCGCAGCCGTGAAACGCGTTGATGCGCTGCCCGCAGCGCACGACCTGAAAGCCTTGTCATGAACAGAATCGGTTTCATCCTCACTTCCCTGCTGGTGGCGCTTGCGCTGGCCAGTTCCATGCTGTTTGTGGTGGACCAGCGCCAGTTCGGCGTGGTGTTTGCCCTTGGTCAGATCAAGACCGTGATCACCGAGCCCGGCCTGAACTTCAAGCTGCCGCCGCCGTTCCAGAACGTGTCCTACATCGACAAGCGTCTGCTGACGCTGGAGAGCACCGACACCGAGCCCACGCTCACCGCCGAGAAGCAGCGGGTGGTGATCGACTGGTACGTGCGCTGGCGCATTTCCGACCCGTCGGCCTACATCCGCAACGTCGGCCTGGACGAGCGCGCCGGCGCCCTGCAGCTCAACCGCGTGGTGCGCAACTCCTTCCAGCAGGAAGTCAACAAACGCACCGTGAGCGAGCTGCTCTCGACCCGCCGCGAAGAGCTGATGGCCGACGTCAAGCGCGAGGTGCTGGCCGCCGTGCGCGGTGCCGAAAAACCCTGGGGCATGGACGTGGTGGACGTGCGCATCACGCGCGTGGACTACGCCGAGACCATCACCAAGTCGGTGTACGACCGCATGGAAGCCGAGCGCAAGCGCGTGGCCAACGAGCTGCGTTCCACCGGCGCTGCCGAGGGCGAAAAAATCCGCGCCGATGCCGACCGTCAGCGCGAGGTCATCGTGGCCGAGGCCTACCGCAAGGCGCAGGAGGTCAAGGGCCAGGGGGATGCCGAGGCGGCCCGCGCCTACGCCGAGGCCTTCGGCCGTGACCCCGCCTTTGCCCAGTTCTATCGCAGCCTGGAGGCCTACAAGGCCAGCTTTGCGGGCAAGTCCGACGTGATGGTGGTCGATCCCTCGTCCGACTTCTTCAAGTCCATGCGCAGCAGCACGGTGCAGGGCGGCGGCAAGTGAGCCTGCCGGCTGCAGCGTGAGCGATGTGCTCTGGCTGGCGCTGGCCCTGATGCTGGTGCTCGAAGGCCTGATGCCCATGCTGGCGCCGGCCCGCTGGCGCCAGATGTTCAGCGAAATCCTCAAGCTGCACGACGGCCAGATCCGCTTCTTCGGGCTGTGCTGCGTGCTGGCTGGGCTGCTGCTCTGGTGGTGGCTGTCACCCGCCTGATCGGCGAGCGGTCCCTGTCAACCCAAAGTAGAAATGTCCCCTTTTCCACCAAGTAGAGATGTCCCCTTCGTTGGGTCTGGTGATTCAGGGCGATGATGCGGCCTCGGCCCGCGCAGGGCGAAGCCCGTAGCGGGCCGAGGCTGCGGCTGTGGGTGCGCCGACTGGCGTGTGGGGCTGGTAGACCCCGCTTCGACGCTGGTCGTTCTGGTGCTCGATCTCAGCGCGCAAGCGCG
>CAYUAH010000137.1:0-9009 GCA_964442375.1 uncultured Hydrogenophaga sp. | reverse complement strand
ACACGTCGATCACCGCCACCACCACCATCGCCCAGATGCTTGCGCTGCGCCAGGCTGATTTGGGCGCCTCCGATCACACCATTGCCGAAGCCATGGGCTACCCCAGCGGTACGGTGGTGACCTTGATCAAGGAGGGCCGCATGCGCTTGCCCATCAACAAGGCAAAGCCGTTCGCTGACGCGCTGGACATCGAACCGGGCCTGGTGATGCGCGCCATCCTGCGCGAGATGGACCCGTCTGTACTCAAGGCAATCGAGCAGTGCCTGTCACCCCTGGCCCTCAGCCCAGGCGAGGCTCGCCTGATCAACCGCCTGCGCCAGTCATCGCAAGGCCGCGACATCACCCCGGTGATGTTCGAGAAAGACGCCATCGTGGCGCTGGTGTTGGCCGCCTGACGCAGGAGTGACGCAGATGACCACCACCGACACCCCAATGACCGAGCCCCTGGGCCTGCTGATCGCGCAGGCGCAAGCGGCCAGGCAACTCCGCGACGAAGAGCTGATCGTGAAGCTGGGCTACGCCGGGCGCACCACGCTGGACCTGGTGCGCAGCGGGCTGCTGTACCCCACGCTCCGAACCCTGCCCATCATCGCCGACGCGCTGGAGATCACCAGCCTGGACGCGCTTAAGATCTTCTATTCCGATCTCGCCAGGGAGACGGTGACCCACATGGACCAGGTGCTCGGCCATGATGAGCTGACCGATAACGAGCGGTTCGCTGCAAATTGCTACCGCTCGGCCATGAAGACTGGGGGCGTCGGCATCCGGGGCGATTCGGGGGAGGCTGTGGTGGTGGTCCTGCCGGCGAAACCACCAGAGGAGGGACCCTCGAAGATGGCGGCGAGGTCAGTGTCAGCCGCAGATGATGGCACCCGCCCTGGGGGCAACCGTTGACTTGATATACGGCTGCACGGCTTGATAACCATAGGACGCCGCCCGCGTGGCGACCCTTACTGGATGCGCAAAACGTCCGAGGGGTGGCGCATACCTTGTACCCCCTATGCCAAACGGCGTCCGAGTGTGGCCCTCGGCGCCGTTTTTCCTGGGTGGCACGTGAGGATGCTTATAGGGCCACTACGTTGAGGCACCCGGCGCAAAGACACCAAGGGGACCCATGTCTTCCTTATTGTGACGGAAACCCATTTTTCGATGGATGGCAACAGCAACGCACTCCAAACCAAACTCGATATCGAAGCTTGCGAGCTTGGGCAGCGCCAACATCCTGGCGTCCATGAGCTGCTGCATCTCGGAAATTGTGATGGCTAAGTAATGTTTGATGTTGACGCTATCCCCAGCAGCATGCCCCAATATACGCAGGGCGATGATGTTTCGCAGGTACTCACCGCCCGGCATAGAGCCCACGGAGGCGCGGAGTAGCGCGTTGTTGCAGTTGTGCCGAAGGCAGTGAAAGACCAGTGTGCCGTCGCGCGGCATTTCAAGCGCGGCAAGCATGTTGGTCATTCGCCTACCTGGCTCTTTGCCATATTTAGCCGGTGATTTTGCCCAGGTCAGTTCTGGAAAAACACGCCTATAACCCTTCCCGCGCAGCTGGTCACAGTAGGCAAGGAAGCCAAGGTCAATCAACTGACGTGGCACTGGAATGATGCGCTTCGATGGCTTGTTCTTGAGTGACTTGTCTGCCGTGTTCTCGTTGATGTCGATGCACCAAAAGCCGTCAACCATGCGGACGTCACTCAGGTGAAGCTGCGAGCCTTCTCTGATGCGAACTCCAGCCAGCAGGCCGAGAAGAGGCAGCCAGTACTGGAATGGGTACCACTCCCCCTTCGACCAGTCTACATGTCGTCCGTGGCCAGTTTGGAACTCCTGCTGGGTGAATATCGCCTCTAACTCGGCTTCAGAAAATGGGCGACGGCCTTCTTCATCCTCTTCATCAGCGGCACCTCGCACGCGGCCAGGGGCCTCTGCGCGACGACTGCGCTCTTTCATCTCGGCCTTGGTCATACCTGTTTCACCCCGCAGGCTAGCGGCGGGGTTAGGTACCAAGTATTTTTTCCGATCGAGCCAATCGAACAGTCCACAGAGGTGCTGCATTCGCTGAGCACGCATCTCGTCACTCAGCAAAGGCCAGTCTCGGCCATCTGCCCGCAATGCCTCGATAGTCTCCTTCATGGACGGGCGCCTGATGGACTTGGGAAGGTGATTCGTTCTCCCTGGAATCGTTCGCAGAGGCCCGTCGCGGTACGCGCGGAGCACGTCACCGTCAATCTCGCCAAGTTTGAGGTCGCCCATGAACTCGATGAACACCATCATCTGCGCCTTGCGCTGCCGAATTTCATGATGGTCGGTGAGCGCTCCTGGCAAGCCGTCCGTGTCGGTGGCGTACTTCTCCACAGCCTCGGAAAAGGTCTTGGCGGTCCACTTGCCTGTTGCGGTAGACCCAACGATAGCTACGGTGCTGGCAATGCTGCCGCGCGCCCGTTCAAGGCGCTCTGGTGTGACTGCCCGCGCTGCTACTGCCCTGAGCGCCTCAACCTGCACCACCCTAAGTTGTAGGGCTGTGACATCACGCCTCAACGTCACGTTCGGACAAAACCACATTCCAGGTCGGTCCGGGGCTTCCAGGGCAACGAGATCGACCATTGAAGTCAATCCGTCTACAGCAATTGCGCCCGCCACCTCCTTGGCATCGGGCACTCTTAGCGTACGGCCCTTGAAATTTGCGGTTGTGCTCGTCGGTGGTCGGACGGTAGGAACTACGTGGCCCCCTGCACTACCCTGCTCCGGGTCAACCAACTCAAGGTCTCGCACATCCACCACGAAGCCTTCACAGTCAGCCTGCTCAAGCTGGCAGAAGAGCTCGAGCCGCCCTGATCCGATCGAACGAATCAACACCTCCATCGGGAGCCCAGTGAGTTCGGCAGCTTCACCAATCGAAATGAAGGCACCGCCCGCCAGCAATTCGGGCGCACCCTCAACCAGTTTCAGCAGACTCTTGTCGTCCACGGGTTTTCCATCCAAACTGTGCAGGTGCTTACGCCAGCCCGCGATGAGTGTCGCGGCGACCACCTTCCCGAGGGCCAACTCGCGTGTCCCGGTGGACATTACAAACTCGCGTCGGCCAGCAGCAACCCTCAGACGGGGCGGCACCACCAAGCGCGCCCACCAGACGCCACCGCGTCGAAAAAGCCCGTTCATCACCTGCTCCTTGTAGCAAAGTGATGTAGCAGTTGACCCAAGAACACAAAAGCCCTTGAAGATCAAGGGCTTAGGTGTTGGTGGCGCGGCTGGCGGGGATCGAACCCACGACCCTTGGCTTCGGAGGCCAATACTCTATCCACTGAGCTACAGCCGCACGTTGCTTTGAAGCAGCCGTATTCTCGCACAGCACGGCCTGTGGCCCGGGCAGCGGCCGTGCCCGGCGCAGAAAGGCGCGGGGCCCTTGGCTATAATCGCCGACTGGCCCCGAGCCGCCTCCCCTGCAAGCGACCTTCGCGCGGGATGGGCGGTGAATCCGCCCGCCAGGCCACGCGGCCCCACATTCCCATTGAGCCCCACCGAGGACGCCATGAGCGACAACGCGCACGATTCCCACACCGGCCCCATCAAGACGCCTCAGCAGCTGCTCTGGACGTCGTTTTTCTCCTTTGTGCTGCCGGTGTTCATCATCATCGGTCTGGTGTACTACGTGACCTCCGCCGCCAAGCCGGCTGCCGGTGCCAGCGATCAGGCACTGGCCATCGCCCAGCGCATCCAGCCGGTGGCCGCAGTGGAATTGCGTGACGCCAACCGCCCGCTCCAAGCCGGCGAGGCTGTTTACAAGGCCCAGTGCGCCGCCTGCCACGCCGCCGGTCTGGCCGGTGCCCCCAAACTGGGCGATGCGGCCGCCTGGGGCGCGCGCATCAAAACCGGCTACGACGCCCTGCTGACCTCGGCCCTCAAGGGCAAGGGCGCCATGGGCGCACAGGGCGGCGGCGATTTCAGCGATGTGGAAATCGGCCGCGCCGTGGTCCACCTGGCCAATGCGGCTGGCGGCAAGTTCGACGTGCCCAACCCACCCGCAGCGGCTGAAGCTGCCAAATAAGGCCCGTCTTCCGTCCCCCACAAGCCGCTCCATCGAGCGGCTTTTTCACGTCGATTGCCGCGCAGCAGCGGGGCTGGGCACGAAGCCGAAGCGCGTGGCCAGATCGGCAGCGGCCAGCTCGCCTGGTGCGGGCCAGCGCCCCTGGTCGATCAGGTCGGCCGCGCGCCAGACGTCCTGCGTGTGCACCAGGCCTGGGCCCAGGTCGGTGGCGACCAGCACATGCCCGGCCTCGTCCACAAACACCGCCCCTGGCACAGCCGGCCGGCCGGTGTGTGATTGCAGGCGGCCCTCATCGTCCACGCGCCACACCCAAGGCGTGTGCTCCAGCTCCACATACACGCGCTGTGGGCCGTTCTGGAAAAACCACTGGCCCTGCGCATCGGCTTCGTAGTTGCGGCCAATGAAATCGATCAGCTTGTCGTGCCGCAGCAGCGAGCCTTTGCTCTCGCGGCTGGCGCCCGCGCCGGCAAAGGGACCGGCGGCCTGGGTGCGGTCGTCGCGCATGAACCATCGGCCCCGCGCATCCAGGCCCAGCCAGCCGTAACAGTCGGGCACATTGGGCCACTTGGCGAGGGCCGCCTTGACCATGTCATCCATGGGACGCTCCTGAAAGCTGCGACATCAGCCACTGGGTCACCGCCTCGGGCATGGCGCGCACATGACCCGGCACACCCCAGGGTGGCAAGGCGGCGGGAAAACCGACGTGCCCCCCCTGCGGCGGCTGCCACAGCGTGACGCTGGGACCGACGTCCTGTTCGGCGGGCAACGAGCTGGCGGGCACAAAAGGGTCGTTGCGGGCATTGAGCACCAGGGCCGGCACCCGCACCTGCGGCAACAGCGCTTTGGCCGAGGCGCGGGCCCAGTAATCCTCGGTGTTGCGAAAGCCGTGCAGCGGTGCGGTGAACACGTTGTCGAAGGCGTACAGGTCGCGTGCCGCCAGCAGCCTGTCGCGATCGAACAGGCCGGGGTGCTGGGCGAGTTTGGCCAAGGCCTTGGGCACCATGGAGCGCAGGAACATGCGGGTGTAGACCTGCCGGTTGAAGCCTTGCCCGATGGCATGACCGCCCGCCGCCAGGTCGATGGGGGAACACACGGCGGCCACCGCATCGGCCACCGCTGCTGCAGCCTGCCCGTGTTCGGCCGCCCAGCGCATGAGCGCATTGCCGCCGAGGGACACGCCCACGGCCAGCATGGGTCGGCCGGGGTGTTGCGCGCGCAGGCGGCGCAGCATCCAGTCGATTTCGGCGTGGTCGCCCGAGTGGTAGGCGCGCGGCGCGAGGTTGAGCTCGCCCGAACAACCACGAAAGTGTGGCACGGCGTAGGCCAGCCCATGTGCGCGCGCCACGTCGGCAAAGGCCTCGGCGTAGTGGCTGCGCGACGAGCCTTCCAGCCCATGGAACAGCACCAGCAGCGGCGCCCGCTCGTTCACCGTGTGCGTGGCGTGATCGACATCGACAAAGTCACCGTCGGGGGTGGTCCAGCGCTCCCGCCGGTACTGGGGCGCAGCGCCGTGGAAACGGCGCGCCACCAGTGCGGCCCAGATGGTTTGGACATGGCCGCCGGGCAACCACCAGGGTGCGGCGCCGGGTGGGCTTGGCTCCACACGCGTGGCTGGCCATGCCGCCTGGCCCAGTGTGTGGCTGTGTGCTCCGTTCATGGCGTCAATGCAGCACGGCAGGGCCGCTGCCCACATCGGCCGGCGCATCCAGTTGGCCTGGGCTGGCATGGTGGGTGGCGAGCCGCCAGCCCTGCGCGGTTTTCACGTACACGTTGGTGGCCATCACATAGGCACGGCGCAGGCCGTCGTCGCTGAGCAGTTCGACGCGTTCCACCACGTTGTGCACACTGCAGCCGTGGGCCGTGAGGCGCAGCACCTGCTCAGGGTAGGCGCGGATGCTGCCACCTGAGAACATGGCCTCGAAAGCCGCGCGTATGGCCGCCGAGCCCACCAGTCGCGGGCCGCCAGGGTGCACACAGACGATGTCCTCCTCGTCGGCCCAGCAGGCCATCAGGCGCTCGATGTCGCCGAGCTGCAAGGCGTCGTAGAACGCGTGTTCGACGTCGTCGGGTGTGCCGGGGGGCAGTTTGGGTTTGCGCATGGGTCTATTTTGCCGGCAGTGCCGCCGCCCCGCAGCGGTATAGTCGCGCAACAACACATGCCTGAGTGGAGGTTTGAATGGGAACACGGATATCGGCGCTGTGGCGCTTCCTGTGCGCGCTGTTGCTGGCCAGCACCCTGGCGGGCTGCGGCTACAACGATTTCCAGCGCCTGGACGAAAGCGCGAAATCGGCCTGGGCCGAGGTGCTCAACCAGTACCAGCGCCGTGCCGACCTGATCCCCAACATCGTCGCGACGGTCAAGGGCGAAGCCAGTTTCGAGCAGGAGACGCTGACCAAGGTGATCGAGGCGCGCGCCAAGGCCACGTCCATCCAGGTGACGCCTGAGATGGTGAACAACCCGGAGGCAATGAAAAACTTCCAGGCGGCGCAGGCCAACCTGGGCAGCACCCTGAGTCGCCTGCTGGTGGTGGCCGAGCAATACCCCAACCTCAAGGCCAACGCGGCCTTTGCCGATTTGCGGGTGCAGCTCGAAGGCACGGAGAACCGCATCACGGTGGCACGCAACCGCTTCATCGCGGCCACGCAGGAATACAACGTGCTGGCCCGCAGTTTTCCCACCAACATCACTGCCATGGTGTTTGGCTACACCGTCAAGCCCGGCTTCACGGTGGCCGACGAGGCCGCCATCTCGACCCCGCCCAAGGTGGAATTCAACAAGCCATGAGGCCGTTGTGGCGCTGGCTGGCCGCCGCGTTGCTGTGGCTGGGCGGCATGGTGCTTGCGGGCGCTCAAGGGGTGTTGCCCCTGCCACCGCTGAGCGGGCGCGTGATCGACCAGACCGGCACCCTGGACAGCAGCGCCCAAGCCGCATTGACGGCCAAGCTCGCCCAACTGGAGCAGGCACGCGGCACGCAGGTGGTGGTGGTGATCGTGCCCACCACCGCCCCGGAAGACATCGCCGACTACACCCAGCGCCTGGGTGACGCCTGGAAACTCGGACGCCGCGACGTCGGTGATGGGGTGTTGTTTGTCGTGGCCAAAAACGACCGTCGCCTGCGCATCGCCCCGGCCAAAACATTGGAAGGCGCCCTGCCCGACCTGCTGGCCAAACGCATCATCGATGAAGTGGTGACGCCGGCTTTCCGCAAAGGCGACTACGCCGGCGGCCTGCATGCCGGCATCGACCGCCTGTCTGCCGTCATCGCAGGCGAGGCATTGCCCGCACCCGACCCTACGGCGGACGGCAGTGGGAGCCTGGGCTTGGGGCTGGAAGAGTGGCTGTTGCTGCTCTTTTTTGGCGGCCCCATGGCTGCCGCCGCCCTGCGACGCGTGTTTGGTGCGCCCATGGGCGCCCTGTTGGCTGGCCTGGGCGCGGGCGCCCTGGCCTGGTGGTTGAGCCAGGCCCTGTGGCTGGCGGCCGCCGCTGGCATGGTGGCGGCGATGGCCACCCTGTTTTTACAGCTGCTGCCCTCACTGCCTTCGGGCAACAGCCGAGGCCGCAGTGGCGGCTGGCACGGCCCCAGTGGTGGCAGTGGTGGCAGTTGGGGCGGTGGGAGCAGCGGCGGTGGTGGTTTCAGCTCCGGCGGCGGTGGCGACTTTGGCGGCGGCGGCGCCTCGGGCGACTGGTGATGGCCACAATTCAACAACCCACATGAACCGATTCCTGCTCATGCTCAAACACCGCTGGCGCGACCAGCGCGACACGCTGCGGGTGGTGCCCGATGCCATGGCGGCCCGACTCGAACAACAGGTGGCGCTCAGCGAGGCGCGGCATACCGGTGAAGTGCGCGTGGTGGTGGAAGCGGCCTTGCCCCTGAGCTACCTCTGGCGGCTCGGGCGGGCACTGAGCCTGCAACAGGCCATACGCCAACGGGCGATGAGCTGGTTTGGCCGCTTGCGGGTGTGGGACACCGAGCACAACAACGGCGTGATGATCTACCTGCTGCTGGCCGAACGGCACATCGAGGTGGTGGCCGACCGCGGCCTGTCGCATCACGTGCCACACACGCACTGGCAGGCCGTGGTGGCGCACTTGAGCGAGCAGCTCAAAGCCGGCGCCTTCGAGCAAGGCCTGGGCGCGGCCCTGGCCGAAGTGTCGGCGCTGCTCGAAACCCATTTTCCCGAGCCCGCCGATCCGGCAGAACGCGGGCGCGGCCCCAACCAGCTCAGCAACGCCATCGTGCGCGCCTGAACGCCACACTTGCGGCCACAAAAAAACCGGCGCGCGGCCGGTTTTTTCTTGTGCGCGTCAAACGCTCACTTCTTCTGGCGGTACTTGCGCAACGCCGCGATCTGGGCTGCCATGACGGCGAGTTCCGACTGGGCCTTGGCCAGGTCGATGTCGCTCTTGGCATTTTTCAGCGCTTCCTCGGCCGACTTGCGGGCCTCGGTGGCCTTGGCTTCGTCGAGGTCGTGGCCACGGATGGCGGTGTCGCTCAGCACCGTGATGTGGTGCGGCTGCACTTCCAGGATGCCACCAGCGACGAACACGAACTCTTCATCGCCATCGGCCTTCTCGATGCGCACGGCACCGGGCTTGATGCGGGTGATCAGCGGCACGTGGCCGGGCAGAATGCCCAGCTCGCCTGCTTCACCGGGCAGGGCCACAAACTTGGCCTGGCCGCTGAAGATCGAGGCTTCGGCGCTCACCACATCGACTTGGATGGTACTCATGGGATTTCCTGGGTTGGGCGTTAAGCGTTGAGCGTTGAGCGGTCGGGCACCTGTTCACGCTCAACGCCCGACGCCGGACGCTGAACCTCGCGGTTAGGCGACTTTCTTGGCTTTCTCGAAAGCCTCGTCGATGGTGCCCACCATGTAGAAGGCCTGCTCGGGCAGGTGATCGCACTCGCCGGCGGTGATCATCTTGAAACCACGGATGGTTTCCGACAGCGGCACGTACTTGC
>CAYUAH010000136.1:0-9027 GCA_964442375.1 uncultured Hydrogenophaga sp. | reverse complement strand
AGAAATGTGAACTGAAATTTAAAGTGAATTCGTACTTTTCATTTCTTCACAAATCAACGGGTCGTGCCATGGAAAACCTCAATGCTTTCTCGACAGTCCCCCCGGGTCCTTCTCCCCTGTCTCCGCGCGCAGGCGAGGTGGTCCGTGCGCCCGTTGCCAAGCAGCGCGGCGCACTCAAAGAAGAGTGGCTGCCCTTCACCATCAAGCTGGTGAACAGCCAGGAAGATCTCGACAAGGCGGTGCAGATCCGCCACGAGGCCTACGCTCGCCACCTGCCGGAGTTTGCGCAAAGCCTGTTGCGCGCCGAAGTGGCGGATCACGAACCGGGTGTGGTGGTCTTGCTGGCCGAGTCCAAGCTGGACGACTCCCCGCTGGGCACCATGCGCATTCAGACCAACCGGTACCGTCCGCTCACACTGGAGCAATCGGTCACGTTGCCAGCCCCGTTTTGTCACACCACTTTGGCCGAAGCGACGCGCTTGGGCGTGACACAAGACGCGGCGGGGCGCCTCGTCAAGACCGCCTTGTTCAAGTCCTTCTTCCTGTATTGCCACATGGTGGGCGTGGACTACATGGTGATTGCGGGGCGTGCACCCATCGACCGCCAGTACCAGCGCCTGATGTTCAGCGATGTGTTTCCGGGCCAGGGTTTTGTGCCGCTCAAACACGCGGGTGACCTGCCACACCGCATCATGTCGTTTGAGGTCGAGACGGCCGAGCAGCGCTGGTCCGATGCGCGCCATCCGCTGTACCAGTTCGTGTTCCAGACCCTGCACCACGACATCGCGTTGCCGCCTTATGGCATGGCGGAGGCCAACACGGAAGCCCCCGAGTGGCCCACCATGGGCAGGGTCAACCGCTTCGCGACCCAATGAGGCAGGGGCGCCGGCCGATCAGTGCACCTGATCGGCCGAGGTGCCCAAAAACAGGTCGGGGGTGGTGCCGAGCTTCTCCAGCGCATCGAGCACGTTGGCCATGTCTCCCTCAGCGGGAATGAAGTCGGCCGACGAGTGCACACCCAGAATGGCCGCCGGCGGTTGGGGCCGAGCGACCACGAAGCCCTGCACGTAGTCCACCCCGATCTCGGCCAGGGTTTGTACCGTTTCAGCGTCCTCGGCCCATTCCGCAATGGTTTTCATGCCCAGGTTTTGCGCCAGGTTGACGATGGCCTCGACGATGGCAATATTGGCCGGATGCTGGTTCATGTTGACGATGAAGCTGCCATCAATCTTGAGCAGGTCACCGGGCAAGTCTTTCAGGTACGAGAACGAGGTGTAGCCAGCGCCAAAGTCGTCCAGCGCCACCTTGGCCCCGTACTGGCGCACCCGGTCGATGAAGCGGCGGGTGTTCTGCAGGTCGTGCAGCGCCACGCTTTCGGTGATTTCCAGGCAGATGTGGCGTGCGATGTCGAGGTTTTGTTCCAGTGCCTCGAACACGTCATCCACGAAGCGCTCGTCGTTCAGCGACGCGCCGCTCAGGTTCATGCAGACGAATTGGGTTGCACCCAGTGATGCCTGGTGGGTCTGCAGCCATTGCAGCGTGTGGTCAAGCACCCAGCGGTCGATCACACCCATGCGTCCGCTGTTTTCACCTGCGGCGATGAGGCGGTCGGTCGGGATGCGGTTGCCGTTTTCGTCTTGCATGCGCAGCAGCACCTCGAAGTTGAGCGAGGCGCGTGGCTTGCGCAGCGACATGATGGGCTGCATCTCCACGAACAGGCCGCTGAGATCGGCCTGCGCCGACAGGCGTTCGACGAGGCGCATTTCAGCTTCGTGGTCCAGGAAGGCACGAGCGTTTTTCTCGAACACCACCAGCCCGTCGGAATGCCCCGCCTTCGCTTCGCGGCAAGCGCGGTCGGCGGTGGCCACCGCGTCCTTGATGGAGGTGCCTGGACCGACTTCGATCAACCCCACCGAACCACGCACATGAAACGCGCGCTCCCCCACACGGTAGGGACTGCCGCCAATGGTGGCGACCACGCCCTGGCAAATCAGCCGGGCCAGCTTGACACGGGTGTCGGGCATGACGATGACGAATTCATCGCCACCCACGCGTCCCAGGCGCATGGGCTCGGACAGCAGCGTGTTGACGCGGGCGCAAACCTGCTGCAGCACTTCGTCGCCCGCGTTGTGGCCGAACAGGTCGTTGATGAGTTTGAAGCGGTCCAGGTCCAGGTAAGCCAATGCCAGTGGTCGGCCTTCACGCGCGCCGACGAGGGCCGCGTCCAGCGCCATTTCCACGCCACGGCGGTTGAGCACCTTGGTCAGGGGGTCGTTGTGGGCCAGGAACTGCAGGTTTTCAGTGGCTAGCGATTTTTCGGTCACATCCTGCAGGGAACCTTCAATTTTGTCGCGCGCCAGTGTGGCGCGCACCATGTAGCGGCGTGCGCGGGCGTTGTCGTCCTGGCGCAACCCCTCCACCTCCAGCTCCACCGTTTTTTGCTGGTGCAACTGCTGGTGCAGGTGGGTCCAGGCACCCTGCCGGAACTGCAGATACCAGTCGTTGTGGCCAGGCTCCAGCACCTGTTCACCCAGCATTTGCAGCAAGGCTGGGTTGGCACTCATGAAGCGCCCCTGCATGTCGAGCGTGAACAGGCCAATCGGCATGGCCTCGTAGGTGTGCTGCAGTTCCGCTTGTATCTCCAGCCGCTGTTCGTGCTCCTGCTTCATCTGCGCCGCGATGGCCAGCGCGGCCATCAGGCTGGAGGAGAGGGCCGCCGTTACGCTGTTGACGCTCTCGATCAGGCCCTTGATGCCCAGCGCAGCTGAGATCACTTCGTACAGGGTGGCAAACAGGGTGATGGTGATGGACGCCGCGTACCACATGGCCACGCGCGAGCGGGTGAGCCACAGGATGCGTCCCAAGAAGAATACCAGCACGATGATGTTGAACGCAGTCGACACCCAGATCAGCGGCAGGAAGCTGGCGTAGGACAGCGTGGCCGACAACACCAGCAAAGGCAGGCAGGTCCACTGCGCCAGGCGCATGAGTTGTTGGTAGCCCACCTTGTTCAGTTCGTCTTCAAAGAAGGTTCGGAACAGGGTGATGGTGGTGACGTAGTAGACAGCCACCGTGATCAGGCGCGAAGGCTGCAGCCATTCCATGGGCATCAGGTGGCCCAGCCACTGGTAGTCCCACCCGGCGGAGAGGGCGGCCATGCGCAGGTTCACCAGCAGCCAGACGGAAAACAGCACGTAGGTGGTGTTGCGGTTGATCAGGCCGGTGAGAAAGACGAACAGCGCCAGGATCATCACGCCGCCGTCGAGCAGTCCGGCGTAGTTGTGGAACTGTTGGGTGGAGCGCTGCAGCGCGGGCACGTCCCACTGGTGCGCACGCATGCGGGCGGGGCCCACGAAGGCGGCGCGGCACAACACGCTGTCGACCGCCCGGTCCACGGGCAAGGTCAGCGCAAAGCCAGCTTTGAGCAGCGCGAGTGAGCCGACGTCGGTGCCCCGGTCGGCGTGGCCCAGTTCGCTGAGCGACCGGGCATCCCAGCACGTCATGTCGGTCGCGTGACGGGAAGAGAACTCAATAGCCTGGGGCACGGCGCTGTCGTGCTCCACCACGTCCATGCGCAGCCAGAACGAATGCGTGGAGAGCTGGGTGTCGCGGTGTTCAACGGTCGAAACGCCAGGCTGCGCCAGCGCCTGCAGTGCCTCTTTGGGGTGCCAGGTGCCAGTACGGTCTTCCAGCACCTGGAACTTCAGGGTCTGGCCTTGCAGGTTGGGGTAGTGGTTGGGCCAGGCCAGCAGGGCCAGTAGGGACAAGCCTGCCATCAGCAGCGGCAGCAGGTATGTTGACAAGAGAAACAGCAGTCGGTCCAACCGCTGGTGGCAGGCGCTCAACCAGACGACGGAGGCTGGACTTGTCATTTTTGACATTTATTGCGTTGTCTCGTCACTCTGATGTGGGTGAAACGTTCATTCACATTGATTCGATCAATTATGAAGGGAATGTTGTTGGTCTGTCGCGCAGGAATGGGCATGGAAGCACTTTTGTTGCCTGTCCTGTCTCATGCTGTTGACACGTTGCTGGTGGGTGGACGGGTTGCGAGCACATGCGCCACCAAGCGCTCGCCCGCCGGCCCCAGCCCGTCGATGGGCCGCAGCAATCCCAACGGACTGAATGGCATGTCCAGCGGCACAGGCAGCAGCTTGAGTTGGCCACGCTCCACCCAGGGTCGCACCACGCTGTAAGGCACCAGGGCCAGCAGGTCCTGGCTGTCCAGCAGCGTCCAGGTCAGGGCCGGGGTGCGGGTGACGACGGGGCTGGTCCGGGCGACCCAGCCTTGTTGCCGCAGCAGTTGCTCGTAACGTTCGCGCGCGGCGCTGCCCAGGGCGTTGGGCAGCCAGGTGGCGGTACCGAGGTCGGCCAGCGCCAGGCGCTTGCGGCGTGCCAGCGGGTGCCGCAGTCCGCAGGCCACCACGAAGTGGTCGTTCTGGCAAGGTTCGAAGCGCCAGCCCTGCGGCACCACCCCGGGTTGGCGGCAGACCACCAGGTCGGCCGATCCGGTGTCGATGGACGATGAAACAGCCAGGATGTCCACCTCGCTCACGAGCACCTGCACCTGCGGGTGGGCGGCGGTGAAGCCGGGCAGCACCTGTGCCAGCAGGCCATTGGCGCCTGCCGCCGTGGTGGCCAGGCGCACCGTGCCGGCGCCGTGTTCGAGCCGGCCAGCCACCACCGCCGCGCCTTCCTCCAGCCGGCCCAGCATCTGCCGCACCAGGGGCAGCAGTTCGTTGGTCAATGGCGTGGGCGTCACGCCACGCGCGTGCCGCACGAACAGCGGGCTTTCTATCAGCCGCTCCAGGTCGGCCAGCAGCAGCGTCACCGCTGGCTGCGTCATGCCCATGGCCTGGGCAGCGCGGTTGACGTTGCCCAACTCGGCCAGACGCACCAGGGCCTGCAGGTGCCGCATCCGCACCTTGGCCAGGAACCGGTTGAGCACCACCGAGGAGGGCAGGGGCATGTGATTCGAATTTCTGATTGCTAAGCCATAAATTTTATTGGTTGCTTATTGGTAAGCACCCTAGCATGGACCCTGATCAGAACCACAACGGAGACAACACCATGCCAAGCACGCTACACCGCCGCCAGGCCCTGCAATGGCTGGGCGCCTCGGCCGCCGGCCTCGCCTTGCCCCCGTCCGCCGCGCTGGCGCAGGCTTTTCCCCACAAACCCGTGCGGGTGCTGGTGGGCGCCGCGCCGGGTGGTCCGGCCGACTTCCTGGGCCGCACCTTCAGCGACGCCGCCACGCCCGCGCTGGGCCAGCCTTTCGTGGTGGACAACAAAGCCGGAGCCAGCGGCACCATCGCCGCAGGCATGGCCGCCAAGGCAGCGGCCGATGGCCACACCCTGTTGATTGGCGCGCCCGGTGCCATGGTGGTGGCCCCCCACCTGTTCGCCAAGCTCGACTACGACCCCGACAAGGAATTCACGCCCGTGGCCATGCTGGGCGCGGGCGCCTTTGTGCTGGCGGTTCACCCGTCCGTGCCGGCCAGCACCCTGGCCGAACTGGTGGCCCTCGCCAAGAGCAAGCCGGGTTCGCTCAACTACGGCTCCGGCGGCAACGGATCCTCGGGCCAACTGTGTGCCGAATCGTTTGCTGCCCGCGCCGGGGCCGACCTCACGCACGTGCCCTACAAAGGCGATGGCCCCGCCGTCAACGACTTGCTGGCCGGGCAGATCCAGCTCATGTTCACCGCACCCAACGTGGCCATGCCCCACGTCAAGGCCGGCAAGCTCAAGGCCCTGGCCGTCACCTCGCACGAGCGCCTGGGTGCACTGCCCGACGTGCCTTCGGTGCACGAGGTGCTGCCCGATTTCGAGTACCTGGGCTGGGTGCTGCTGTTCGCGCCAGCCGCCACGCCGGCGCCGGTGGTCGAAGCACTGGCCACGTTCTGGGCCCAGGCGCGCCAGCAGCCCGCCATCAAGGGCAAGCTCGAAGGCCTGGGCATGTACCCGCCCGCGCGTTACGGCAACCGCGAGGCACTGGCCGGCCTGTTGCGGGCCGAAAAGACGCGCACCACCCAGTTGGTCAAGAAGCTGGGCATCACGCCCGTGTGAGTGTCCGTACCCATGACCGAACTCGATTCTCCCCGCACAGGCACCCGCCTGCAGGTGGCGCAACTGCCCAGCGGCGTGGCGCTGGCCTTTGATGTGGCCGGCCAGGGCCTGCCGCTGGTGTTCATCCACGGCGTGATGGGCGACTGGCGCTCCTGGGACGCGCAATGGCCGGCCTTCACTGCCCGCTACCGCTGCCTGCGCTACAGCCGCCGCTACAACCACCCCAACCACAACCGCATGCCTTCGCCCGACCATTCGGCGCTGCACGAGGCGGACGACCTGCTGGGCTTGCTGGACCACCTGGGCTGGGAGCGCGCCATTCTGGTGGGCAGCTCCTACGGCTCCTTCGCCGCCTTGGCGCTGGCCGTGCGGCATCCCGAGCGCTGCGCGGCGCTGGCCTTGTCGGAGCCGCCGATGATGAAGTACGCGCAACACAGCGCCGCCGGGCGCGAGGCCGAGGCGCAGTTCCGCAGCGAGGTCATCGAGCCCGCCAACGCCGCCTTCCGGCGTGGCGACGACGAAACGGCCGCGCGCATCATGACCGGCGGCATCAATGGCCAGGGCGTGGTCACACTCACGCCTGAGGGCATGGCGCGGCGCCTGCAGAACATCGTGGCCATGAAGACACTGGCCCTGTCCAGCGACGAATTCCCCTGGCTGGCGCCCGAGCAACTGGCCGCGCTGGCCATGCCGGTGCTGCTGCTGGCCGGCCAGCACACACCGCCCATACATGCCGAGATTTTTCGCAACGTGTGTGCCGCCATGCCGCAGGCCGAGCAGGCGACCGTGCCCGATGCCGGCCACGGCACCTCGCGCGACAACCCCGCCTTCTTCAACGCCACCGTGCTGGATTTTCTGGAGCGCCATGCCGCCGCCATCACCCACCCCTGAGGCCCGCTTCGCCTACGAGGCGCAGGTGGACATTGGCGAGCGCCAGAGCCTGGGACAGGGCCCGCTGGGCGAGCGCTTCATCGTGCCCATCCTGGGCGGCCGCTTCGAAGGGCCGCGCTTGCGCGGCACGGTGCTGCCGGGCGGGGCCGACCGCCAGCTGCTGCGCCCCGACGGCATCAAGGAGCTCGACGCCCTGTACGAGATGCTCACCGACGACGGCGCCGTCATCACCGTGCGCAACCGCGTGCTGATAGACGATACCGTGACCCCCGAGCGCTATGCCCGCAGCGTGCTGCAGCTCACCGCGCCCGCCGGCCCCCACGCCTGGCTCAACCGCCGCGTGTTCGTGGGCACTTTGCACAGCCTGCGCCCGGCGCGCGCGGCGGTGTGCATACGGGTGTTTGAGCTGGCCTGAGGTCGTAGGCCGAGTCCACTGAATCGTCCCACCGATTTGAGAGCCCTGGCGCAGGCGAACACCAGTGCTGGTGTAGCAGGTCGGAAGGCAGGGGTTGGTGTCTGTAACTTATAATTCACAAGAATGTACCAACTCCGAGACTACCTGCAGCCAAACGGTGAAGACCCTACGCCATCTGGTTGCAGGGGCTCGCGGACAGGCAGGCGCGGGCCAGGGTCTTGGTCAGAGTGGGGCGCTTGGCAGGTGGCAACTTTGGTGATTGCAAACCAGTGGGTGACGGCGTGTGGGAGCTTCGTGTTGACTGGGGGCCTGGGTACCGCGTGTATTACGCCGTGGCCGGTAAGCGACTGATTCTGCTGCTCGCAGGTGGTGACAAACGAAGACAACAGGCAGACATTGATGCAGCGATCGGCCGCTGGAACGACTGGCAAAAACGAAGGACAGGAAATGACCACAAACCATAGCCGGCCTCATGACGACGCAGTGATTGAGATGCTGCGCAATGACCCGGAGTTTGCCAACGAATACTTGGCAGCTGCTTTGGATGAAACCGGTGAACCGGGCGGGCAAGCGGTTCTGCTGGCCGCACTGCGCCAAATTGCGGAAGCACAGGGCATGAGTGCGGTGGCGGAGCGTGCTGGGCTTCCGCGTGAAAGCCTTTATCGTGCACTGTCGCCGCGTGGCAATCCGACCATCAAAACCTTGTTGGCTGTTCTGAAAGCCGCAAACCTCCACTTGGGCGCTGCGCGTACCAACTGACCACGTTGGCTCGTGACAGCATGGTGATCGCGTCCTCGCAATTCTGGAGCCGGACTCCAGATTTGCACGGATAAATCCGAGGTTCCAAGCCGGATGCCGGCTTCTATGCCCGGCATACGCCACCCGGCGTACATACGCCACCCAGGGTTCTCCCTAGCATCCAGTCATCCCCTTTGAAACGGCCTGTTGTGAGGGCCGGGGCAAGGGGACACAAGCCCACCTTTGTGTTATCTGGAACCTCTGGAGAAACCCCATGCTGCAACGTCGATTCACTCTCAAAGCCCTGACGGTCGCCACCGCCCTGGGCGCTTTTGGCCTGTCGGCCCACGCGCAGGAGACCATCAGGGTCGGCGTGCTGCACTCGCTGTCCGGCACCATGGCCATTTCGGAAACCGTGCTCAAGGACGTGGCCCTGATGGCCATCGACGAGATCAACGCCAAGGGCGG
This sequence comes from uncultured Hydrogenophaga sp., assembly GCA_964442375.1. GTDB lineage: Bacteria > Pseudomonadota > Gammaproteobacteria > Burkholderiales > Burkholderiaceae_C > Hydrogenophaga. The sequence goes on along the minus strand of CAYUAH010000136.1, from coordinate 449 downwards.
CGTGCTGGGCAAGAAGCTCGAACCCGTGGTGGTGGACCCGGCCTCCAACTGGCCGCTGTTTGCCGAAAAGGCCAAGCAGCTGATCGACCAGGACAAGGTGGCCGCCGTGTTCGGCTGCTGGACCTCGGTGTCGCGCAAGTCGGTGTTGCCGGTGTTCGAGGAAAAGAACTCGCTGCTGTTCTACCCCGTGCAGTACGAGGGTGAGGAACTGAGCAAGAACGTGTTCTACACCGGTGCCGCGCCCAACCAGCAGGCCATTCCCGCCGTGGAGTACCTGATGAGCAAGGACGGCGGCTCGGCCAAGCGCTGGGTGCTGCTGGGCACCGACTACGTCTACCCGCGCACCACCAACAAGATCCTGCGCGCCTTCCTCAAGAGCAAGGGCGTGGCCGATGCCGACATCATGGAGGAGTACACCCCCTTCGGCCACTCCGACTACCAGACCATCA
>CAYUAH010000135.1:0-9092 GCA_964442375.1 uncultured Hydrogenophaga sp. | reverse complement strand
TCGTCGGGCTCCCTGCTCAACCTGGCCCAGGGCCGCTTTGGTCCGCACGGGCCGGCCGATGTGCGCTGGCTCGCCGTGTTGGGCATGGACCACGGTGTCGTGGCGGTGCGGCGCGACTCGCCTTACAAAACCCTGGGCCAGTTGCTCGACGCCTTGCGCGCCCAGCCCGGCACCGTGGTGTTTGGTGCCGGTGGCTCCATCGGCAGCCAGGACTGGATGAAAACCGCCTTGCTCGCGCGCGCGGCGGGCGTGAGCCACAAGGAGATGCGCTTCGTGGCCTTCGAGGGCGGTGGCGAGGCCCTCAGCGCCCTGACCGGTCGCCACGTGCAGGTGCTGGCGGGCGACGCCGCCGAAGTGGGCCGACAACTCGACCAGGGCGCCCCCATACGCGTGCTGGCCACCTTGTCGGAACACCGCCTGGGCGGGCGCTGGGCCGGCGTGCCCACCGCGCGCGAACAAGGCTTTGATGTGCGCTGGCCCATCGTGCGCGGGCTCTACATGGGCCCACGTGTGCCGGAGCGCGAGCACCGCGAATGGAGCGAAGCCCTGACCCGAGCCATGGCCCACCCCTCGGTGGCCCGCGAGCTGGCCGCTGCAGGCATGGAGTCCGCGTCGGTCACTGGCCCTGAGCTGGAGCGCTTGATTCACAGCGAAGTGGAGCGGCACCGAAAGCTGGCAGCCGAGTTCGGGTTGCTGCGGCCTTGAGGGGCCGCGCCGGTTCAACGCGACAGCAGTGCAGCCGGCAGCGCCGTTGACAACTGCGGCACGGCGGCCACCAGCAAGGTGCCCACGAACAGGGCCAGCATGGCGGGCAGCACAGAACGGGCGACATAGCTGACCGGTTTGCCGAACATGGCCGATGCGAAGTAGATGTTCATGCCAGCGGGTGGGCAGAGAAAACCGACTTCCATCGCCGCCAAAAAAATGACGCCGAAGTGCAGCGGATCGAGGCCGTAGCTCATTGCCATCGGCAGCAACAAGGGAACCAACACCGCGATGGCGGCAAATATCTCCATCAGCGCGGCGGCCACGAACAGGAAAACACACAACACCAGCAGAAACAGGTGTTTGTCGGGAATGGCGGACTGGACCCAGTCCACCGCCTGGTCTGGAATGCCGGCATCCACCATGAAATTGGTCAGGGCCAGTGCCATGCCCAGGATGAGCATCACGCCACCGATGACCTGGACACATTCGCTGAGGCAGCGCCACAGCAGCCGGAGGCTCAGTTCCCGGTGCACCCAGCCCTGGGTGACCAAGGCGTAGGCCGCCGTCAGTGCTGCGCTTTCCGTCGGGGTGGCCAGGCCGCCCATGAGCGAGACGATGGCCACCAGGGGCGCCGCAATTTCCCATTTCGCGGTCCAGGCCACGCGTGCCAAGGGGGGGGCCGCGGGCCCTTTGGCCGCAGTGGTGGGTGGGGTTCGGTTCAGGAAGCCGCCGAGCAACAACAGGCACATGACCATGACCACGGCAGGCACCAACCCCGCCAGGAACATGGCTTCAATGGGCACGCGCGCGACCACCGCGTACATGATCAGCGGCACCGACGGAGCCAGCAGCACGCCCAGCGCGCTGGCGCTGGTCACCATGCCAATGCCCCGTTGCTCGGGATAGCCAGTCTGACGCAGCAGGGGCAGCAGCAGACCGCCGAGGGCCAGTATGGTGACGCCGCTGCCGCCGGTGAAGGCGGTGAAGGCCGAACACAGCACCGCGGCGGCAAACACCGTGCCGCGCTGGCCGCCACCGAACAAGGCCACGAACAGATCGCCCAGCCGATTGGCCGCGCCGGTGTGAGCGAAAACCAAGCCCGAGAGGGTGAACAAGGGCAGGGCGGGCAGGGACGGGTTGACGGTGATCTGGTAGTGCGACAGGGCGATGGAGGCCAGGGGCAGCCCTTCGCTCCAGAACAACGCCAGCGCCAGCCCGCCCAGCACCACGAACACGGGCGCACCCGCCAGCAGCAGGAGCAGCAGCAGAGGCCAGGTGGGGGACAGCGGCAGCAGCAGGCCCTCCCAGCGGGCCGCAGCCCAGGCGCCGGCCAGTGGCAGGAGGATGGCGGGCAGCACCTGCATGGGCCAACGCCGTGTGGCGCCAGCACCCAGTTGCATGCCCAGCAAGGCAAAACCCAGCGGCAGGCTCAGCTGCACCCACCAGGTGGGCATGCCATAGGCCAGCACCTGGCCGCCTTGTTGCTCGGCCTGGACCAGCTGCCACCCGGCATAGGCCAGCACGCCACACAGCAGCGCCGAGCCGCCTTGGGTGAGTGCCCGGGCCCGTTCCTGCCCGGCGGTGCCGGCCAGGGCTTGCAGGCCGTTGCCGAGCTTGGCCAGATGGCCGTGGCGTGCGGCCGACAGCGCGCCGAACATGGCGAGCACCAGCCCCATGTGCTGCACCAGCACCGAGGCGTTTTCGACGCCGCGCCCCAGCAAGGGCCGCAGCGCCAACTCGATCAGAGGCAAGCCCATCATCAGCACCAGGGCCAGCACGGCAGGCAAAACGTCCATGGCCTTCAGCACGGAAAGCGGGCGGGCCAGGGCGGCCTGTGGGCTGAGCGTCATCGTCACTTGACCCGCGTGGCGCGGTAGGCTTTCAGGTGCATGAACACTTCGTCAAAGGTGTCGGCCGGCACCATGGTGCCGCGTATGCGCGGGTAGAGCTGCTCGGCGAGTTCGTTCCATTCGCGCATCTGTTCCGGACTGGGCTTGTTGACTTTCAATCCCCGCTTCTGCATGGCCAGCACGGCGTCGTCCACCTCCTGGCGGGCCTGCGCGCGCATCTTGATGCCGGCTTTTTCGCCCGCCATCTGCAGGGCTTGCTGTGCTGCGGGCGACATGTCGTCCCAGGCCTTCTTGGTGACCACCAGGGCGCCAACGATGGGCGCCCAATTGATGTCGAGCATGTGGGAGGCTGTGCCATAGATCTGACTGGCCAAGGCAAAGTAGGGCGTGGACGGCACCACCTGGATCATGCCGGTCTGTATGGCCGGCAGCACGTCGGCGGTTTCCAGCGGTACCGGCGTGTAGCCCAGGCTTTTCATGATCGCCTGCTGCTCCGGCTCGGACCCCCAGGCGAAGAACTTCATGCGCTTGTAGTCATCGGGGCGCAGGGCCGGGTCTTTTGAGAAAAAGCGCACCCAGCCGGCGTCGCCCCAACCCAGCACCACAAAACCGCGATCGAGAAAACGCTTCTCCATGGCGGGGCGCATTTTTTCGCGCACGTGATCCACCTCATCCCAGCTGCGGAACAGCAGTGGCAGGTTTTGCAGCGCGGCGATGCTGGGTTCGAGTTCGCGCAGGCCCACCACCGACATCAGGGCACCCTGCAGCTGGCCGATGCGCATGCGCCGGGCCAGTTCCGCTTCGCCGCCCTGGCTGGCATCGGTGAACACCACAAACCTGGCGTTGCCACCCTGTGCCGCGCGCCAGGTCTCGCCCAGCTCCAGGAGTTGCTGGTGGTAGAGCGAGTTGCGGGGCACGACCGTGCCGATGCGCAGGGGCAAGGCTTGTGCGCTGGTCAGCGCGGGCAGGCACAGGGCCAGGGCCAGGGCCACGAGGTTGGCGCGGCGCTGTACGCCGGTGCCTGCCTTGAAAATCTTGTTGTGCATGCCAGAAAGCGGTGGTTTCAAAAACGGTCGTCTGCGGTGTCCAGCAACCACTGGGCACGCTCGCGCACCAGTTGATGGGCGATGTCCTGGCGCTGTGCTGCAATCCGCAGGGCCTGCAGCAGCAGGTGTTCGTAGGTGCGGCGGTCTGTCTCGCCCAAGGCCTCGGCCCGGGACACATAGATGCTGGCGTTGCGGCCAGCGCCGGCCTGCTCGGCCTGATCGAACAGGCGCTGCGCCTCTGTGCGGCTGCCGCCTGGGCGCGTGGCTTCAAACGTGGCGACCAGGGCTGCCAGGGCACCTTCACCGTGGCCCGGTGCGTGTTGCCAGGCCCAGCGAGCCAGGCGCATGGCCAGGGGTAGGTCGGCCACCACATCGGGCTGGTCCTTGGACAGGGCGATGTGGGCGCCCCACGACGCGGCCGCCCAGTAGGCCAGGGCCACCTCATCGTCGGCCAGACCGGGCAGGGAGGTGGTGGCCTGGGCCAAGGCGGCCTGGAGGCCGGGATGGCGCTGCTCCAGCACAGCCATGGCATGTTGGTGGGCCCGCCGGTACAACCGGGCCGCACGCTGGCGCAGTCGCAAGGCCGCGCTGGCGTTCTGCGATTCGACGCGTTCGGCCTCGAAGGCGACAAACGCGTAGGCGTACTGGGTGAAACCACCCGCCACCGCCGTGCCCAAGGCCACGTGCGCAGGGGTCTGGCGCAGCAAGGATTCCGACAGTTTGAGGTAGAACGCGCTGGCCTCGCGCGCCAGCACCAGGTCGTCCTCCGGTGTCTGCCCCTGGGAGGCGAGTTCGTCGGCCACCCGGTTGATCAGGAAATGGCTGGGCGAACAGGCACTGAGCAGTGCCAGCACGCAGAACAGAATGAGTGGGCGCCGCAGGAGCACGGTGTCATCGCGTCAGGTGAAAGAGCCAGTGTCCTCAGCGCGCATGACACCGCAGTGACAAGGAGGCGCGTGGCCCAAGGTCTGGCAGCACAACGGCCACCGTCCCAGGCACCCCTCAATAACTCCGCCCACCCTTGTAAGCCGCCGTGGTGCGCGCCTGCAGGCTGGCCACCTTGTTGATGGCGTCCATGCTGCGCCCCACCTGGGCGTGGGTGATGCACAGGCCCAGGGCGTCGGCCGCGTCCTTGCCCGGCAGGCCGGGCAGTTGCAGCAGGCGTTTGACCATTTCCTGCACCTGTTCCTTGGCGGCCTTGCCGTGGCCGGTGACGGCCTTCTTGAGTTGCAGGGCGGTGTACTCGCGCACGTCCAGGCCCTTGGCCACCAGGGCGGTGAGGCAGCAACCGCGTGCCTGGCCCAGCATCAGCGTGGCCTGCGGGTTGACGTTGACGAACACGATTTCGCACACCGCCACCTCGGGCTGGTAGCGCTGCACCACCTCGCCGATGCCGTCGAACAGGATTTTCAGCCGGTGTGGCAACAGCACGCCGTCGCCGGGGCTGGTGCGTATGGTGCCGCTGGCCACGTAGTGCAGGGCGGCCCCTTCGGTGTCGATGACGCCAAAACCGGTGCAGGTCAGGCCGGGGTCGATGCCGAGGATTCTCATAGCTTGAAGTACCAGCGCACCGAATGGAAGAACACCGGTGCGGCAAAGCACAGGGCGTCCACGCGGTCGAGCAACCCGCTGGCACCGGTGACCGAGCGTCCCCCACCCCAGTGGGTCACGCCGCGGTCGCGTTTGATGGCCTTCATCACCAGGTGGCCCAGCGAGCCGGCCGCGCAGGCAATGAGGGCCATGCCCAGCGCCTGTCCCGGCACAAAGGGCGTGAAGCCGGCCAGCAGCGCGCCCAGCAGGCCACCGGCGGCCAGGCCCGCGCCCCAGCTGCGCCAGTGGAAGCTGGCGCTGATGTCGGGTGCCACCGGCTGTTGGAGGCGCCGCGCCACCAGGTGCTGCACCAGCATGCAGGTCTGCACCACCAGCACCAGAAAAAACACCAGAAAGGCATTGCGGCCAGTGAAGCGCGGGAAGTTGAGCACCATCAGCGCGGGCACGTGGCTCATGCCGTACACACAGACCATGATGCCCCACTGCAGCTTGGCGTTGCGCTCGAGAAAGCGCTGTGGGTCGTTGCCCAGGGCGCTGGCCACGGGCAGCGCCAGGAACACGTACACCGGGATGAACACGGTGAACAGGTTGTAGTGCCCGCGCCAGACCAGCAGGTACTGCAGAGGCAGCACCACGAAGAAGGCCAGCACCAGGCTGCGGTGGTCGCTGCGGCGGGTGGGCGAGAGGCTGATGAACTCGCGCAGCGCAAAGAAGGACAGCAGGCCGAACAGCACGGTGGCCACCCCGTCGCCGGCCGCCCATCCCACCCAGAACACGGTGGCCATGATCCAGGACACACGCAACAGGTTGCGGTTGTCGCGCCGGCGTTGCTGGATCGATTCGTCCAGCGGATCGTGTTGTCGGCGCTCGTTCAGCGAGAGCAGCAACATGGCCACGCTGGCCAGGGCCAGCAGGCCGAAGAGCAGCACGAACAGCAGGCCGATTTGCTGGTTGAGGCTGAGGCTGCGCAGATAGCCGGTCATGTCAGATGTCCCGCAGTGCCATCACGGCTTCGCGTGCCCGCACCAGAAAGGCCGCGCGGTCCTCGCCGGGCTCCACCCGGATGGGCGCGCCAAAGGTCACCGAACACAGCACGGGCACTGGCACCACCTCGCCCTTGGGCATGACGCGCTGCACGTTGTGTATCCAGCTCGGCACCAGCACCACGTCGGGGAAACGTTGGGCCAGGTTGTACAGGCCCGACTTGAACGCTTGCGGGTCTTCCTGGTGGCCGCGCGTGCCTTCGGGGAACAGGATGATGGAGTCGCCCTTGGCCAGCGCATCGATCAGCGGCTCCAGCGGATCGGCCACCTCGCCGTCCGGTCCCACCTGTTTCTGCCGGTCCACATAAATGGCGTTGAACACCTCGGTGGTGATCCAGCGCTTTAGGGAGCTGGTGGTCCAGTAGTCCTTGGCCGCGATGGGACGGGTGATGCCGCGCAGCTCCTTGGGCAGCGCGGCCCAGATCAGCACCAGATCGGCGTGGCTCTGGTGGTTGGCGAAGTAGATGCGCTGTTCGGCCTTGGGCGGGCAACCGTGCCAGCGCGCTTGCGCGCCAGTGAGCAGGCGAATGAAGCCCAGCAGCAGCCAGCCGAAGATGCGGGCCATCATGGGTGGGCCTTCACGGCGCCTGCACCGCGCCCATGCGCGCGCCGATGGTGGCCGCACGACCGGCCAGGTAGGGCGAGCCGGGGCGGGTTTCAAAAAACTTGGGGCTGGGCAGCATCACGGCCAGGCGCGCGGCCTCGCTGCTGCTCAGCGATTGCGCGGTCTTGCGGAAGTAGCGTTGCGCGGCCGCCTCGGCGCCAAACACGCCTTCGCCCCATTCCACGCTGTTGAGGTAGATCTCCAGGATGCGGCGCTTGTCCAGCAGCAGCTCCAGTGCCAGCGTCAGCACAAACTCCTGGCCCTTGCGCAGGAAGCTGCGCTCGCCCGACAGCAGCAGGTTCTTGGCCAACTGTTGCGTGATGGTGGAGCCGCCCACCACCTTGGGCGGTTTGACCTTGCTCGGGTCTTTGGCGCGGGCCGCGCGCTTTTCGGCCAGCTCGGCGCGCTGGGCGTTTTTCTCCCAGGCGGTTTCAATCGCTTCCCAATCGACACCCTTGTGGTTGGTGAAGTCGGCGTCTTCGGCGGCCATCACCGCGCGCTTGAGCTGGGGCGAGATGTCCTCGTAGGGCACCCACTGCTGGCGCCAGCGCGGCACGCCCTGTTGCGCCACCGCCAGGCGCCAGGCTTCGGAGCGCATGAAGGCGGTGCTCTGCGGATCGACCACCGCCATCAGTGCGATGCGGCCGATGAAGAACAGCTGCAGGGCCAGCGTGGCCGCCGCAAGCCAGAGCAGCCAGCGTCCGAAGGCGCGCACCGTCAGCCCTGGCCTGCCATTTCAGCGCGCCGCTCCTGCAGCACCTGGGCGCCGGGTGGCAACACCCCGCGCCAGCACTGAAAGGCCTCGGCCGCCTGTTCCACCAGCATGCCCAAGCCATCGCGCACGGTGGCGCCGTGCGAACGCGCCCAGGCGGCGAACGGCTCGGCCTTGGGGCCGTACATCATGTCCACCACCAGGGTGCCAGGCCGCAGGGCGCTGGCGGGCAGCGGCGGTTCGGCGCCTTGCAGGCTGGTGGCGGTGGCGTTGATCACCACGTCAAAGCTGCCGCACGCGTCGTACAGACCCGCAGCGGTGAGCTTGACGCCGTGTTGGGCCGCCCAGTCGGCATGGCGTTGCGCCAGCGCCTGGGCGCGGGCCACCGTGCGGTTGGTCAGCACCAGTTCGGCCGGGCGCTCGGCCAGCAGGGGGCCTAAAGCGCCGGCGCCTGCACCGCCTGCGCCCACCAGCAGCACGCGGGCGCCACGCAGGGGCACGCCGGCGTTGTGGGTGATGTCGCGCACCAGGCCGATGCCGTCGGTGTTGTCGCCATGCACACCATCGGCTTCGAACCAGAAGGTGTTGCAGGCCTCGGCCAGGCGTGCGCGCGCACTGTGGTGCTGCACCCACTGGTAGGCGTCGAGCTTGAAGGGCACGGTGACGTTGCCGCCGCGCAGGCCATTCGCGCGGGCCATTTCGATGCCGCTCAAAAAGCCGCCCAATGGCAGTTCGAGCCGTTCGTACACCAGCGGCTGGCCGGTCAGTTCGGCAAAGCGCTGGTGGATGTCGGGGGATTTGCTGTGGGCCACAGGGTGGCCGACGATGGCATAACGGTCCATGGCGATCAGTTGCTCATGTGTTGGGTTTGCAGCGTTTCGTCGCGCGTGAAGCGAAAGCGCGACACCACCACAATCTGGTCGGCGCGCTGGCGCATGGCGGCGCTGAAGTTGCCGAAGGACAGGCTCTTGACGATGGCCTGGGCGCGCGCGTCGAGCGCCTTCTGACGCGAGCTCTCCACCACCTCCGTGGCCAGCACGCGGCCGTCAAAGTTGACCGTGATCACCATGGTCAGCGCGCCGTAGAGCTTGCGCCCACCCGCTTCGGGGAACTGGGTCGTGCCACGGTCTTCTATCCTGCGACGCAGCTCGTCGTAGTACACCGCGTACATCGCCTCGCGCGTGGCCGGGCTGATGTAGCGCTTCTTGGGCCGCGCGTTTTCTTCGTTGATGCGGCGCTCGATCTCGGCCAGCACCTTCACCAGCGCCAGGCGGCGCTCCTCGCGCTCCTGTTCGTCCTGGGTGCGTTGGGTTTCGGGCGTTTCGTTGACACGGTAGCTGGCCAGCTGCTTGCGAATCTGGGCCAGCATGCGGTTCTGCTGTTCCTTCATCGCCTCAATGCGTTTTTTTTCTTCCTCCACCGGATCGCCCAAGCGGGCCTGGGCGGAGGGCGGCAGGGGCGAGGTGGCGCGACCGCGTTCGGCCTCGCCGCCGCCGGTGAGGTTGGCCTGCGCGATGGCCTGTGCCTTGTCCGGCTTGTCCTCGCTGCGGGCGTTGACCAGCACCACCTCCAGCGGTG
>CAYUAH010000134.1:0-9218 GCA_964442375.1 uncultured Hydrogenophaga sp. | reverse complement strand
TTGGCGAACACAACGAGAGCTACAACATCAACGCCGACGTGGTGGCCGCCAAGCTGGCCACCACCCTGCAGGCCGAGAAGCTGCTGATGCTCACCAACATCCCCGGCGTGCTGGACAAACAAGGCCAGCTGCTGAGCGAGCTGACCATGCGCCGCATCGACGAGCTGTGCCAGGACGGCACCATCAGCGGTGGCATGATCCCCAAGATCGCCGGTGCGCTGGACGCTGCCAAGAGCGGCGTGAATGCGGTGCACATCATCGACGGTCGCGTGCCCCACGCGCTGCTGCTCGAAATCCTGGGTGACCAGCCTTTTGGCACCATGATCCGCTCGCACTGACGGCGGCTGGCCATGCACGGCGACGACCTCGACACCGACGACACACCGGCCGCAGCGCGCGGTGAGTCTGGTGGGCGCAAACGCCCCAAGCCCGGCGAGCGCCGGGTGCAAATTTTGCAGACCCTGGCCGCCATGCTGGAGCAGCCGGGGGCCGAGCGTGTGACCACCGCCGCGCTGGCGGCCCGCCTGCAGGTCAGTGAGGCGGCGCTGTACCGCCACTTCGCCAGCAAGGCGCAGATGTTCGAGGGCCTGATCGACTTCATCGAGAGCAGCGTGTTCGGCCTGGTGCAGCAGATCACACAGCGCGAGCAGCCTCCCCAAGAGTGTGCGGCCCGGCTGGTCACCATGCTGCTGCAGTTCGGTGAAAAAAACCCCGGCATGGTGCGGGTGATGGTGGGCGATGCGCTGGTCTTCGAACACGAGCGCCTGCAGCAACGCATGAACCTGCTGTTCGACAAATTCGACGCCGCGCTGCGCCAGGCTTTGCGTGAGGCGGTGCCCGCGTCGGACACGCCCACGCAGGATGCCAGCGTGCTGGCCGGCGTGCTCACTGCCTTTGTGGTGGGGCGGCTGCAGCGTTTTGCCCGCAGCGGTTTTCGCCGCCTGCCCACCGAGCAGCTTGAGGCGTCCTTGCGTCTGGTGCTGGCTTAATCGGCGGCCTGGCCCATCACCGCATCCATCAGCCTTCGGATCTCCGGCAGGAACAGCGCCTCGGCCTTGTTGGCGATGGTGACCAGGCCAAAGCGGGCCTGGGCCCTGAGCGGTGGCTGCAGCGGCAACTCCACCAGATGCGGCGCACACGCGCGGATGGCGAGCAGGATGGTGTCGGTCTGTTCGGTCACCTGGACCATGTGTGAAATTTCGTCGCTGCTGAACTTGACCAGCACGTCCGGGTGCGCCCGCTCGCCATAGCGTTCCACCAGGATGCGGGCCAGCTCGTCGCTCAAGGGCGTGGAGGCCACGGGATAGGCCGCCACCGCCTTGAAACCCACCTTGGGCAAGTCCGCCAGCGGGTGGCCGGGGCGGCACATGAAGGTGCCGTCCATCTCGACGATCTGTGACACCCTGAGGTCGGGCGCGGGGCGCAGCGAACGGATGTCAACCACCAGGGCGTCCAACTGGCGGTCCCTGAGCATCTGTGCCAGGCTGCTGGTGTTGGCGCGCACGATATCGACATGGAACTTGGGGAAGTGCGTGGCAAAGTGCACCATGAGCGGCGCACTCAGCATGGCGCCCGGCCCCGAACTCAGGCCCAGGCGTATGCGCCCGCTGTCGTCGGCGCTGAGCTGTCGTCCGCAGTGTTTGAGCTGTTCCGCTTCCTCCACCAGCGCCTGGCTGCGCGCCAGCACGTCCTGCCCGAACGCGGTCAGTTCGATGCGCTTGCCGATGCGGTCAAACAGCAGACGGCCCAACTCGTCTTCCAGCGACTTGATGCTGCGGCTCAAGGCGGGCTGGGTCATGCACAACAGGTCCGAGGCCTTGACGAAGGAGCCGGCCCTGGCCAGGGCAATCAGGTGGCGAAGCTGCACGAGTGTCATCTTGAATCCATGCGTTTGAGATCATGAATGCACAAATAAAAATGCATTGGACCACATGAGTATTGCTGCCTACGATGGACCCACATCCCTTCCATCTTGCACAGGAGTACGACATGAAATCCCCCTTGAAGGCTTTGGTTGGCGCGGTCTGCGGCCTGCTGGTGTGTGGCGCCGCGTGGGCGCAGTCCTTCCCGTCCAAGCCAGTCACGCTGATGGTGCCGTACCCGGCCGGCGGTGTGTCCGACGTGATTGCCCGCAGCCTCAACAACGCGCTGTCCAAACAGCTCGGTCAGCCGGTGCTGGTGGAAAACCTGGGCGGCGCCAGCGGTGGCATCGCCGCACAAAAGGTCTTGAACAGCCCGGCCGATGGGCACGTGATTTTTCAGGGCTCGCCCAACGAACTGATCCTGGCGCCGCTGTCGAACGCGGCCATCAAGTACAAGCCGGAGGACTTCCGCCTGGTGCAGATGATCACCGTCAACCCGCTGGTGATGCTGGCGCGCAAGGACCTGCCCGCCAACAACGGCGACGAGCTGGTGGCCTATGCCCGCAAGAGCGCTGCCGACGGCAAGCCCCTGACCTTTGCCAGCGTGGGGCCCGGCTCGCTCTACCACCTGCTCGGTGAACACATGGCCAAGGTGACCGGCCTGCCCATGACCCACGTGGCCTACAAGGGCGGCGCGCCCGCCGTGCAGGACCTCATGGGCGGCCAGGTCGATATCTTCATGACGCCTTACGGCAAGGGCCAGGTGCAGTTGGTGGAGGATGGCAAGCTCAAGGCGCCGGCGGTGCTCTCGGCCGAACGCCAGGCGCTGTTCAAGACAGTGCCCACGCTCAATGAAAGCACGGCGCTCAAGGGTTTTGTGTTCGACACCTGGGCCGGCTATTTTGTCCACAAGGACACGCCCGAGGCCGTGGTGCTGGCGTTGCACAAGGCGCTGAGCGAGGTGGCCAACGACGCCGCAGTGCGTGGCACGCTCGAAGCACAGGCCATGATCGTGCCACGGCCCCAGCCGCTGGCTGCGGTGGGCAAGCTCTATGCCGAGAACACCGCCAAGTACCAGGCGATTGCCAAGTCCATGAACCTGCAGGCGCAATGAGCGGATCGCAGACCATGACGGACACCGCCTACCTCGGTCACGCACTGGCCGACCGCGTGGGCGAGTTCATCCAGCTGCGCCGCGACATCCACGCCCACCCGGAACTGGCCTTCGAGGAACACCGCACAGCGGCCCTGGTGGCGCACAAGCTGCGCGGCTGGGGTTACGAGGTCACCACCGGTCTGGGGCGCACCGGGGTGGTGGGCACGTTGCGGCGGGGGCAAAGCCAGCGCGCACTGGGCATACGCGCCGACATGGATGCCTTGCCCATTGTGGAGGCCAGCGGCCGTGCCTGGGCCAGCACCACCCCCGGCCTGATGCACGGCTGTGGCCACGACGGCCACACCGCCACCTTGCTGGCGGCGGCCCGTCTGGTGGCCGAAGACCTGGACTTCGATGGTGTGCTGCACCTGATCTTCCAGCCGGCCGAGGAGGGCGCCGGCGGCGCGGTGCAAATGATGGCCGACGGCCTGTTCGAGCGTTTTCCTTGCAATGCCGTGTTTGCCCTGCACAACATGCCGGGCATGGAGGCCGGGCGTTTTGTGTTCCGGCCCGGCGCGGCCATGGCGTCCAGCGACAACGTCAGCATCACCCTCACCGGGCGCGGTGGCCACGGCGCACTGCCCCACGAGGCACGCGACACGGTGGTGGCCGCCGCGTCCATCGTGATGGCCTTGCAGACCATTGTGGCCCGCAACGTGGACCCGCAGCAGGCGGCGGTGGTGACGGTGGGTGCCCTGCACGCCGGCCAGGCCAACAACGTCATCCCCGAGGAAGCCCGGCTGGAGCTCAGCGTGCGCGCGCTGGACAACGGCGTGCGTGCGCTGCTCAGGGCGCGCATCCACGAGCTGGTGCAGCTGCAGGCCGCCAGCTATGGTGTGTCGGCGGCCATCGACTGGCGCGAGGGCTATGCCGTGCTGGTCAACGCCCCGAAGGAAACCGCGCTGGCCACCCAGGTGGCGCTGCGCCTGTTCGGTCCGGAGCGCGTGGAGCCCTTCGGCCCGGCCTTCACCGCCAGCGAGGACTTCGCCTTCATGCTCCAACAGGTGCCGGGCTGTTATGTGTTTGTGGGCAACGGCGGGCCCGGCACGCCCGGCGCCTGCAACGTGCACAACCCCGGCTACGACTTCAACGACGACATCATTGCACCCGGCGCCGCGTTCTGGTGTGGTCTGGTGCAGGCCTATCTGGGGCGGCAGCCAAGTGCGACGCCCTGACCCGTTGATGGCTACGGCCCCACGGCCTGTTGGCAGAGGAAGTCGAGCAGGCGCTCGGCGGCCGGCGTCAACGCCCCTTCGCGGCGGTAGCAGATGGCAAAACGCCGCTGCGCCCAGTCGTTGAGCAAGGGCACCAGCCTCACCTGCCCGGCCGACACATAGATACCTGCCACCTCGCGCGGCACCACGCTGATGCCCAGGCCCGCGCCCACCACGCGGAAGGCGGCGTCGAAGTTGGACACCACCACCCGGTAACTCACGCGCCGCCCGGCTTTGGCGGCAGCACGGCCCAGCATGGTGTGCACCGCCGTGGAAGGCTGCAGGCCCACGTGCTCATAACCCAGCGTGTCCTCGAACAGCAGCGCGTCGTGCTGGGCCAGCGCATGCCCCACGGGCACCGCCAGCATCAGCTCATCGCGCCGGTAGGGCCGGTGGGCCAGGCCACCAAAATCGATGTGGCTCCAGCACACGCCCAGCGACACCACCCCCTCGCGCACCATACTGACGATGTCCTTGGAAATGCGCTCTTCGATGTCCACCTTGATGTCCTGGTGCGCCGGCTCGCGCATGAAGGCCGTGAGGTCGTCCAGCAGGGATTCGGCGATGGCCGAGGCGCTGGCCACCACCCGCACGTGGCCCTTGATGCCCCCTTTGAAGGCGGCCATGTCGGCCTCGATGCGGTCCAGCGTGAACAGCAGGGTGCGCGCGTGCTCCAGCAAAGCCGAACCGGCCGGCGTGGGGGCAGCGCCCTTGCGCCCGCGCACCAGCACCGGCGTGCCCAGGGCATCTTCCAGCTGCGCGATGCGTTTGCTGATGGCCGAGGGCTCGATGTGCTCCAGCGCGGCAGCGTCCTTCATGTTGCCGGCGTCCACCACCGCCACCAGCAGGCGCAAGGTCTTGAGGTCCAGGTCGCGCATGGGGTAAACCCTTGTGTTTGATTCCTGATTGGAATTTTATGGCTTCCGATAGACCACTGGATGTTTTGTATGGAATTCATAAACTGGCGACATGAGCTTCCTTCCCCCCCAAGCCCAGATCCGCGAAGTGGGCCTTCGCGACGGCCTGCAAAGCATCCAGACCGTTTTGCCCACCGCACGCAAGTGCGAATGGATTGCGGCCGCCTTTGCCGCCGGCCAGCGCGAGATCGAGGTCGGCTCCTTCGTGCCGGCCCGCCTGCTGCCCCAGCTGGCCGACACCGCCGAGGTGCTGGCCTACGCCAAGACCCTGCCCGGTCTGGTGGCCAGCGTGCTGGTGCCCAACCTCAAGGGTGCGGAACGGGCGCTGGCATGTGACGCCGACCTGATGCTGCTGCCGCTGTCGGCCAGCCACGCCCACAGCCTGGCCAACCTGCGCAAGACGCCCGACGAGGTGGTGGCCGAGATGGGCCGCATGCGCGCCGCCCGCGACGCCTCGGGCAAAAAGACCTTGATCGAAGGCGGCGTGGGCACGGCCTTCGGCTGCACGATACAGGGCGAGGTGAAAGTGGCCGAGGTGCTGCGCCTGATGATGGCCTTGCTGGACGCCGGCGCCGACCGCGTGAGCCTGGCCGACACCGTGGGCTATGCGAACCCGCGCGCCGTGGCCGAACTGTTCGAACAGGCCATGAAGCTGGCCGGCGACCGCTTCTGCTGCGGCCACTTCCACGACACACGTGGCCTGGCGCTGGCCAATGTGTACGCCGCGCTGCAGGTGGGCGTGACGCGCTTTGACGCCTCGCTGGCCGGCATTGGCGGCTGCCCGCACGCGCCTGGCGCCAGCGGCAACGCCGCCACCGAAGACCTGGCCTTCATGCTGGCCACTTGTGGCGTGGACACCGGCATCGACATCCCTGCCTTGTTGGCCCTGCGTGCCAACGTGGCGGGCTGGTTGCTGGGCGAGCCCACCCACGGTGCGCTGTGGCGTGCCGGCCTGCCCAAAACAACACCCCACGCCGCCTGATTTTTTGAACGGACACCCCATGCACAACACCCCCACCGGCCTGCCGCTCGAAGGCGTGCGCGTCGTCGAATTCACCCACATGGTCATGGGCCCGACCTGCGGCATGATCCTGGCCGACCTCGGCGCCGAGGTCATCAAGATCGAACCCCCGGGCGGCGACAAAACCCGCAGCCTGCCCGGCCTGGGCATAGGCTTCTTCCGCAGCTTCAACCGCAACAAGAAGAGCGTGGTGCTCGACATCCAGACCGACGAAGGCCTGGCCGCCGCCCGGGAACTGATTGGCCAGTGCGACGTGCTGTTGGAGAACTTTCGCCCCGGCCTGATGGACAAGCTGGGCCTGGGTTATGGGGCTTTGAAGGGCTTGTTCCCCCGGCTCATCTACGTGTCGCACAAGGGCTTTTTGCCCGGCCCGTATGAAAACCGCCTGGCCCTGGACGAGGTGGTGCAGAACATGGCCGGCCTGACCTACATGACCGGCCCGGTGGGCCGCCCGCTGCGCGCCGGCACCTCGGTCAACGACATCATGGGCGGCATGTTCGGCGCCATCGGCGTGCTGGCCGCGCTGCGCGAGCGCGAGCGCACCGGCGAGGGTCAGGAAATCCAGAGCGCGCTGTTCGAGAACTGTGCGCTGCTGGCGTCGCAACACATGCAGCAGTTCCAGATGACGGGCGAGGTGCCGCCGCCCTTCCCCTCGCGTATTTCGGCCTGGAGCGTGTACGACACCTTTGGAGTGGCCGGTGGTGAGCAGCTGTTCATTGGCGCGGTGAGCGACAAGCAGTTTCTGACGCTGTGCGAGGTGCTGCAGCGCCCCGACCTGGCCAACGACCCGGCCCTGGCCACCAACGCCCAGCGCGTGGCCGTGCGGCCCCAGCTGCTGCAACAGCTGGGCGACACGCTGCAACACCACGACCTGGAAAGCCTGTGCGCCCAGCTGCAGGCCGCTGGCCTGCCTTACGCCAAGGTGGTGCGCCCCGACCAGCTGGTGCAGGACGAGCACCTGATCCAGAGTGGTGGCCTGGTGCCCATGGAAACGCCCGAAGGCGACACCACCCAGGTGGTGCTGCTGCCCCTGCTGATGGGCGGGCGCCGCCCCGGCGTGCGCCACCCGCTGGCCGGGGTGGGCGAACACACCGACGAGGTGCTGGGCGCGCTGCACGCGGCTTGAGGCATGACAGATGACGAATGACGAATGACGAATGACACTCAACACACAACGGAGACACCCATGAACACCATCCCACGCCGCACCGTTTTTGCCCTTGCTGCCGCAGCCCTGATGGGCGCTGGCACGGCCCACGCCCAGGCACCCACCACACCGCTGCGCGTCATCCTGCCGCTGGGCGCCGGCTCGGGGGTGGACGTCATCGTGCGTTCGGCCCAGGTGGCCTTGTCCAAGGCCCTGGGCGGCCAGCCGGTGGTGATCGAGAACCTGCCCGGCGCCGGTGGCATCACCGGCACGCAGGCGCTGGTGAAAGCCGCGCCCGATGGCAACACCGTGGCCTTCATTTCCAACAACCACGCGGTCAATCCCAGCGTGTTCAAGAACCTGCCCTACGACAGCCTGGCCGACATCACGCCCATCAGCGTGGTGGGCGGCTCGCCCTTCGTGCTGGTGGTCAACCCGGCCAAGGTGCCGGGCAAAACCGCCAAAGAGATGCAGGCCCTCATCAAGGCCAAACCGGGCCAGTTCAACATGGCCTCGTCGGGCAACGGCACCATCATCCACCTGGCCGGCGAGATGTTTGTGGATGCCCTGGACGTGCAGGTGCAGCACGTGCCCTACAAGGGCATGGGACCGATGTTGACCGACATCATTTCGGGCCAGGTGGAGTTTGGCGCCGCCGCCGTGGCCGCTGCACAAGGCCACATCGCCTCGGGCCGGCTCAAGGCCATTGGCGTGATGGGCAAGCAGCGCGTGGCGGCCTTGCCCGACGTGCCCACCATCGCCGAACAAGGCTTTCCCGACGTGGACGTGTCCGGCTGGTTCGCCATGGTGGGCCCCAAGGGCCTGCCCGCGACTCAGGTCAAGCGCCTGCACGACGCCGTGGTGGCCGCCTACAACGACCCCGAGGTGAAGGCCGCCATGGCCAAACAAAACAACGTCATCGAGCCAAGCAGCCCCGAGGCCGCGGGCGCGTTTTTCAGATCCGAGCAAGCCCGCTACGCCCGTCTGGTGGCCAAGGCCAACATCAAGATCGACTGAAGCTGCTTTCTCGGCTGCCGCCATCGCCGGGCAGACACCGCCAACTAGAGGCTGCACTCTAGACAAATACCCACACCTTGGGTGTTTGTCATCTGTACAAGGGTGGATTTACGTACAAAATAGAACGACCGTTCGTTTTATTTTTATTCGTATCCACCCACATGACCGCCACCAGCCCCGTACGAGCTCCCCGTGTGCGCCAGGCGTCCGCCGCAGCGGCGCACAAAGCCGCGCACAAGGGCCAGCAGACCAAGGCCGCCATCGTGGACGCGGCCTTGGGCATGGCCACCCACGTGGGCGTGGAGGGCCTGAGCATCGGTGCCCTGGCCGAAGCCATGCAGATGAGCAAGTCGGGCGTGTTTGCCCACTTCGGCTCGCGTGAAGAACTGCAGATTTCCGTGGTACGCGAGTACCACAACCGCTTCGAGGATGAGGTCTTCAAGCCCGCCCTGAAAAAGCCGCGTGGCCTGCCGCGCCTGCGCGCCCTGTTCGACAACTGGATGCAACGCACCTCGGTCGAAATCGACTCGGGCTGCATCTACATCAGCGGCGCGGTGGAATTCGACGACCGCCCCGGCCCGGTGCGCGACGCACTGGTGGACACCGTGCTGACCTGGCACGCTGCCATGAAACGCGCCATTGCCCAGGCCAAGGCCGAAGGCCACCTGAACAAGACTGTGGACGAGGACCAGACCCTGTTCGAGATCCACGGTCTGATCCTCGCGCTGCACTATGAGGCGCGGTTCCTGCGCTCACCCGAATCCATTGCCCGCGCCCACCGCGGCTTCGACCACATCCTGGCGCGCTGTGGCGCGGCCGCCTGATTTTTTTCACCAACCCTGGGAGACACACCATGCCCGTTTACAACCCGCCTCTGCGTGACA
>CAYUAH010000133.1:0-9234 GCA_964442375.1 uncultured Hydrogenophaga sp. | reverse complement strand
TCGACGAGGCGCTGTTCCAGCGCGAACTGGAGACCATCTTTCAGCGCGGGCCCCGTTACGTGGGGCACCAGAACGCCGTCGCCAACCTGGGCGACTACCATGCCTTGCCCCAGGAAGGCCAGGGCCGCGCGCTGGTGCGCACGGCGCAAGGCGTGGAGCTGGTCTCCAACGTCTGCCGCCACCGCCAGGCGGTGATGCTCAAGGACCGGGGCAACCTGAGCGAACAACGCAGTGGCAGCGCCGGTGGCCACATCGTGTGCCCGCTGCACCGCTGGACCTACAACGGCGGCGGCACCGCTGGCACCCAGCTGGGCAACCTGCTGGGCGCACCCCACTTTGCGCAAGACCCCTGCCTGGACCTCAAGCGCTACCCGCTGCGCGAGTGGAACGGCCTGCTGTTCGAGGACAACGGCCGCGACATCGCCGCCGATCTGGCGAACATGGGCCCGCGCGAGGCGTTGAGCTTCGAGGGCATGGTGCTGGACCACGTGGAGCTGCACACCTGCAACTACAACTGGAAGACCTTCATCGAGGTCTATCTGGAGGACTACCACGTCGCCCCCTTCCACCCGGGCCTGGGCAACTTCGTCACCTGCGAAGACCTGCGCTGGGAGTTCAAACCCGAGTACTCGGTGCAGACCGTGGGCGCGGCCAACCTGCTGGGCAAGGCCGGCAGCCCTGTGTACCAGCGCTGGCACCAGCAGCTCATGCAGTACCGCAACGGCGCCATGCCCGAACACGGCGCCATCTGGCTGACCTACTACCCCCACATCATGGTGGAGTGGTATCCGCACGTGCTCACGGTCTCCACCCTGCACCCCATCAGCGTGGACAAGACCATGAACATGGTGGAGTTCTACTACCCCGAGGACATCGCCGCCTTCGAGCGCGAGTTCGTCGAGGCGCAGCGCGCCGCCTACATGGAAACCTGCATCGAGGACGACGAGATCGCTGAACGCATGGACGCCGGCCGCAAGGCCTTGCTGGCGCGCGGCGACAACGAGATCGGCCCCTACCAGAGCCCCATGGAAGACGGCATGCAGCACTTCCATGAGTGGTACCGCCGCCACCTCGGCGACGCGCTGAAAGGCTGACCATTTCGACCGCACTCACCCCCGTGCCGGCCAAGGGCCAGCAAGCCTTGTGGATGTTGCTGGCCTCCTTCCTCTTTGCCACCATGGGGGTGTGCATCAAGTTCGCCTCGGCGCACTTCAACAGCTTCGAGATCGTCTGCTACCGGGGCGTTTTCGGCGTGTTGTTCCTGTTCGTGCTCACACGCGCACGCGGCGTGTCGCTGCGCACCCAGGTGCCCATGATGCACGTGTGGCGCTGCGTTGTCGGCACCATTTCGCTGACCGCCTGGTTTTACGCCATCGCCATCCTGCCACTGGGCACGGCGATGACGCTCAACTACATGAGCAGCATCTGGATCGCCACCTTCCTGCTGGGCGGTGCCTTGCTGCTGCAGGGACGCAACACCCCGATCGCGCGCCAGGGACCGCTGTTCGCCACCGTGCTGGCCGGTTTCGCCGGCGTCGCCATGGTGTTGCGGCCGTCGATAGGCGCCGACCAGGTGGTTGGGGCGCTGGTGGGACTGGCCTCGGGCGTCACCTCGGCCCTGGCCTACCTGCAGGTATCGGCCTTGTCCCGCGTGGGTGAGCCGGAAAGCCGCACCGTCTTCTATTTTTCGCTCGGCGCGGTGATTGCCGGCGCCATAGGGATGGCTTTTGTGGGCCTGTCGCCTTGGGATTGGACACAGGCGCTGTGGCTGCTGCCCATTGGCCTGCTGGCGGTGCTGGGCCAGCTGTGCATGACCCGCGCCTATGCCAGCGGCGCCACCCTGGTGGTGGCCAACCTGCAATACTCCGGCATCGTCTTCGCGGCGCTGTACGGCCTGGTGGTGTTTGGTGATCGCCTGCCCTGGGTGGGCTGGGCCGGCATGGCCCTGATCATCGTCAGCGGCATCGCCGCCACCGTGCTGCGCGAACGCGAAGTGCCCGACAGCCCCGCAGAGGAACACGCATGAACACCATGTTCACCACCTTGATCAGCGCGCAGCAACTGCAAGACCTCATGGCCAGCGGTCGGCCCTTGATGGTGTTCGACTGCAGCTTCGACCTCAGCAGCCCCACGACCGGCGAACAGCAGTACGCGCAGGCCCACATTCCCGGCTCGGTGTACGCCCACCTCGACCGCGACCTCAGCGACAAGACGGGTGCCGCCGACGCCGCATCGGGTGGCCGCCACCCCCTGCCGTCGCGTGAAAAGTTCGCGGCCTGGCTGCGCAGCGTGGGCTTTTCATCCGACATGCAGGCGGTGGTTGTGGACCGCCAGGGTGCCAACTACTGCGGCCGCCTGTGGTGGATGCTGAAGTGGTGTGGCCACGAAGCCGTGGCCGTGCTCGACGGCGGCCTGCAGGCCTGGCAGGCCGCGGGCGGCGCGGTGGCCAGCGGGGCCGACACCACCCCACGACCGGCAGGCCACTTTGGCTTGTCTTCACCGTGCGCCAAGCTTGTCACCGCGCAGCAACTCAACCAACAGCTCGGGCACCCCGACCAGGCCGTGCTCGACGCCCGCGCCGCGCCGCGATTCCGTGGCGAAGTGGAACCGCTGGACCCGGTGGCCGGCCACATCCCTGGCGCGCTCAACCGGCCCTTTGGGCTGAACATCGGCGTGGACGGGCGCTTCAAGCCTGCGGCGCAACTGCGTCAGGAGTTTGAAACCCTGCTCGCCGGGCGCGACCCGGCCACCGTGGTGCACCACTGTGGCAGCGGCGTGAGCGCCATCCCCAACCTGCTGGGCATGGAGATTGCCGGCCTGGGCCGCGCGGCCCTGTTTGCCGGCAGTTGGAGCGAGTGGTGCAACACGCCGGGCCTGCCGCTGGCCCAGGGCTGAATGTCTTCAATGGCCGCCGTGGGCCAGGCCGCTGACCACGGTCACCAGGGCAATGCCCGCCAGCAGCCAGAAGATTTGTGACAGCGTCTCGCGCAAGCCCAGCTTTTTCTGCAACTGCGGAATCAGATCGGCCAGCGCCACATACACAAAGCTGCTGGACGCGGTGACGAGGAAGTACGGCAGGTACTCGTCCAGGCTGTTGACCAGCAGGTAGCCGGTCAGCCCCCCGAGCGCCGTCACCGTGCCGGCCATCGACACCTTGACCAGCGCCGCGCGCCGCGTGCCCGAGCTCTGCTGCAAAACCACCAGATCGCCCATGTGGTGGGGCACCTCGTGCGCCAGCACCGCCAAGGCGGCCACCAGGCCCAGCCGCATGTCGGCCACAAAGGCCGATGCGATCATGATGCCGTCGCCAAAGGCGTGCACGCTGTCGCCTGCCAGCACGGCCCAGCCACCGCCTTTGTGATCGTGTTCATGGTGGTGGTGGCCGTGCCCATGTCCGTGGGCATGGTCATGGTGGTGTTCGTGCCCGTGGTGCCACAGCTCGGCCTTGTCCAGCAGAAAGAAGAACACGACGCCACCCAGCAGGAGTGCAAACAGCTCCTTGGCGCCTGCGTCGCTGTTGAAGGCCTCTGGCAGCAGGTGCATGAAGGCCGTGGCCAGTAAGGCGCCAGCCGCCAGGCTCAGCATGTGCTGAGTGAAGCGCGCCAGCATGGCCATGCTGAGCACGGCGGCCACCCACACACTCCCAATGCCCGCCACCAGGGTGGCCGTCAAGATTGCCAACAAAAGCATGATGAATACACCCGGAAAAGCCGGAAAGAAAAATACCCGCCGGGCGATTCGTGGGTCGCATCAGCGGGTGACAATGCCATCTTAGCAAGTGTGTCAAGCACCCCACTGCACTAAATTCGTTGCGCATGAAACCACGAGCCCTTCGCCCCCTCACCCTGTGCGCCGCCGTGCTGCTGGCGGCCTGTGCCGCACCGCCCAAACCGGCCGAGCCGGGCGCCGATGGCGTGGCCCGCATCGAGCTGCAGCGCCGTGGGGGCGCCTGTGAGATCACGCTCACCGGCGAGATCGATCAGAACGCGGTCAACCGCCTCTCGCAGTCGCTTTCGCGGCTGGAGCAGCAGAGCTGCAGCGAACGCTGGATGGTGCTCAACGCACCCAGCGGCCAGATTGGCGCGGCCGTGACCATGGGGTCCATGCTGCGCAACCGCAACTTCAACACCCGCTTGGCGCCAGGCAGCGAGTGCCTCACCAGCTGCGTGCTGGTGTTTGCCGCCGGGCGCGAGCGGGTGCTGGGCAGCAACCCGCCGCTGGCACGCCTGGGCATTTCCCGCGTGCCCCCCGACGCCGACTTTGGCACCAGCCGTTGCGAGGCCGAGATCAGCCGCGCCCAGGCTTTGACGCTGACGCGCTACCTGCGCGCCATGCTGCCGCCGCTGACGGCCGAAGCGGTGTTCCAGGTGATGGCGCAAGCCGACTGCCGTGCCAACCTGTACTGGCGCCCGGCCGATGTCATCAACAATGGCTTGGTGACTGCCATGCGTTGATCCAAACCTCGCATCCATCAACAACGTACAACGCAACAAAGCAAAGCAAAAAGGCCACGCATATGCGTGGCCTTTTTGCTTGAATTTGGTGGGTCGTGGAGGCTTCGAACCTCCGACCCCCACAGTGTGAATGTGGTGCTCTACCCCTGAGCTAACGACCCAAATTCGCTTTGAAGATTGAACGCGCTTTTTGCGTTGTCATCTTGCGAGCCTCAAATTATAGCGTGGTTTTTGGTCGATTTCAAAACACACCCAAAAATCACGCTGCAAGCTGCTGCGGCTCCAACACACGCCACAGCGTCTTGCCCTTGGTCGATTTGTCGAGGTCGGCCAGCAAGGCTTCGTGCGCCAGCAACTCGCTTTCGTTGGCACCTGGCACCGGCAACTCGAAACTGCGCAAGTCAAGTTGCTGCACCTCGATGCCACCCGCCTGTTCGCCGCTGTCGAGCTCCATCGCCAGGGTGTTCTGGCCCCGGGTCATGTTGATGTAGACATCGGCCAGCAGCTCGGCGTCGAGCAGCGCGCCGTGAAGGGTGCGACCCGAGTTGTCCACCTCCAGGCGGTCGCACAGCGCGTCCAGGCTGTTGCGTTTGCCGGGGAACATCTCCTTGGCCATCACCAGGGTATCGGTCACACCCTCGACCAGCGCTGTGATGGGGCCGCGCCCCAGCAGCTCCATCTCCTTGTTGAGAAAACCGATGTCGAACGGCGCGTTGTGGATGATCAGTTCGGCGCCCTGCAGGTAACTCACCAGCTCGTCGGCAATGGCCGCGAACTTGGGCTTGTCGCGCAGGAATTCATTGCTGATGCCATGCACCCGCAACGCGTCCTCATGGCTGTCGCGCTCCGGGTTGACGTAGAAGTGCAGGTTGCGCCCGGTCAGCTTGCGGTGTTGCAGCTCCACACAACCGATTTCGATGATGCGGTCACCGTTCTGCGCCGACAGGCCGGTCGTTTCGGTGTCCAGAACAATTTGGCGTGACATGCGCTGGACTCCGCTCAATGGTTCTCGCGGGCATGGTTGATGGAGTACTTGGGAATTTCCACCACCAGGTCTTGTTGCGCGAGGATGGCCTGGCAGCTCAGGCGCGAGTTGGGCTCCAGGCCCCAGGCGCGGTCCAGCAGGTCTTCTTCGCCCTCTTCCATCTCGTTGAGGCTGTTGAAGCCCTCGCGCACGATGACGTGGCAGGTGGTGCACGCACAGCTCATGTCGCAGGCGTGTTCGATCGCGATGTCGTGGTCCAGCAGGGCTTCGCAAATGCTGGTGCCAGCGGGGGCCGACACCGATGCGCCCTGCGGGCAGAACTCGGGATGGGGCAGGATTTTGATGGTCGGCATCAGAGGCTTTCGACGTTTTTGCCCGCGAGGGCCTGGGCAATGCCCCGGTTCATGCGTTGCGCGGCAAAGGCTTCGGTGCCTTTGGCAAGCGCCTGGGTGGCGGCCTCGATGGCGGCGGCATCCTGTGTGGTCTCGGTGGCCAGCAAATCGGCCATCAGGCCGTGGATGACGCGGCGCTCGTCGTCGCTCAAGAGATCGCCATCGGCATCCAGCGCACTCTGTGTGGCCATGCGCATGCGCTCGGCATCCACACGGGCCTCCACCAGCGCACGGGCCTGCATGTCTTGCTGAGCGGTGGCAAAGCCCTCTTGCAGCATGGCGGCAATCTGTTCATCGCTCAAGCCATAAGAGGGCTTCACATCCACCCGCGCTTCGACGCCGGTGCCCTGCTCTTTGGCCGCCACGCTCAACAGCCCATCGGCATCGATGGTGAAGGTCACACGGATGCGCGCCGCGCCAGCGGACATCGGCGGAATGCCTCGAAGTTCAAAACGCGCCAGGCTGCGGCAGTCCGCCACCAGGTCGCGTTCACCCTGCACCACATGGATGGCCAGGGCCGTTTGACCGTCTTTGAACGTGGTGAAGTCTTGCGCCAGGGCGGTGGGGATGGGGCTGTTGCGCGGCACGATGCGCTCGACCAGCCCGCCCATGGTCTCGATGCCCAGCGACAGCGGGATCACATCGAGCAACAACAAATCGCCTTGCGGGTTGTTGCCCGCCAGCTGGTTGGCCTGGATGGCCGCGCCCAGCGCCACCACCTCGTCGGGGTTGAGGTTGACCAGCGGCTCGGTGCCAAAAAATTCCGCCACCGCACGGCGCACCACCGGCATGCGGGTGGAGCCCCCCACCATGACCACGCCCTTCACTTCGTCCTTGCCCATCTGTGCATCGCGCAGCACCTTGCGTGCGGCGACGATGGTGCGCTCGGTGAGGGCACGGGTGGCCTGGGCAAAATCGGACAGGGTGACCGTTTGCACAAGCCGCAGGCTGGGCAGTTGCACGTCAAACGCCACGCTGCCGCCCTCGTTCACCGCCGACAAGGCCTCCTTGCAACGGCGCGCCTCGCGCATCAGCAGGGCGCGTTCACCGGCGCTGAAATCGGTGGCACGTGTGGCGTGGCCGGTGGCGGCCAGCACCCAGTCGGCCAGGGCCCGGTCGTAATCGTCGCCGCCCAAGGCCGAATCGCCTCCGGTCGCCATGACTTCAAACACACCCTGCGTCAGCCGCAGGAGGGAGACATCGAAGGTGCCGCCACCCAGGTCGTAGATGGCGTAGACACCTTCGCTGGCGTTGTCCAGGCCGTAGGCGATGGCCGCGGCGGTGGGTTCGTTGATCAGGCGCAGCACCTTGAGGCCGGCCATCTGTGCCGCATCCTTGGTGGCCTGGCGCTGCGCGTCGTCAAAATAGGCGGGCACGGTGATGACGGCACCAAACAGCTCGTCGTCAAAGCTGTCTTCGGCGCGGAAACGCAGCGTCGCCAGAATTTCCGCACTCACCTCCACCGGGCTTTTTTCGCCGGCCACCGTGGCCACCGCAGCCATGCCGGGGCGGTCCAGCACCGTGTAGGGCAGGCGCGCGGCGTCATGCACATCGGCCAGGCGCCGCCCCATCAAGCGCTTCACCGAACTGATGGTGTTCGCGGGATCATCCACCTGCGCGGCCAGCGCATCAAAACCGATCTGACGGCCACTGCCTTGCCCATTGGCCAGGTAGCGCACCACGCTGGGCAGGATGACGCGGCCCTGCGCGTCGGGCAGACATTCGGCCATGCCATGGCGCACGGCCGCCACCAGCGAATGGGTGGTGCCCAGGTCAATGCCCACCGCCACGCGCCGCTGGTGCGGATCGGGCGATTGGCCGGGTTCGGAAATCTGCAGCAATGCCATGTGAAATGAAGCCGGGAAGGAGTCGAAAAGAGCGGCTCCGTTGGTGTACGCAAAGAAGCTATTGTCCCAGTTGATCGAGGCGGTCCTCGACCTCGGAGGCGAATCGCTCCACAAACATGAGGGCTCTCACGCCTTGAGCGGCACGGGCGGCATCACCGTCGGTGTCCAGGGCCTGCGCCAACTGCGCCAGCAGTTCGCGTGCCGACGCCTGGGTTTGGGCCTGCAGCGCTTGCAAGTCAGCGCCGGAAGCCGCTTCGTCCAGCGCCTCCCGCCATTCCATCTGCTGCATCAGAAATGCAGCGGGCATGGCGGTGTTGTTTTCGGCCTGTATGGGCGCACCGCGCAACTCGCACAAATAGGCCGCGCGCTTGAGCGGGTTCTTCAGCCGCTGGTAGGCCTCGTTGATGCGCACCGACCACTGCATGGCCACCCGCTGAGCGGTGGCCGCGTCGGCGGCAAAACGGTCGGGATGCACCTGGCGCTGCAGGTCTTTCCAGCGCTGGTCCAGCGCGGCGCGGTCCTGCTCGAAACGCTCCGGCAGACCAAACAGAACGAAGTCGTTGGACTGCAGGTTCAGCGGCAAAGCGGCCTGGGGCTCAGACGCGGAAGGATTCGCCACAGCCGCACTTGTCACGTTCATTCGGGTTGTGGAACTTGAAGCCTTCGTTCAGCCCTTCGCGCACGAAGTCGAGCTCGGTGCCGTCGATGTAGGCCAGGCTTTTCGGGTCCACCAGCACCTTGACGCCATTGCCCTCGAAGACCACGTCCTCGGGCGCAATCTCATCGGCGTACTCCAGCTTGTAGGCCAGGCCCGAGCAGCCGGTGGTCTTGACGCCCAGGCGCACACCCACGCCCTTGCCGCGGCGGCTGATGTATTTGGTGACGTGCCGCGCAGCGGCTTCGGTGATGGTGACCGACATGGCGCTTTCAGTGGGCGTGTTTTTTACGGTAGTCGTCCACCGCCGCCTTGATGGCATCTTCAGCCAGGATGGAGCAGTGGATCTTGACCGGCGGCAGCGCCAGCTCTTCGGCAATCTCGCTGTTCTTGAGCGCCGCCGCTTCGTCCAGCGTCTTGCCCTTGACCCATTCCGTCACCAGCGAGCTCGACGCGATGGCCGAGCCGCAGCCGTAGGTCTTGAAGCGTGCGTCTTCGATGACGCCGGTTTGCGGGTTCACCTTGATCTGCAGCTTCATCACGTCGCCGCAGGCGGGTGCGCCCACCATGCCGGTGCCCACGGTGTCATCGCCCTTTTCAAAGGAGCCGACGTTGCGGGGATTTTCGTAGTGGTCAACGACCTTTTCAGAGTAAGCCATGGTGTTTCTCCTTCAGTGAGCTGCCCATTGGATCGTGGACAGGTCGATACCATCCTTGAACATTTCCCACAGCGGCGACATCTCGCGCAGCTTGGCCACGTTCTCCTTGATGGTTTGGATCGCGTAATCGATTTCTTCCTCGGTCGTCCAGCGGCCGATGGTCATGCGCAGGCTGCTGTGCGCCAGTTCGTCGCTGCGACCCAGGGCACGCAGCACATAGCTGGGCTCCAGTCTGGCCGACG
>CAYUAH010000132.1:0-9381 GCA_964442375.1 uncultured Hydrogenophaga sp. | reverse complement strand
TTGGCGCCGGCTTTGGCGTCGGGCATGTTGGACTGGGCGAGGGCGGCGCCGGCGGACAGGGCGGCGAGGGTGACCAGGGTCAGGCTCAGGGGACGGGTGTTCATGGTGGCTCCGGGGGTGACAAGGTTGATGAAATGAACCGTTGGGTTCGGTGGGTAGTTCGCAGCCCGGTCGTGATCGGTTACAGCGCAAGCGCACAATCTGCGAAAATTTTTTTTGCCCCGCCCTGTAACCTTTTTCACCCATGACGCGAACTGACCCAACAAGCGCCATGGAACAAGAACTCAGAGGGCTTTTGCTGGCCGGTCTGGACGGTGACGCGTCGGCCTACCGGGTTTTTCTGCAACGTCTGAGCACGCTGCTGCGCGGGTATTTCCGGCGCCGCTTGCAGCGTCTGCCTGATGAGGTGGAGGATCTGGTGCAGGACACGCTGATGGCGGTGCACACGCAGCGCCACACCTACCGGCCGGGCGAGCCGCTGACGGCTTGGGCGCACGCGCTCGCGCGCTACAAGCTGGTCGATCTGTGGCGGCGACGCTCGCGCCACGAGGCCTTGAACGACCCGCTGGACGACCCGGCCAACGACGTGGCGGACTGGCTGGTGGCGCCCGAGGACGAGGATGCCGATTCGAAACGCGACATCGGTCGTTTGCTGGAGGCCTTGCCCGACCACCAGCGGCTGCCGATACAGCACACCAAGATCGAGGGCTTGTCGGTGGCCGAAACGGCGCGGCTGACCGGCATGTCCGAGTCGGCGGTGAAAGTGGGCGTGCACCGGGGCATCAAGGCGCTGGCGCGGCTGTGGAAGGAAGCAACATGAAAACCGAAGACCTGATTGGCCTGCTTGCCGCCGACGCTGCACCCGTGCCCCGGCATGTGGGCGAGCGCCGGCTGGCCCTGGCCCTGGTTGGTGGCACCTTGCTGGCCCTGGCCTGGGTGCAGGGCAGCTATGGTGTGCGCGCCGATCTGACCGAGGTGGCGGGCACCGTGCCCTTTCTGATCAAGGTGGCCATGCCGCTGGCCGTGGCCGTGCTGGGTGCGGCGGCGGTGTTTCGGCTGGGCCATCCCGGCATGCGCCTGGGGGCTTTGGGTGCGGTGCTGGGCCTGCCGGTGCTGCTGCTGTGGGTGTGGGCCCTGCTGGTCTGGAGCGGGGCCGATCCCGCCCAACGCGACACCCTGTTGTGGGGCGACACCTGGCGCGTGTGCTCCATGAACGTGGCGCTGACCGCCTTGCCCGTGCTGGCGCTGGCCTTGTGGTACCTGCGCGGCCTGGCGCCCACGCGGCCGGCCTGGGCCGGTGCGGCGGCCGGCTGGCTGGCCGGTGGCGTGGGCGCCGCCGCCTACGCGCTGCACTGCCCCGAGATGGACGCGCCTTTCCTTGCCGTCTGGTACGTGCTCGGTATGTTGGTGCCCACTGCGCTGGGCGCCATGGCCGGGCACCGTTTGCTGCGATGGTGATGCCCGCCCAGCGGGTGGTGATGATCCACCCCGAAGCGCCGCCCAAACCCGCCCATGGCGCGCCCTGCAACGGCTGTGGTGTCTGTTGCCTGAGCGAGCCTTGCCCGCTGGGCATGGTGCTGTCAGGACGGCGCCGGGGCGCCTGTGCCGCCTTGCGTTGGAACGACGCCCAGGGCCGTTACCAGTGTGGTGCGCTGAGCGAGCCCACATCGGTGTTGCGACCCGGCTGGCGCTGGACCGCGCCCTTGCTGCGCCGCCTCGCGCCGCGCTGGATCGCGGCTGGCGTGGGCTGCGATGCGCACCTGGAGGCCACACCTCACCCTTGATCGTGGTCAACACGGCCGGCGGTCAAAGCCTTAATATCAGTTATCAACGATATTTGAATTGAGGCAAGCCATGGATTGGACGGCGTGGATAGAGCGCTTTGGCGAACCGGCTGTGCTGGCCGTGTGTGGCGCGCTGGTGGGCGCCGGTTTTGGCTTTTTTGGCCAGCGTTCCAAATTCTGTTTGCGCGCGGCGGTCATCGAGTTCTGGCACCACAAGTTCGGCGACAAGCTGGCCGTGTGGCTGCTGGCGTTTTCCACTGCGGTGGTGGGCGTGCAGCTCATGGTGCTGCTGGGCGGTCTGGACCTGAGCAGCGCGCGTCAGCTGGCGGCGCGTGGCAGCCTGTCGGGGGCGCTGATCGGCGGCTTGCTGTTCGGCGTCGGCATGGTGATGACACGCGGCTGCGCCAGCCGTTTGCTGGTGCTGTCGGCCAACGGCAACCTGCGTGCGCTGCTCTCCGGCCTGGTGTTCGCGGTGACGGCGCAGGCTGCGCTGGGCGGCATGCTCGCGCCCTGGCGCGAGGCCTTGTCGGCGTTGTGGACGGTGGAGGGGGGCGACAGCCGCAACCTGCTGGCCTTGACCGGCGTCGGGTCTTGGGGTGGCTTGGCTTTTGGCCTGGTGTGGCTGGTGGCGGCCCTGTTTTTTGCGGTGCGCAGCGGCTGGGGCTTCTGGAAGTGGTTCGGCGGCCTGGGCACCGGGCTGATGGTGGCCCTGGCCTGGGCCGGCACCTACCAGGTGATGTCGCATTCCTTTGAGGTGGTGCAGATCCAGGGACTGACCTTCAGCGGCCCGTCGGCCGAATGGTTGATGCGGGTGCTGGGCGAACCCAAGGCCCCCTGGACCTTTGGCCTGGGCCTGATGCCCGGTGTGTTCGCGGGCTCGCTGATCGGCGCCCTGGTGGGGCGCGAATGGAAGCTCGAAGGTTTTGGCGGCGGCTACACCATGCCCCGCTACATTGGCGGCGCCATGCTCATGGGCTTTGGCTCCATGCTGGCCGGTGGCTGTGCCGTGGGCGCCGGGATGACGGGGGGCGCCATTTTTGCCGTCACCGCCTGGCTTGCCTTGCTGGGCATGTGGGTGGGCGGCGGCCTGGCCGACCGCCTGCTCGATGCGCCCCACCACCACGCGGCAGCGGCCACGCCGGCCAACACCACCGGGGCCACCGTGCCTTGATCAGCGTCTGAGCAAGGCGTAGCCTGCGCCAGCGACCACCAGCAACAAGGCCGGAAACCCCACCGTGGGCGACCACTGCAAGGCGGCGGCACCCAGGGCCGGCGCCAGCACGCCCCCCAGCGTGTAGGACATCACCAGCACGGCCGTGCTGTTGACCAGGGTGATGCCCGATTCGCGCGAGCCGATGTCGATCATGACCAGGGTGTAGAGGCTGCCGCCTGCGCCACCCCACACAAAGGCCACGGGCGCGGCCAGCCAGGGCATGCCGGCCACGAAGGGAATCACCAGCGTGGCCGCCAGCGTCAGGCCAGCACCGGCGCGCATCAACCGGCGCCGGCTTTGTGCGGCATTGCCCCAGCGGTGGTGGGGGTGGCGCGCCATGCGGTCCGCCAGTTCGCCGGCGGGCAGCATGACCAGCGCGCTGCCCAGGCCGCTGGCCGAGACCAGCAGCGCTGCCGCCGTCGCGCCCAGCCCCAGGGCCAACCCGTAGAGCGGCAGCATGGCGGTGAGGCCGCTTTCAAAAAAGCCGCCGATAAAACCGATGGCCATCACCATGGGGTGGGTGCGCAGCGCGTGCCAGACCCCGCGCAGGCCCACGTGGGCATCGCCTTCGTCGTGGGCTGCGGGCAGGGGCGGTACCAGCAGGCTGCCGATCAGGCCCAGTGCCAGGAAACCCACGGCCCACCACACGGCGGCAACGCTCTGTGGCCCCACCCAGGCCAGCACGGCCGGGCCGATGACGAAGGTGGTGCCCACCATGGTCTCGAACAAACCCACGTTGCGCCCGCGCTGGTGTCTGGGCGAGAACTCGGCCACGATGGCCTCGGCCAACACCCAGCGCAGGCCGCCGGCCATGCCCGCCAGCAGGTAGAGCACAAACCACAGGGCGGGCGCGTCGGTGAGCGCGAACCCCAGGCCGGTGAACACCGGCACCGCCGCCGACAGCCACAGCGCCGGCCGCCGGCCGATGCGCTGCGTGAGCGCCGACG
Source organism: uncultured Hydrogenophaga sp. (assembly GCA_964442375.1). Classification (GTDB taxonomy): domain Bacteria; phylum Pseudomonadota; class Gammaproteobacteria; order Burkholderiales; family Burkholderiaceae_C; genus Hydrogenophaga. The sequence goes on along the minus strand of CAYUAH010000132.1, from coordinate 5,437 downwards.
CCATGGGCGCCATGCACAGGATGCCGACCCACACGGTGGCCGCGAACAGACCGGCCACGGCGGTGGACATGCCGGCATCGGTGAGGCGCAGCAGCAGCAGGGGCGAGAGCATGAACACGCCCACCAGCTCGCAGAAGGTGGCGCCGAAGATGGCGATCAGGCCGCGCCCGGCGTGGACCGAAGGTGGGCCCAGCGCGTCGCCGTGCGCGGGCAGCGGGTGTTCGCTCACGCCCGCGTCTCCAGCAGGGCGTGCGCCACCTGCGCAAAACCCTGGCCACGTTCGCCGGGCGTCACATAGCGGGGCAGGTGCGTCAGCTGCGGGACAAAACGCGCGATGTTGGCCACGCCCACGCTGTGCGGAAAATGGGCGAACATCACCTGGTCGTTGGTCGAATCGCCCACATAGACCCAGCGCGCCAGTTCGGCGTCCAGCACCCGCCCGGCATGGGCCTGCAAGATCCAGCGCGCACCCACCAGCTTGTTGTGTTCGCCCACCCAGCCGTTGATGTGGATGCTGCTGACCGTTGCGTTCAGGCCTTCGCCGCGCATCAGCGCCACCACCTGCGCGATGCTGGCTTCGGGCAGGTGGGTGAACTCGCTGTGATCGATGGCGATGTCGGTTTCGCGGCCCGGGCTGTCGGTGGCGCGGCGGGCACCGGGCACCTCGTTTTCGATGCGCGACAGCACGTCTTGCAGGCGGGCGAAGTGGGCCGCGCGCGTGGCCGCGTCCTGCAGGTACAGGCGACCGCCGCCCGGTAGCAGCGCCACGGCACCGTTCTCGGCCACGATGGCATCGACCGGCCAGGGCGTATCACCCTGCACGAAGGGCAGGCTCCAGCCCACCGGCCGGCCTGTGATGGCAAACACCGACAGGCCCGCTGCCTTGAGCGCTGCCAGCGCGTGAAGTGCGGCCGGCTCGATGGCGCCGTCTTGGGTCAGCGTGTCGTCGATGTCGGTGAACACACCGTGGATGCGGGCGCGCTCGACGGCGGGCCATTCGGACAAGGGCAGCATGGGCCGGGAGCATAGCCGAGCGCATTTTGCAATTTGTCACAAAGTGATTTTTTCACTATGCTGCAAGACCTTTCATCCACCGGAGCAAGTCGCTATGAACCCTCAGGCAATGGCATGGCTCAAGGCCGCCGTCGTGTATTTCGTGATCGGGGTAAGCATGGGCATTTACATGGGCGCCAGCCACGACCACACGCTCAAGCCGGTGCACGCCCACGTGAACCTGCTCGGCTGGGCATCGATGGCGCTGATCGGCTTTTACGTGCTGCATTTTGGCGACCGCTTGAACCGCCGGCTGGAGCGCATCCAGTTCTGGCTGCACCAGGTGGGGGCGGTGATTTTGCTGGTGGCGCTGACGCTGCTGATTTTGGGCAACACGGCGGTGGAGCCGGTGGTGGGCATCACCTCCATCGTGGTGGGGGCGTCGGTCTTGTTGTTCGCGGTGAACGTTTTGCGCAGCCTGCGCTAAAATTCGCCCACTCCCGAGGAGCGTTGCAGCGTGGCCCATTTGGCGCCGCGTGAGGCTCGGGGTTCAGATTCGCAACCACGCTCATCCACTTGTTCAGTGCGGTGAGCCCTTTCTCTCCCCCTGCAAGTGGTTCTCAAACTCGTTTTGGAGCACACCACATGAATGCACGCGTCCACGCCGTCAACACCGACTGCGTCATCACCGACATCGCCCTGGCCGACTGGGGCCGCAAAGAAATCAAGATCGCCGAAACCGAGATGCCTGGCCTGATGGCCATCCGCGAAGAGTTCGCGGCCAAGCAGCCCTTGAAAGGTGCGCGCATCACCGGTTCGCTGCACATGACCATCCAGACGGCCGTGCTGATCGAAACCCTGCAGGCGCTGGGCGCGCAGGTGCGCTGGGCCTCGTGCAACATCTTTTCGACGCAAGACCATGCCGCTGCGGCCATCGCCGCTGCCGGCACGCCGGTGTTCGCCGTCAAGGGCGAAACCCTGGTGGACTACTGGGACTACACCCACCGCATCTTTGACTTCGGGCCCAAGGGCACCGAGGGCGAAGGCCCCAACATGATCCTGGACGACGGCGGCGACGCCACGCTGCTGATGCACCTGGGCAAGCAGGCCGAAAAAGACCAGAGCGTGCTGGCCAACCCCGGCAGCGATGAAGAGCGCATCCTGTTTGCCGCCATCAAGGCCAAGCTGGCCGAGGACAGCACCTGGTACAGCCGCAAGAGCGCCCAGATCATTGGCGTGACCGAAGAGACCACCACCGGCGTGCACCGCCTCAAGGAAATGTCGGCCAAGGGCTCGCTGATGTTCCGCGCCATCAACGTCAACGACTCGGTGACCAAGAGCAAGTTCGACAACCTGTATGGCTGCCGCGAGTCGCTGGTGGACGGCATCAAGCGCGCCACCGACGTGATGATCGCCGGCAAGGTGGCGGTGGTCGCTGGTTACGGCGACGTGGGCAAGGGCTCGGCCCAGGCCCTGCGCGCGCTGAGCGCCCAGGTGTGGGTGACCGAGATCGACCCCATCAACGCCCTGCAGGCAGCGATGGAAGGCTACAAGGTCGTGACCATGGAGTGGGCGGCCGACAAGGCCGACATCTTCGTCACCACCACCGGCAACCGCGACGTCATCACCTTCGAGCACATGGCCGCCATGAAGGACCAGGCCATCGTCTGCAACATCGGCCACTTCGACAACGAGATCCAGGTCGCCAAGCTGGAAGCGAACTGCCAGTGGGAAGAGATCAAGCCCCAGGTGGACCACGTGATCTTCCCCGACGGCAAGAAGATCATCTTGCTGGCCAAGGGCCGGCTGGTGAACCTGGGCTGTGGCACCGGCCACCCCAGCTTCGTGATGTCGTCGAGCTTTGCCAACCAGACCATCGCCCAGATCGAGCTGTTCTGCCACGCCGACGCTTACGACGTGGGCAAGGTCTATGTGCTGCCCAAGCACTTGGACGAAAAGGTGGCGCGTCTGCACCTGAAAAAGGTGGGCGCGATGCTGACCGAGCTGAGCGACGAGCAGGCCGCCTACATCGGCGTGCCCAAGCAGGGCCCGTACAAGCCCGACACCTACCGCTACTGATCGGCCATGCGCGCTGACCAGTTGCTCGTCGAGCGCGGGTTGGCGGCTTCGCGCTCGCAGGCCCAGCGGCTGATCGCCACGGGTGTGCGCTGGCGCCTGGGCGCGGGCGACTGGAAAGCCGTTGCCAAAAACGGCGACGAGTTGCGCGAGACGGTGGAGCTGCAACTGGTGGACAGCGCCGAGTCGCGCTACGTGTCGCGCGGTGGGCTCAAGCTCGAAGGCGCTTTGCGCGCCGCCGGGCTGGATGCGAACGGCTGGCGCTGCCTGGACGTCGGCCAGTCCACTGGCGGCTTCACCGACTGCCTGCTGCAACACGGCGCTGCCGAGGTGGTCGGCGTCGATGTGGGCCATGGGCAGCTGCATCCTTCGCTGCGGGCGGATGCGCGGGTGCGTTGCATCGAGAAGTGCAATGCACGCGAGTTGTCGGCTGACGCCGTGGGTGAGGGCTTTGATCTGGTGGTGGGCGACCTGTCCTTCATCTCGCTCACGCTGGTGCTGCCGGCCCTGGCGCCGCTGCTGCGGCCGGACGGTCACCTGCTGATGCTGGTCAAGCCGCAGTTCGAACTGCAACCGCAGCAGATCGGCAAGGGCGGCATCGTGCGCGACCCGGCGCTGTACGCGGTGGTGGAGCAGCGGCTGCGCGCCGCTTGTGCGGCATTGCGGCTGCCCGTGCGCGGCTGGTTCGACAGCCCGATTGCCGGCGGCGACGGCAACCGCGAGTTTTTCATTTATTGCAACAAGGAATGACCATGGGCCTGCCCGTCAGTCTTGAATTTTTCCCGCCCAAAACGGCCGAAGGCGCCGAGAAGCTGCGCGCCGTGCGCCAGCAGTTGTACGCGCTGCGGCCCGAGTTCTGCTCGGTCACCTACGGCGCAGGGGGCTCTACCCAGGATGGCACTTTCAACACGGTGCGCGAGATCCTGACCGAAGGGGTGGACGCGGCCTCGCACTTCTCGTGCATAGGCGCCACGCGCGACACCGTACGCGCGCAGCTCGCCCAGCTCAAGGCCATGGGTGTCAAGCGCATCGTGGCCCTGCGCGGCGACCTGCCCAGTGGTTACGGCCTGGGCGGCGAATTCCACTACGCCAGCGACCTGGTGGCCTTCATGCGTGCCGAAACCGGCGACGACTTCCACATCGAGGTGGCGGCCTACCCCGAGGTGCACCCGCAGGCCAAATCGCCCGAGGCCGATCTGCTGGCCTTCGTGGCCAAGGCCCGCGCCGGCGCCAACTCGGCCATCACCCAGTATTTCTACAACAGCGACGCCTACTTCCGCTTTGTGGATGACGCGCACAAGCTGGGCGTGGACATCCCGGTGGTGCCCGGCATCATGCCCATCACCAGTTCCACGCAGCTGATGCGCTTCTCCGATGCCTGTGGTGCCGAGATCCCGCGCTGGATCCGCCTGCGCCTGCAGGCCTTTGGCGACGACACCGCCTCCATCAAGGCCTTTGGCCTGGACGTGGTGAGCGAGCTGTGCGAACAGCTGCGCCGCGGCGGCGTGCCGGCCATCCACTTCTACACCATGAACCAGAGCGCGGCTACGCTGGAAATCGCGCGCCGCGTGGCGCTGGCCTGAGGCAAGGCATGGCGTTGGGGCGCTGGACCGCCGCGCTGCTGCTGCTGCTTGCCGCCGCACGGCTGGCGACGGCGGCGGAACCCGCCCCCATCTGGCAGGATGAACTGGACCGCCTGGTGGGCCTGCCGGCTGCGCCCCTGGTGCTGGAGCAGGGGCAGGCGTCTTGGTACGCCAACCGCTTCCATGGCCGCCTGACCGCCAGTGGCGAGCGCTACGACAAGAACGCGCTCACGGCGGCCCACAAGACCTTGCCCTTTGGCACCGAGGTGTTGGTGCGCAGTTTGCAGACCGGGCGCGAGGTGCTGGTGCGCATCATCGACCGTGGCCCGCACCTCAAGAACCGCATCATCGATCTCAGCCACGCGGCCGCCGAGGCCTTGGGGATACGCCAGCAGGGCGTGTCGGAAGTGCAGCTGCTCGAACCTTGACGCGCGCAGCCGCAGCGGGACTGCGTCAGCCGCCGTGTTCCACCGTCCAGCCTGCGCCCACCTTGCCCTTGAGGTGCGACAGCACCACCGGCAGCGCCTCGCGCAGCTGCGCGGCCAGCGTGAACGGCGGGTTGATGATGTGCATGCCGCTGGCGCGCATCTGCGTGGCGGGCCGGGCGCCGGTCTTGACCGGCGTGCCGTCGGGCGTGTGGCCCACGGCCAGCTCGGCCTGCACCCAGGCGCGCTGGTGCTGCGTGCTCAGGGTCTTGAGCTTCTTGGCCATGGCGTGCGCTTCAGGCCGGGCAATCACCGGGTACCAGATGGCGTAGGTGCCGGTGGGGAAGCGTTTGAGGGCGT
>CAYUAH010000131.1:0-9398 GCA_964442375.1 uncultured Hydrogenophaga sp. | reverse complement strand
TGCTGTTCAACATGAAGGCCGGCACCGACATCCAGCACATCCCCTACAAGGGCACGGGCCCCGCGCTCAACGACCTGCTGGGCGGCCAGGTGCAGATGTCCTTCACCGACGTGCTGACCGCCCTGCCCCACATCCAGGCCGGCAAGCTGCGGGTGCTGGGCACCACGTCCATCGCCCGCTCGCGCGCCCTGCCCGAGGTGCCCACCCTCGCCGAGCAGGGCCTCAAGGACTTCGACGCCAGCGTGTTCTTCGGCATCGTGGTGCCGGCTGGAACGCCGCAGGCCGTGGTCAGCCGCCTGAACGCCGCCTTCGTGCAAGTGCTGCAGCAAGCCGACGTGAAAGAGCGCCTGGGCAAGCAGGGCCTGGAGCCGCCGCCGCAGTACACGCCGGCCCAGCTTGCCGTCTACATGCGGCGCGAGGCGGCCAAGTGGCGCGAGGTCATCAAGGCCTCGGGTGCGACGGTGGATTGAGCCAGGCCATGAGCACCGCCCCCACCTCCCCCGGCGCCCTGGCGGGCATACGCGTCATCGACGCCTCGCGCATCCTGGGCGGCCCCTACTGCGGCCAGATCCTGGGCGACCATGGCGCCGAGGTGCTCAAGGTCGAGCCGCCCCAGGGCGACGACACCCGCGCCTGGGGCCCGCCCTTCCGCGAAGGCGTGGCCTCCTACTACATGGGCTTGAACCGCAACAAGCGCGGCACCCGGCTGGACCTGGCCAGCGAGGCCGGCCGCGAGGCTTTGCTGTCGCTGCTGGAAGGCGCCGACGTGCTGGTCGAGAACTTCAAGACCGGCACGATGGAGAAATGGGGCCTGGGCTATGAGCAACTGGCAGAACGTTTCCCACGCCTGATCCACTGCCGGGTCAGCGGCTTCGGCGCCGACGGCCCGCTGGGCGGCCTGGCCGGCTACGACGCCGCCGTGCAGGCCATGACCGGCATCATGAGCGTCAACGGCGAGGCTGGCGGCGACCCGCTGCGCGTGGGCCTGCCGGTGGTGGACCTGGTGACCGGCCTGAACGCCGCTCTGGGCGTGCTGCTGGCGCTGCAGGAGCGGGCGCGCAGCGGGCGCGGCCAGTTCGTCGAAGCCAGCCTCTACGACTGCGGCCTGTCGCTGCTGCACCCGCACGCGGCCAACTGGTTCATGGACGGGCGCGAGGCCCGGCTGACCGGCAACGCCCACCCCAACATCTACCCCTACGACGCCTTTCCCACCGGCACCGAGCCCATCTTCCTGGCCGTGGGCAACGACCGCCAGTTCACCTTGCTGTGCCGCCACCTGGGCGCACCCGAGGTGGCACAAGACCCCGGCTACGCCAGCGCCGGCGCGCGCTCGGTGAACCGCACCGCGCTGCGCGAATGGCTCATCGAACGCCTGACAACGCTGGATGGCGCCCAACTGGCCCAGGACCTGATGGACCTGGGCGTACCGTGCGCACCGGTGCTGTCGGTCAGCGCCGCGCTCAAGCACCCACACACCGCCCACCGCGAGATGGTGGTCAAGATCGGCGAACACTACGAAGGCGTGGCCTCGCCCATCAAGCTCAGCCGCACACCGGCGACCTACCGCCTGGCGCCACCGACGGACTGAACACCTTCAGCGCGAATGCCCCTACCCGCAGCAGCCCCGGAATCTGAAATATTTGATGCCCGGCCCATGATTTGTTAAAACCTGGGCAACAAAGGGTCAACGCCACGCAGGCCTGGCAAGGTCGGCTGGGCACAGCGGGCGCACTGGAGCGATGAAACAGCAGGACTTCGGCACCAATGTGAGCACGCGACGCGTGGGCGCCAGGCAGGCCGACTGGCTGGTCGCCATGACGGACACGGTGCTGCGGGACTCGGCTCAGAACGGCGTTTCGCAAACGGACACGCTGGCAAGGATTGCCGGCCTGGTCCATGCCGCCACGCACGATCTGCTGACCGGTTTGCCCACACGCGGCGTCCTGATCACCCAGCTGGAGCGCGAACTGGCGCGCGGCACCGGGGCGCCGGACGCGGTCGCCGTGCTGTTCATCGACCTCGACAACTTCAAGCGCGTCAACGATTCGCTGGGGCACCAGAGCGGCGACGATCTGCTGCGCGAAATGGCCCGGCGCATCCGCGCCTGCGTGGCAGAAAGCGACCTCCTGAGCCGCTTCGGTGGCGATGAAATGGTCATCCTGCACGCGCACGCCAGCGGCGGCTCGGAAGATGTGCTGGCCGCCAAGGTGCTGGCGGCCATGGTCACCCCCATCCCGCTGGCGGGGCGCGAGATGGTGATGTCGGTCAGCATAGGCATTGCGATCTGCGCCCCCGGCGCGCAATCGGCCGAGCAGTTGCTGCGCGACGCCGACACCGCGCTCTACGCCGCGAAGAACCGCGGCCGCAACCGCATGGAGCGCTTCAACGAGGAGCTGCACGCACAGGCGGTCCGGCGCATGCGCATCGAGTCGGATCTGCGGGTCGCGCTGCGCGATGCCCAGCTACACGTCCACTACCAGCCGCAGGTGGACCTGTCCACCGGCCACCTGGTCGGCGTCGAGGCCCTGGCGCGCTGGCGGCACCCCGAACACGGCCTGGTGTCGCCTGCGGAGTTCATTCCCATCGCCGAGGACTGCCGGCTGATCAACGAGCTGGGCCGCCAGGTGCTGCGCTGTGCGTGCCGGCAACTGGCACAGTGGGTGGCCGCGGCGCCCGGTCGCCCCCTGTCCATGACGGTCAACATCTCGCCGCGCCAGCTCGACGACCCCACCTTCCTGGGCGATCTGCGGCAGATCCTGGACGAAACCGGCATCGATCCGGTCCGCCTGTGCCTGGAACTGACCGAAAGCGCGCTGATGAACCCCGGCATGGACATCGTCGGCACACTCGAACAGGCCCGCCGCATGGGGGTCTACGTGGCCATCGACGATTTCGGCACCGAGCACTCCTCGCTGGCGCGCCTGCGCGACCTCCCGGTCGAGGTGCTGAAAATCGACAAGTCCTTCATCGATGGGCTGCCCGTGGAGTCGGGCGACACGGCCATCGTGTCCTCCATCCTGAGCATGGCCTTCGCCATGGGCAAACACGTGATCGCCGAGGGCGTGGAGCGGGTCGAACAGGCACAAGCCCTGCGCAGCATGGGCTGTCAGGTGGCGCAGGGCTACCTGTTCTCGGTGCCCGTCGAAGCCGACGCCATCCTGCCCCTGCTCGGCCGCCCGCTCTGGCAGGCGCCGGCCAATGGGGGCATGCGGCCGGTCGGCGTTGCGCCGGATGCCCACCACAGGCGCGCGCGCCGGACCTTCATCGATGAATTCCTCGACCACATCGGCGCGCCGATGTGGGACCAGCCGGAAGGGTCTGCATGATGACGCTTTTCATCGGGATCAGCCACCTGCTGGTCGGCATGGCCTACATGGGCCTGGGCCTGCTGAGCGCCTGGGAGGCCTTCCACCAGTACCGGCAGCGGGGCCTGTCGCGCTTCGGCCTGGGCTTTTCGATGATGGCCGCGAGCTGTGGCCCCCACCACCTCGTGCACGGCTGGTGTGTGCTCAACGGCAGTGCCACGTCGGTGCCCATGCTGACCGCGACGCTGATCGGGCTGCCAGCCGGCCTGGTGTTCTGCCTGCTGCGCGCCGAAGCCATGCTGGGCGGCCGCGGCGACCGGACCATCACGGTCACCCCACACGCGGTGATGGCACTGGTCGTGGGCCTGCTGGTGACCGTGGGCTCGCTGGTGGGCTGGTCGCTGGCCGCGCCCGCCGTTCCCGTGCCCGACCAGGCGGTGTGCACCGCGCTGGGCATCGAGTACCCGGCAGCGCCCCAGGGAGGCATCGATTTCACCTCCCCGGTGGTGCTGGCCAACCTCTGGGTGACCCTCACCTACGGCATGGTGGGCTGGTACCTGACCGACACGCAGATCCGCCGCTACGTCGCCCACCGGACCTGGTCCCTGTCGGGGCTGTCGCTGTCGGCCGTGTTCCCCACCTGTGCGGCCATGCACCTGATCCTGGCACTCAGCGGCAGTGCCGACACCGCGACCCTGCCCTTCGACCTGCTGGGCGTGCCGACCTCCATCTACTTCCTGTGGATCATCAAGCGGCTGCACATGGATTCCGTCGTCGACTGGAACCGCCACCCCACGCGCGGGCTGGTGGCCCAACCCAGCCGCTCCTCGCCCTGGACCCGCTCGGTGGCCCGAAACCGGTAGTGGTCCGGTCAGACCACCTGGCCGTACTCGCCCAGTACGCGACGCAAGGTGCCGGCCAGATCCTCGGCCACGAACTTGGGCACGTAGGCATCGGCGCCCACGGTGCGCACGTGGTCTTCGTTGGTGGCGCCCGACAGCGAGGAGTGGATGACCACCGGCAGGGCACGCATCTTGGGGTCCTGCTTGATCAGGCGGGTGAGGGTGAAGCCGTCCATCTCGGGCATCTCCAGGTCGGTCAGCACCAGGGCCACCTTGTCGTGGATGTCGCGGCCCTGGGCCTGGCACTCGGCCGCGATGGACTGCAGCTTGGTCCAGGCCTCCTGCCCGGTCTTGCACATCACATACGGCAGGTTCATGGCCTGCAGGCCTTGTTCGATCATGACCCGCGCCACGAAGGAGTCGTCGGCGGCCACGATCATGGTGCCCTCCTTGAGCCTGACCTGCGGGCCCACGTTGTCGGGCGTCATCTCGCCCTCGCTGGTGGGCATGACGCGGCGCAGGATGGACTCCACGTCCAGCACCTGCACCAGGCGCTGACCGTTCACGTCATCGTCCAGCCGCGCGATGCTGGTGACCATGCCGCCGGCGGCGCTGTTCTCGGCGCTGAGCACCTGCTTCCAGTCCAGCCGCACGATCTCTTCCACCCCCTCCACCGCAAACGCCTGGGTGGTGCGCGCGTATTCGGTCACCAGCATGATGTTGTGGCCGGTCTTGGGGATGTTGCCGGTCACGGCCGAGAGGTCGATCACCGGGATGATCTGCCCGCGCAGGTTGACCACCCCCATCACATGCTGCGGTGCGCCGGCCATGGCCGTGACCGGCGGCATGGCCACGATCTCGCGGATCTTGAAGACGTTGATGCCGAACAGCTCGGAACGTTCGCCGTTGGCGTCGCCGCCGAGGCGGAACAGCAGCATCTCGAATTTGTTGGAACTGGTGAGCTTGGTCCGCTCGTCGATTTCTTGTTGTACGCTGCTCATGAAGATTCCGCCCCAAAGATTGGTTGACGATTCATTCTAGAGAGCCTGGGGACGTCCCACAAACTCTTTTTGCGGCGGCCAAGGCCGCCCACGAGCACCCATGCAACTGACCCGCATCCTCGCCATCCGCCATGGCGAAACCGCCTGGAACCGCGACACCCGCATCCAGGGCCACATCGACATCCCGCTCAACGAGCGCGGGCTCTGGCAGGCCCGGCGCGCCGCCGATGCCTTGCGCGACGAGCCCGTCGCCGCCATCTACAGCAGCGACCTGGCCCGCGCCCACGCCACGGCCCAAGCCATCGCCGCCACGCGCGGCCTGGCCGTTCACACGCACAAGGGCCTGCGCGAGCGCCACTTCGGCCGCTTCGAGGGCAAAACCTGGAGCGAAATCGAAACCGGCTGGCCCGACGAAGCCCTGGCCTGGCGCAAGCGGGTGCCCGAGTTCGCGCCCGAGGGCGGTGAAAACCTGCTGACCTTGCGCGAACGCATCGCCAACACCGTGCACGAGCTGGCGGCGCGCCACCCCGGCGAGCAGGTGGTGATGGTGGCCCACGGCGGCGTGCTCGACGTGTTGTACCGCCTGGCCACCGGCCAGGACATCCAGGCGCCCCGCACCTGGACGCTGGACAACGCCGGCATCAACCGCCTGCTCTGGACGCCGGATGGCCTGACCCTCGTGGGCTGGGCCGACATCGGGCACCTGCAGGACGACGCCGACGCGCCACTGGACGAATCCACGACATGACGCCCGCCGCACGCCCCGGCGACAGCATCGCCGCCATCGACACCCCCGCCCTGGTCATCGACCTCGACGCCATGGAGCGCAACCTGGCCCGCATGGCCGCCTTCGCGCGCGAGCACCGCGTGCGCCTGCGCCCCCACGCCAAGATGCACAAGAGCGCCGAGCTCGCGCGCCTGCAGATGGCACACGGCGCGGTGGGCGTGTGTGTGCAGAAAACCGCCGAGGCCGAGGCCCTGGCCGCCGGCGGCGTGACCGACATCTACATCAGCAACGAGGTGATCGCGCCGGCCAAGCTGGCCCGCGTGGCCGCGCTGGCGCAGCGGCTGCAACGCGACGGTGGCCACTTGGCCATCGCGGTCGACAGCGAACACGGTGTCAAAGCGCTGGCCGATGCCATGCACCACGCCCATGGCGCCCACATCGACGTGTTCATCGACGTGGACATTGGGCATGGCCGCTGCGGGGTGCCCCCCGGTGAACCGGCCCTGGCGCTGGCCCGCGCCATCGCACCCCACCGCGCGCTGCGCCTGGTGGGCCTGCACGCCTACCACGGCGCCGCCCAACACCAGCGCGACGCCGCCACCCGCCAGGCCACGCAGGCGCGCTCGGCCCAGATGGTGCGCGACACCCGCGACCTGCTGATACGCCATGGCTTCGGGCCCTTGCTGGTGACGGGCGCGGGCACCGGCACCTACGCGCTGGAGGCCGCCAGCGGCCTGTGGGGTGAGCTGCAGGTGGGCTCCTACCTGTTCATGGACGCCGACTACGCCACCAACCAGCACGCCCCCGATGCGCCGCCCTTCGAGCACGCGCTGTTCGTCAAGGCCCAGGTTATCAGCCAACAGGGCGACCGCGCCGTGTGCGATGCCGGGCACAAAAGTCACGCGATCGACAGCGGACTGCCCACGGTGTTTTCGCCCGCCGGCCTGGCCTTTGCCAACGGCGGCGACGAACACGGCGTGCTGCGCGCCGTGGCCGGCGCGCCCCTGCCCGCCATCGGCGACACCGTGTGGCTCATCCCCGGCCACTGCGACCCCACGGTCAACCTGCACGACTGGCTGGTGGGCGTGCGTGGTGGCTTGCAACAGGGTTTTGTCGAACGGCTGATCCGGGTTGATGCGAGGGGCGCGCTGACCTGAGCGCCGCCACAATCGCCGGCATGCATCTCAGCCCCAGCCAGGTCATTGTTCTCGCCACCCCGGTCTTCCTGCTGCTCATCGCCGCCGAATACGCCTACGGCCGCGCCAAGGGCCGCAACACCTACCGGCTGAACGACGCCATCAACAGCATCTCGCTGGGCATGCTCAGTGAGGTGACCAAGGTGCTCACGCTGTTGCTGCGGGTGGGCATTTACACCGCCGTCTACCATGCCGCCGCCATGGGCCCGGGCCCGGAGTTTTGGACCAGTTGGTACGGCTGGCTGCTGGCCCTGGTGTTCTACGACTTCTGCTACTACTGGTTGCACCGGGGCGGCCACGAGGTGGCGGTGCTGTGGGCCGCGCACGTGGTGCACCACCAGAGCGAGGACTACAACCTCTCCACCGCCCTGCGCCAGACCAGCAGCGGCGCCTTGTTGGGCTGGGTGTTTTACGTGCCCATGGCGGTGACCGGTGTGCCGCCCCTCGTGTTTGCCGTGGTGGGCCTGATCGACCTGCTGTACCAGTTCTGGATACACACCGAACACGTGCCCAAGCTGGGCTGGTTCGACCGTGTGTTCGCCTCGCCCTCCAACCACCGGGTGCACCACGCCGTCAACGAGCGCTACCTCGACAAGAACTACGGCGGCATCCTCATCGTGTGGGACCGGCTGTTCGGCAGCTTCAAGGAAGAAGACGAGCCGTGTGTGTACGGCACCCGCAGCCCTTTGCGCAGCTGGGATCCGCTGTGGGCCAATGGCGAGGTGTATTGGGCCTTGTTGAAGGACAGTTGGCACACGCGCCACTGGGCCGACAAACTGCGCGTGTGGTTCAAGCCGCCCGGCTGGCACCCGGCCGATGTGGCGGCGCATTCCCCCAAACCGCCGTTTGATGCGGCGGCCTTGCAGCGCTTCGACCCGCCCCTGCCCCGTGCCAGGGCCTGGCTCGCGGGCCTGCAATTCGTCGGGCTGCTGGGTGGCGTGGCGGTGTTTCTGTGGCAGGTGGACAGCTGGCCGCTGGCCACCGCCTGCGTCTGGCTGCTGGCGCTCACCGCCAGCCTGTGGGGTGTGGGCGCCCTCCTGCAAGGCCGCATCAGCACCACCGAGCTGTGGCTGATCGAGGTGTGCGCGCTGGCCACCGCCAGCTCGGCCCTGGGCCTGCGCGAGCTGCACCTGGTCTTCAAGCCCCTGTCCATGGTGATCGCGCTGGCGCTCACCTGGGGCGTCCCGCGTGCGCTGTGGCTGCGCCTGGCCTTGCTGGGTTCGCTCGCGGGCGACGTGTTCCTCATGCTGCCCGGCCTGTTCATCCCCGGCCTGGTGGCTTTTCTGCTGGCACACATCGCCTACATCGTGCGGCTGCGGCAGGACGCGCCCTGGTTTGCCAGCCGCCGGGCGCTCGCACTCACGCTGGGCGTGGGTGCATTGATGTACACGGTGCTGTGGCTCGGGGGCCTGCCGGCGGGCCTGCGCGGGCCGGTGGCCGCCTACGTGGTCGTGATTGCCTTGATGGCGGCACAAGCGCTGGGCCGTGCGAGCATGCGGCGCGACCGGGCGTCGGTGCTGGTGGGGGTGGGGGCGTGTTGTTTCATGCTCAGCGACACCCTGCTCGCGCTCAACCGCTTCGTCACGCCCCTGCCCATGGCGCAGCTGGGCGTGCTGGCCACCTACTACATGGCGCAGTGCCTGATGGTGGGCGGCCTCATTCGCTCGCGCCCTGTTTGAACACCTGGGCGTCCAGCCCCAAGGCCTTGATGCGCGCGGCGGCCTGCTCGGCCTGAGCTCGGCTGCCAAACGGCCCGGCGCGTACGCGCACCCGGGGACCACGCTCCAGTTGCAGCGTGTCACTGCGGGCCTGCACCCCGGCCTGACGGATGCGCACCAGCGCGCGTTGGGCATTGGCCGGGTTGGCAAACAAACCCACGTTGATGCCGTAGCCATGCGCGGCGGCCACGGCGATGGGCTCGGACACCGACTGGGCCACGGGTTCAGGCTCGGGCACAGCCGGCGATGGAACATCGGGCACCACGGCCAGTGGGGCATCCGTGGGCGCAGGCGACGGAGCGGGCTCGGGCACCACGGCGGCCACGGGCTGGGCCACCGGTTCGACCACAGGCACAGGGCCTCGCGCCGCACCACCGCGTTGCCACTGCCAGCCCACCAGCGCCGCCAGCAGCAGGTTCAACAGGCACCACACCAGCAGGCGTTGCAGCGAAGGTGCCCGCTGCCGCAACACCTCGGCCGCGTCGGCCATGGAGGGCGACTGCCGGACCACGTCCACCAACGCCAGCCGCAGTTGGCCATGCAGCCACGCGTTTGCAAACAGCCCGGGAATGACCGTGGCCACCAGCACAACAGCACCCGCCAGGCCCA
>CAYUAH010000130.1:0-9413 GCA_964442375.1 uncultured Hydrogenophaga sp. | reverse complement strand
CCAGCGTGCCGCGCGCGAATTGGGCGCGGCCCAAGGCCGGGTGCGGGTGTTGGCCTTGACCTCGTCGCCGCAGCGTGTGGCCGCCTTGCGTGGGCAGGGCATCACGCCGCTGCTGGGCAACCTCGACCAGCCCGACAGCCTGCGCCGCCTGGCCGGCCTGGGCCAGCGTGTGCTGCACCTGGCGCCGCCGCCCGCGCAGGACCTGACCGACTGGCGGCAGGACCCACGCACGCGCGGCCTGCTGCAGGTGCTGGCGCGCCGCGCGCTCCCTTTTGCCCTGGTCTACGGCTCCACCAGCGGCGTTTACGGCGATTGTGGTGGCGCTTGGGTGACCGAAACCCGTGGCGTGGCGCCGCACACGCCGCGTGCCCTCAGGCGCGTGGATGCCGAGGCCTCGGTGCGCGCCTGGGGCCGCGCCCTGGGCGTGCCGGTGAACTTGTTGCGCATTCCCGGCATCTACGCGCCGGACCGCGAAGGCGGCACGCCGCGCGCGCGCCTGTTGCGCGGCACGCCTGTGCTGCTGCCCGAAGAGGACGTGTACACCAACCACATCCACGCCGATGACCTGGCCCGCGCCTGTGTGCGTGCCCTCATGGCGCCCAAGGCGCAGCGCGTGGTCAACGTGTGCGACGACACCGAGCTGAAGATGGGCGACTACTTCGACTTCGCAGCCGATCTGTATGGCCTGCCGCGCCCGCCCCGCGTGTCGCGCGAAAGTGCCCAGCAGCAACTGCCCTTGAGCCTGCTGAGCTTCATGGGCGAGTCGCGCCGTTTGAACAACCAGCGCATGAAGCGCGAACTGCGGCTGGTGCTGCGCCACCCCACGGTGGCGCAGGGCCTGGCTGCGCCCCGTTGAAGGAGCGAGCATGTTTCCCACGCTGGACCTGCGCACCGCCGCCACCGACCACGCGCGTGGTCTTCTCCATGGCCGGGGCGCCCGCTCGCAGGTGGCGCACAGCGTGTCCACCTATGCCCGCATGTTCGCCGGCTGTGGCATCACCTGGGCGCAAGCATGCGAACGCGCGCGCGCCTATGCCGAGGTGATCGCGGCGCTGAGCCCGCGCTGGCTGGCCGAGATACAGGGCATTGCAGAGGGCAGTGGCCAGCCGCTGGCGGCCATTCTGGCCTTGAACTGCCGCACGGAAATACTGCCGCCCGGTCTGTACGCCGAGCCACCCGATCCCGCGCTGGTGCGTGCCGCGCTGGCGGCCAACACCGCCATGGGTCTGGCCGATTGGGGCTCCGGGGGCGCCGCCGAGGCCTTGT
The DNA here is from genome assembly GCA_964442375.1 of uncultured Hydrogenophaga sp. GTDB lineage: Bacteria > Pseudomonadota > Gammaproteobacteria > Burkholderiales > Burkholderiaceae_C > Hydrogenophaga. Next base: position 8,147 of record CAYUAH010000130.1, on the reverse strand, counting down.
CTGCTTCGACCCGACAGGCCCACGACGAAGGCGAATGCACCACCTTGTGCGTGGCCCCGCCGGCCAGCGCCGATGGCCACACCTGGCTGGCCCAGAACTGGGACTGGCTGGGCCGCCAGCGTGCCGCGCTGGTGCTGCTCAAGACCCCGGGCCCTGGGGGCCAGACCATCACCACCCTGACCGAAGCCGGCATGCTGGCCAAGATCGGTTTGCACGAGGCCGGCTTTGGCCTGGGTTTGAACATCCTGCGCTCGCTGGACGATGGCGCGCGCCCCGGCGTGCCGGTGCACGTGCTGCTGCGCCACCTGCTCGACTGCAGCAGCCTGGCCCAGGCGCGTGCCGAACTCGACCGCGCCGCCCGGCTGGGCTTTGGCGCCGGCTCCAACATCGCCTGCGTGGACGCCAGTGGCGACATCGCCTGTTTCGACCTGGCCCCGGCCGGCTGGGCGGAGTGGCCGGCCGTGGCGGGCCGCGTGAGCCACAGCAACCACTACCTGAGCCCGGCCCTGCAGGCGGTGCAGGCGCCGATGGCGGCGGCGTTGTCCACCACCTCGCGCCTGGAAACGGCCTGCCGCCACGGCGAGGCCGGGCAGGTGGGGCGCGCCGGGCTGGAGGCCTTTCTGCGCGACACCAGCGGCGGCTACCTGGCCGTCTGCCGCCACCCCGATCCGGCGCTGCCGCCCGAGGCCTGTGTGGAGAGTGTGGCGGGCGTGATGATCGATGCCACCGCGCGCCAGATGTGGGTGGCGCCGGGTGTGCCCGACACGGTGCATTTCGAGCGCGTCTGACCGCCGCGCCGCCGCTGGATGCCGGCCGCATGCGCCAGGCAGCAACACGGTCACAGCGCGTGCGGCGGGGATCAGACCTTGTCTGCCGCCGGCTCCGGCGAAAATTCGATCCGGTTGCGCCCAGCATGTTTGGCCGCGTACAAGGCCGTATCGGCGCGGCTGACCAGTTGGCCCGGTGCCTGTCCTTCGTGCAACTGTGCCGCGCCTATGCTGATGGTGATCTGTGTCTGCTGGCCGTCGGGCAGGTCGATCACCATGCGCTCCACGGCAACGCGCAGGCGCTCCAGCAAGCCCGGTGCCGCCATGCGGTCGATGTGCGAGAGGATCAGCGCGAACTCTTCGCCGCCGTAGCGGCTGAGGGTGTCGGATGAGCGCAGCATGCCGCCAAGCAACGAGCCCAGCCGGCGCAGGACCTCGTCGCCACCGGGGTGGCCGAAGCTGTCGTTGATGCGCTTGAAATGGTCCACGTCGATCATGGCCACCACCATGGGCCAGTTGTAGCGGCGGGCATTGAGGATTTCACGTGTGATCTGCTCGTCGAAAAAACGCCGGTTGTAGACGCCGGTGAGCGCGTCACGGTGGCTGGACTCCTCCAGACTCAGCGCCTGCTCCATGGTGTTGTCCAGCATCACCTTGGCTTCAGCCAGGTCGGAGACGTCCTGTATGGCGATACACGCGCCCTGAACCACGCCACTGTCGTCGTATACCGGGTAGATGGAGGCGTTCTGGTGCATGAAGTCGGCTTCGCCCATCTCGGCATTGGCCGGCTTGAAGCGGAACAGGTAAGGCCGCTGCTGCCAGGAACTGAAGGAGGTGGTCTTGAGCACCAGGCTGCTCTTGATCTTTTTTTCCAGCCAGTTGCGGTTGAGTTCGGGGAAGGCGTCGAACAGGTTCTTGCCCACCAGGTGCTCGGCCCGCACGCCGCTGTTGAGCTCCATGAAGCGGCTCCAGATGACGATGCTGAAGCGGCGGTCCACCACCACCATGCCCACCGTCATGAGGTCGCACACGACGCGTGAGAAGTCAAACTCCGATGGCAGTTCGGACACGGCACTCATGGTGTTCACAGCCGCTTGGCCAGCGCCTGTTTGACGGCCGACAGGCACTCAGGCTGGAAGGTGATCATCAGCTCAAACGGCACTTCGTTGGCTTCGAGGAAAAAGACGATGTCGATCTGCAAGGTCTGGCCTTCCCAGCCCTGGCTGTGCCCCATGGGGTTCCATTTGGCGTCGGGTGTGGGGCAATCAAAGGTCACCATCTGCGGCGCCCGCAGGCCGCTGCGCAGTTCCAGCAATTCGGCAATTTCCAGCATGCAGGTGCTGGCCAGCGCGTTGCCCAGCTCCAGCAACAGCTCTTCGCGTTGCTTGCGGCTGTCGCCATCGCGGTCGTCAAAGCCCAGCACCTCGCGCAACGCGGCGTAGCTGGCGGGGCCGTAGATCACCGCAATGCTGCCGGCCAGTTCGCCAAAAAACTCCTGTTGGATCACGCTGATGCGTTCGTAGGTCTCGGCCAGGCGGGCCCGCACCTGGAAAAAATCGGTGGCACTCAGAGAGCGCAATTCGGGCACCCGCAGTTGAACAAAGCCCGAAAAGGCATCGGCCAGCTTCGCGCCGGCCTTGCCCATTGCCACGTTGACGGTTTCACCCAGGACGTCGCGCTCGTCTTCGTTGAACAGGTCGTCAGCCATGCAGCACCTCCAGTTTGACCAGCTCGGTGCGCAAGGCATCGAGTTGAATGGGCTTGGCAATGAAGCCGGCAGCACCCAGGCTTTCCACGCGCTGGCGGGCCAGGCGCTGGATGTCGGCGCTGACCACAATCACCTGTGCTGCGCTGTGGCGCTCCTGCAGGGCCGCCAGCACGTCAAAGCCGCTGATGCCGGGCATGGTGAGATCCAGCAACACCACGTCCACCGGCTGCGCTGCCAGCTGCTCCAGGGCACTTTCTCCACTGGCCGCTTCAAGGTACTGCACCGTGTCACCCAGCAGGCTGTGCAACAGTGCGGTGTTCACCTTGCGTGAACTCTTGGAATCGTCCACGACCATCACGGTCGAAATGTTTTTTTCTGTCATGTCAAGTGGTGTTCTAGGGGTTGCGGTGGGCCAGCCCAACGGTTGCGGCCAATGTGTTGGCTCGGTACAGCGCTGCGTCCGATGCATTGTGGTGGATGGCCTGGTCCGATACCGCTGCCACCCCGCGCGTGGCCACATCGGCCTCGCCTGGGGCATTGGTGCCGGGCCGTATCACCGCCAACTTTTCGCTGCCGTACCACACCATCCGGTCGGATTCGCGCAACACAGCGCCTTGCGCCGCCCTTGCCACGGCCTGCATGCCATTGACGTGTGCGTGGTTCTCCAGCCGTTGGTGCTGCTCATTCACCTGAGCAAAGGAATGCAGGGCAGGGCGCATGCGTGTCTGTTCGTCTGTATGTGTTATGCCCCCCTGCCGACATGACCGTAATGTAACAAGGCCAAGCCGACACCACGCCGTTCACCCATGGGTTTTCCGTGCGCGAGCGACCATCGGCTGCGACGTTTCTGCACCAGCGCACAAGTGTCGCCATCGACCACCACTGGCACCCCGATCGCGCCAGCCGTTTCTGTGCGCGGCTCGAAGGCGTAGCCCAGTCCAGCGTGGTGGAGCGGTTGCCTCAACAACGCCACCCTGTTCGCCGTATGATCGTTTGTCAAAAAATCAGACACGTGTGGGCGGCTGCGGGTGTGGCGCTGTGTTGGCCAACACACCGCCACACCACTGCCGCCCACGACCACCATGCAGCCAGCGACCCGCAACGCCCACCCCGCAGACGCGCACGCGCCGCCGTCGAGGTTGAAGGCTGCGGTTTTCGCTTTTGTCACGGCGCTGGCCCTGGGCGTTCTGCCCTTGGCCTACTGGTTCAACCGCTCGGAGCGGGTGGACCGTGAGCTGTCGCACCAGATCGAGCATTCGGTGGACGAGGTGTCCTCGCACCTGCTGCTCAAACTCAAAGCGATCGAACTGGTGCTGCGCGGCGTGCGCGGCTTTGTGGAGGGCTCGGACGTCGTCACCGCCGACGAATTCCACGCCTTTGTGGCCGCGCTGCAAATCGATCAGACCGCCTCCGGCCTGCTCAGCGTGAGCTTTGTGCCCGCCGTGTCCGACGCGGACCTGGAGCGCTTCCTGGCCGATGTCGGTCCCACCAAGGGCGCGGTGGCGTTTCAGATGCGGCCGCCCGGCCATCGCGAGGTCTATGCCCCTGTCCTGTTCGTGGAGCCTGCGCAGCCCCACAACACCGCCATCATCGGGCTGGATGTGTTGACGCTGCCGGTGGCGCGCGAAGCCGCACTGCGCGCGCGCGAAAGCGCCGGGGTCAGCCTGTCCAGGCGCCTGTCCACCGCCGACTACGTCGGCGATCTCGGTGACGGCGCGACGGCTTTTGTCATGTACCTGCCCATCTTCAAGGGCACACCGCTGAAAAGCCCGTTTCTGGGTTGGGCCGGGGCCCGTTTCCGATTTCAGGACATTGTTCAGAAACAAGGGCAGCTCTTGCACCCTGGCCTGCACCTGCAGGTGTTTGAAGGCGACCAGCAGACGCCGGAGAGCCTGCTGTTTGGCCTGCTGGACGCGGCGCCCGCGGCGTTTGCGCCGCGCGCCGCCGCGCCGCATGTGGTCGAGGGGCAGTTGGCGTTTGGCGGGCAGCACTGGACTTACACGGTGATGCCGACCGCCCACTACCTGGCCACCCACCAGGACCGCCTGCACCACTGGCTGGCCACGCTGGGCATGTTGCTGAGCCTGGCGGCGGGCCTGATCGTGTGGTTGCTCATGACCGCCCGAGACCGCGCCCAGCAGGCGGCGATGGCCATGACCGCCGAATTGCGGGCCTTGTCGTCGGACCTGGAGGGCACGCTGAGCGCGGTGCCCGACCTGCTGTTCGAACTCGATGCGCAGGGGCGCTATGTGTCCTTGCGCACCAGCACCGAGCAGGGCCTGGTCATGCCTCGCGAGGCCGTGATAGGCAAGACAGTGCACGAGGTGCTGACGAAACCCGCCGCAGACACCTGCATGAGCGCGCTTGAGGAAGCCAGCCGCAGCGGCTTGTCGGTGGGGCGGCAGATCGAAATCGTGATTGCGGGCGAAAGCCGCTGGTTTGAACTGTCGATTGCCCGCAAGCCGGTGGATGCCGGCATGACGCCGCGTTTCGTGATGCTCTCGCGTGACATCACCGAGCGGCGGGCGGCCGAGCAGCGGATGCACGAACTCGCCTTCTTCGACCACCTGACCCGCTTGCCCAACCGCAGCCAGTTCATGCTGTCGGCCAGCCATCGCCTGGCCGAGCAACACAGCGGGCAGCCGCTGGGGGCGGCCATCCTGATCGATCTCGACAACTTCAAGGTCGTCAACGACCACTGGGGGCACCACCGTGGCGACCAGATGCTGATCGAGATCGCACGTCGCGTGCGCGAGGAGCTGGCCCCCCACGACACGCTGGCGCGCCTGGGTGGCGACGAGTTCATCGTGCTGCTGCAAGACCTGGGGTCGGATGAAACCCTGGCCATTCAACGCGCCGAGGCGGTGTGCGGGCGTTTGCTGGCCAGTGTCTCGCGGCCCATGCTGATCGATGGGCGCGAGTATTTTTCGTCGGCCAGTCTGGGCGTGGTGATGTTGGGCCAGCGCCCCATGCTCGTGGAGGAGCTGCTCAGCCAGACCGATTCGGCCATGTACTTTGCCAAGGACAGCGGCCGCAACACCTACCGCTTTTTTGATGGTCGCCTGCAGGCCAGGATTGCCGAACGCATCGACCTTGAAGCCGATCTGCGCCAGAGCATCGAGCGCAAAGAGCTGTTCCTGCTCTACCAGCCGCAGGTGGACCAGCGGGGGCGCGTGATCGGCGCCGAGGCCTTGTGCCGCTGGCGCAATGCCACGCGCGGCCTGGTGTCGCCGGGCGAGTTTGTGCCGCTGGCCGAAAGCAGCGGCTTCATACGCGAGCTTGGGCCCTGGGTGCTTGAAACCGCCTGCAAGTACCTGGCGACTTGGCGCACGCTGGCCCACATGGACGCGCTGACCCTGTCGGTCAACGTCAGCGCCCGGCAGTTCCACCACCCGGACTTTGTGCGCCAGGTGCAGGACGCACTGCGGCGCACCGGCGCCAACCCCGCCTTGCTCAAGCTGGAGCTGACCGAAAGCATCTTTGCCGAGGACCTGGACGAAATCGTCTCCAAGATGGACGCGCTCAGGGCACAGGGCATCCGCTTCTCGCTCGATGACTTTGGCACCGGCTATTCGTCACTGAGCTACCTGAAGAAACTGCCGCTCGACCAGCTCAAGATCGACCAGTCCTTTGTGCGCGACGTGCTCAGCGACAGCAACGACGAGGCCATCATCCGCACGGTCATCGCGCTGGGGCAAAGCCTGGGCTTGAACGTGATTGCCGAAGGGGTGGAAAACGAGCAGCAGCGCGCCTCGCTGCTGCGCAGCGGCTGTGTGCTCTACCAGGGCTACCTGTTCGGGCGGCCGATGGACGAGGTGGCGTTGACGGGTTTTGTGGCGGGTTCGCCAGCGTAGGCCAACGCAGCACCTCGCTTGGCGACAAACAAAGCCCGGACGGCTGCGAGCTCTTGCGGACCTTGAGGTGGTGCCAATTCACCCATTCATACCTGTAAAGCGCCGGTTTTTCCTCCCGCAGGCGCCCGGCCTGGCCACCTTTGCCCACACGGACGTTCGCGGATATGAGCGCGGAAAGGCCTTCCCTTGGCGCCCCACCGTTGCGCCGGGTTGGGTCGCGCCCGCTACAATACCTGTCCAGAAAGTTGAACAGGTCAAAGGGGGACATCATGCGAATCGTCAGCTACACCGATGCCCGCAACTCCCTCAAGTCGGTGCTGGACACCGTGGAGGGCGATGCCGACATCACCATCATCACCCGCCGTGACGGGGGCGATGCCGTGGTCATGTCCCTGGCGCAATACCAGAGCATGGCTGAAACACTGCACCTCTTGTCCAGTCCGGCCAACGCCGCCCACCTGGCCGAATCCATCGCCCAGTTCAAGGCCGGCAAGGCCAAGCGGCGCGAGCTGGTGGACGCGTGAGCCGTGGCGTGGCCTTCACCCCAGCGGCATGGGGCGACTACCAATACTGGCAAGGCCAGGACAAAAAGACCCTCAAGCGCATCAATGCGCTGATCGACGCAGCCCGGCGCGAGCCCTTCCAAGGCCTTGGCAAGCCCGAGCCCCTGGTGGGCAACCTGAGCGGGTTTTGGTCGCGCCGCATCGACGACACCCACCGCCTGGTGTACGCGGTGAACGATGCCGAGCTTGCCGTGATTGCCTGCCGGCATCACTACCAATAGCCCGATGAAACGGGCATGACCACTGCGGACGATGCAAGCGGGTGCTACAGAGGGAAAAAAGAAAAGGTCCGGACGGCTGTGAACCGTTGCGGACCTTGATGTGGTGCCCAGGGTCGGACTCGAACCGACACTCCTTTCGGAACCGGATTTTGAATCCGGCGCGTCTACCAATTTCACCACCCGGGCGGGTATCGGGAAAACGAAATTATGGCACAGTGGCGGGTGCGCTTTTGCCCACGTGGGCACAACAACCGCATTGGAACCATGACCGCAGCCCAAAACCCCGTCTATCCCACCATTGAAGCCGCCGTTGGCAACACGCCGCTGGTGGCCTTGCAACGCATCGGGGCCGAGGTGTGCGCGGCACGTGGCAATGTCATCCTGGGCAAGCTCGAAGGCAACAACCCGGCTGGCTCGGTGAAGGACAGACCGGCTTTGTCCATGATCCGCCGTGCGGAAGAGCGAGGTGAGATCAAGCCGGGCGACACGCTGATCGAGGCCACCTCGGGCAACACCGGCATCGCGTTGGCGATGGCGGCCGCCATCAAGGGCTACCGCATGGTGCTCATCATGCCGGAGGACTTGTCCATCGAGCGCGCCCAGACCATGAAGGCCTTTGGCGCCGAGCTCATCCTCACGCCCAAGAGCGGCGGCATGGAGTACGCGCGCGATCTGGCCGACAAGATGGTCAAGGACGGCAAGGGGCTGGTGCTGGACCAGTTCGCCAATCCCGACAACCCGCGCATCCACTTCGAGACCACCGGTCCCGAGCTGTGGCAGCAGACCGGTGGGCGCATCACCCATTTCGTGAGCGCCATGGGCACCACCGGCACCATCACCGGCGTGTCGCGTTTCCTCAAGTCGCAGAACGCGGCGGTGCGTGTCATCGGCGCTCAGCCCAGCGAGGGCTCGCGCATCCCGGGCATACGCAAGTGGCCGCAGGAATACCTGCCCAAGATTTACGACCCCAGCGCGGTGGACGAGCTGGTCTATGTGAGCCAGACCGACGCCGAGGACATGTGCCGGCGCCTGGC
>CAYUAH010000129.1:0-9491 GCA_964442375.1 uncultured Hydrogenophaga sp. | reverse complement strand
GCTTGTCCACCACCGGCAGCATCTCTTTGGGCATGGCCTTGGTGGCGGGCAAAAAGCGTGTGCCCATGCCGGCCACGGGAAAGACGGCTTTGCGAACGGGGGTGGGGGTCATCTGAAACAGCGTGTCAAACCAAACAAATGTGAAAAGCATACAGGCAAGCGATGACGGGGCCGTGGTCCGATAGAACCACGGCCCCGTCCACAAGCCCGCCTGTTCAGCGCAGCAACTGGCCCAGCAAGGCGCCCAGATCCGGCCCTTGGCCGGCGCCACCCTGCGGCAGCTGGCCGTCGGGCGTCATGCGATCGATCAGGCCGGGCAGCGCCTGTGCCAGCACGTCACCGAGTTGGCCGCCGTTCATGCCCACCTGCCCGCCCAGGCGCCCCAGCACGTCGCTGCCCAGCGCCGATTCCAGCTGCGAGCCCGACACCGGCAGGTTCTGCCCACGCGCAATCCACGACTGCACGATGTCGCCCAGGCCGCCCTGCGTGAGCTGTTCGACCAGTCCGCCCAAACCGCCACCTGCGGCGCCGGCACCACCGCCTTTGCCGGCCAGCAGCTCCATGAGCACGGGCGCCAGCGCCGCCAGGTCCACCCCGCCAGCGGCAGGTGCCTGGGCCTGGCCCGCATTGCCTTGTGCCGCAGCGGCCAGGCCGCCCAACACCGATTTCAACAAGTCCATTGGTTTTTCTCCCTGTGGGTCATCCACGGCGCACAGCATAACGACATCAGGTGGCAGCGGCCACCGGCAGCGTCAGGCGCACACGCAGACCGCCCAGGGGCGAATCGTCCAGCGCCAGCGCGCCGCCGTACACCTGTGCCAGCGCCTGCACGATGTGCAGGCCCAGGCCAGAACCGGGCACGGTTTCGTCCAGCCGCACGCCGCGGGCCAGCACCGCCGCGCGCCGCGCAGGCTCGACGCCGGGGCCGTCGTCGTCCACCACCACGCACCAGGCGCCGGCCTGGGCTTGCAGGCCCACGACCACCTCGCTGCGGGCCCACTTGCAAGCGTTGTCCAGCAGGTTGCCCAACATGTCTTGCAGGTCCTGCACGGCGCAGGCGCAGCGGGCGGCGGGGTCGATGTCGCGCGTGTGCAGCCGCAGATTGCGTTCGGCAAACACGCGCTCCATCACCCGCAACAGCCCGGCCAGCACCGGCGCCACGGCCGCCTGCTCGGCACCAAAGGCCTTGTGCGCGGTGGCACGGGCGCGGGCCAGGTGCCAGTCCACCTGGCGGCGGGTGGCTTCGGTCTGTTCGCGCACCACCTGGCCCAGCGGGGACACATCGCCCGATGCCGCCTGCGCCATCACGGCCAACGGCGTCTTGACCGCGTGGGCCAGGTTGCCGGCCTGCTGGCGCGCGCGCTCGACCATCTCGTCGTTGCGCGCCAGCACGTCGTTGAAACCCTGCACCAGCGGCAGCAACTCGGTGGGCGCGTCTGCGGCGATGCGGCTGGCCCGCCCTTCGCACAGCGCCAGCACCGCGCCCTGCAAGGCACGCAGCGGCGCCAGGCCCACCGCCACCTGGGCCCAGGCGGCCACCACCAGCAAGCACCACAACACACCCAACGACAGCGCCAGCACCCGACCGAAGTGGCTGACGGCCTGGGCCGAGGCACTGCGGTCGGCGGCCACCAGCAGGCGCCACACCGCCTGCGGATGTTCAGCGGGGTGAACCGCACGCTCCAGCACGCGCAAGACCGCGCCCTGCGGGCCCGTGACGTCATGCCGGTGCACGCGGCCATCGGGCAAGGCATCGGCGCGGTTGTCCAGCATCGCGTCCCACAGCGAGCGCGAGCGCAGCACACCACGCGCCTGGGCACCGTCCACCTGCCAGTACAGCCCCGAATAAGGCCGGCGCCAGCGCGGATCGCTCAAGCTGTGGTCATCCAGCCGGATCTGGCCCTGGGCGTCGAACTCCACCACGGCCGTGAGCTGGTCCAGCTGCTGCAACAGGCCGTCGTCCAGCTGGCGTTCGATTTCGGCGCGGAACAGCGCCGACAAGGCCAGGCCCGCCAGCAGCAAGGCCGGCGCCAGCGCCAGCGCCGTGCCGGCCAGCAGGCGCCAGCGCAGCGAGCGCCACAGCGGCCAGCGCGTCATGGCGCCACCAGCCGGTAACCCTGGCCACGCACAGTCTCGATCAGCTCCGCCGGCAGCTTCTTGCGCAGACGGCCCACAAACACCTCGATGGTGTTGGAGTCGCGGTCGAAATCCTGCGCGTAGATGTGTTCGGTGAGTTCGGCGCGCGACACCACCGCGCCCGGGCGGTGCATGAGGTAGGCCAGCACCTTGTACTCGTGGCTGGTGAGGTTGACCGGGTGGCCGTCCAGCGTGACGCGGCCATTGCGCGTGTCCAGCACCAGCGGGCCACACACCAGCGTGGGCGAGGCCAGGCCCTGCGCACGGCGGATCAGCGCACGCACGCGCGCCAACAGCTCTTCGGTGTGGAAGGGTTTGGTCAGGTAGTCGTCGGCGCCAGCGTCGATGCCGGCCACCTTTTCGTGCCACTGGTCGCGCGCGGTGAGTATGAGCACGGGCGCGGCCATGCCCTCGCTGCGCCAGCGCTTGAGCACGCTCAGGCCATCCATCTGCGGCAGGCCCAGGTCGAGCACCACCGCGTCAAAGCTTTGTGTGCCGCCCAGGGCCCAGGCATCGCGGCCGTTGTCCACCCAGTCCACCGCGTAGCCGGCCTCGGTCAAGGTCTGTTTCAAAGGCTTGGCCAGCGCGGCCTCGTCTTCCACCAGCAGCACCCGCATCAGCGCACCTCCTGTCGGCGTGCGCGGGCCTTCAGCACGCGCGCGCTGGCGGCGTCCACCTCCAGCTTGAGCAGGCCACCGCCGGCTTGCAACAGTTTGATCTCGTAAAGCCAGACGCCACCCTCGCGCTCCAGCTCCACTTCCAGCACCTGGCCCGGGTGCTCGGCGGCCACACGCTGCAGCACGGTGGCCAGCGGCAGGATTTCGCCGGCTTGCAATGCGGCGCGTGCGCGGTTGTGGTCGGCGCGGTCGCTGGCCACGGCCGGCGCCACCAGCGCACTGGTCAGCAAGGCAGCAGCAATGGTGGCAAGGGCAAGGTGTTTCACGGCGCGTGAGGACGGCAAGATGCCTTGATTGTCGGCGCGCGGCGATGAACCGCAGATGAACAGCGGCTTCAGGAAAGGTACAGGCGCCCGGCCGCAACATGCCGGCCATGACACACCGAACACACCGCCTTGAATCCGTGCTGTTGGCCTGCCTGCTGGCCGTCGGCGCCAGCACCACCAACGCCGCCGACACCAGCCCCACCCAGCAGCTCGAACGCTGGAGCGCCCAGGCCGGAACGCCGGGCCATGCCACGCGTGGCCAGCAGCTGTTCAACACCCGCCAAGGGGGTGAGTGGTCGTGCAGCAGCTGCCACCACAGCCCGCCCACCACCCGCGGCCAGCACGCCAGCACCGGCAAACCCATTGCACCCTTGGCGCCGGCCTTCAACCGCGAGGCCTTCACCGACACCGCCAAGGTGGACAAGTGGTTTCGCCGCAACTGCAAGGACGTGCTGAACCGCGAATGCAGCGCCGGCGAAAAGGCCGATGTGCTGGCCTACCTGCTGAGCCTGAAGCCATGAAAACCACCCTTGTGTTCGCCACCCTGCTCGCCACAGCCTTCACCGCCCACGCCGACAGCGGCCGCGCCATGCCCGCCCAGGTGCCCAAGGCCTACACCCAGGAATGTGCCGCCTGCCACACGGCCTACCCACCGGGCATGTTGCCGGCCGCCTCCTGGCGCCGCGTGATGACCGGGCTGGACAAGCATTACGGCACCGACGCCAGCCTGGACGCGGCCACCGTGACGCAACTGAGCAACTGGCTGCAAACCCAGGCCGGCACCTACAAGCGTGTCAGCACCGAACCACCAGAAGACCGCATCACCCGCTCGGCCTGGTTTGAACGCAAGCACCGCAAGGTGGACCCCGCCGTGTGGAAGCTGCCCAGCGTGAAAAGCCCCGCCCAGTGCGCGGCCTGCCACACGGGTGCCGAACAAGGCGATTTCGACGACGACCGGCTGCGTATGCCCGCCGGTCTCAGCGCCCAACAACAGCGCGCCTGGCGCGACTGATTTTATTTGCGAGCCCACACCATGCACGCCACCACCCCCTCGACCGCGCCCGCACGCAGCACCCCCGTCGCCACACGCCGCGTGACCGACGCCCCCACCCGCATGTTCCACTGGCTGTTTGCCCTGTGTTTTGTGGGCGCCTACGCCACCGCCGACGGCGAACGCTGGCGGCTGCTGCACGTGACCCTGGGCTACACCCTGGCCGGCCTGCTGGGCTTTCGGGTGCTGTACGGGCTGGTGGGGCCACAACACGCGCGGCTCTCGCTGCTGTGGCGCAAGGTGAATGGCCTGCCCAAGTGGCTGCGCTCGTTCCAAGCCGCCGCAGGGCAGGCACTGCTGGCGGACGTCAACTGGCGACAAGGGCAAAACCTGGCCATGGCCGGCGCCGTGGTGTTGCTGATGGCCCTGGTGCTGCCACTCACCCTCAGCGGCTACGCCACCTACAACGAATGGGGCGGCGAGTGGCTGGAAGAGGTGCACGAGTTCGTGGGCGAGTTCTTCCTCTGGACCGTGCTGGCCCACCTCGGCCTGCTGCTGGGCCTGAGCCTGCTGCGCCGCAAGAACCAGGCGCTGCCCATGCTGACCGGCCGCATCGAAGGCAAGGGCCCCGACTTTGCCAAGGGCAACCACGCGTGGCTGGCGGGCCTGCTGCTGGTGGCGGTGCTGGGCTATTGGGCGTGGGAGTGGCAACAGGCGCCCACCGTCGCCACCGGCGCCGCATCCAGCAGCTGGACCGCTCGCCATCACGGCGATGGCGACGACGACTGAAGGTCAGCGGAGCAGCCGCGCGCCCGGCAACAGGCCGCCTTTGTCATCGGACACGACCGCACAATTGACCACGACCCGCGTGATGCGCAAGCTCAGCTCACCACGCTCCACCGCGTCCAGCACCGCCTCCTCCGAGGTGAGCACGCGGCGCGTGGCGCCCGGCAACCACGCCACCTCCACCACACGCCACAGCGGGCTGTAGGCGCGGTCGGTGCTGGCTGGGCCCACCGGCGTGGGCACCGACGGGAACACATTGATCTGCGCGCCATCGCTGAAGTGGTAGACCCGCTCCAGCGCGTGGCGAAACCCCGGTGGTGCGTGGTCGGCCGGCACGGTGGCGGCCAGGCGCGGGGCGTGGTTGATGCCCATGGCGCGGGCCGCCTCCGCGTCCGACGCATCGGTGCTGACGTAGCCGATCTGCCGGCCTTCAAACCACGCGAAGCGCAGTGGCAGGCTGACCTGCGGCGTGCTGGCACAGGCCACCAGCCACAGCGCCAGACAAGACACCGACAGGCGCCGGCCCCAGGCCACAAGAGAAATGTTCATCGCCACATGCTAGGCGATGCGGGACCGGGCTCAAGCCGCCAGGGCCATTGCCCGCGATCCGATGCGCCGCGCCCAGGCCACCAGCGGTGCACCGTACAAGATGAGGGCCAACGCCGCCAGCACCAGCGGCATGGCCAGGTAGACCCAGCCGGTCAGCACCTCGCCGCCCAGCGCCACGCCCACCCACAGCGCCACGGCCGGGTTGACGAAGGAGTAGCTGCCGGCCACGGCCGGTGTGGCGTTCTGCAGCAGCCACAGGTAGGCGTTGAGCGTGACCAGGGTGCCCATCACCACCAGGTACAGCCACGCGGCCCACGACGCGGCACTCACCTGGCTCAGCTGGAAGGAGGCCGTGGCCGGCTCCAGTGCCCAGGCCGCCACCAAGCCCATCAGACCACCCAGCAGCCACTGCGCGCCCGAGGCCATGGCCGGCGCCGGTTGCGACAGCTTGCGCGAGGCGTAGGAGCCCAGGCTCCAGCACAGCGGCGCGCCGAAAGCGCACAAGGTGCCCAGCCAGGTGGCCGAAAAATCGCCCTCCAGCGCCAGCACGGCCGCGCCCGCCACACCCAGCACCAGGCCCAGCCAGCTGGTGACGGGCACGCGCTCGCCGCCCAGGCGCGACCACAGCGCCAGCCACATGGGCATGGTGGTCACCACCGTGGCCATGAGCCCGGAGCCGATACCGAGCTTTTGCGCCAGCACCACCATGGACATGGCGCCAAAGGCCATCAGCCCGCCCACCAGCGCGGTGTGCCGCCACTGGACGGCGCTGGGCCAGGGCAGGCCCTGGGCGCGGGCGATGGCCAGCATCACGCCGCCGGCCAACACGAAGCGCGCGCCGTTCATGAGCAAGGGCGGCATGGACGCCATGGCCACGCCCAGGGCGTAGTAGGTGGTGCCCCAGACGAGGTAGACGATGAGCAGGGCCACCAGCAAAGGCAGGAGGCGGCCATTTTGGGCGGCGATCTTGAAATCGGTAGGCATTTGGCGTTCTTGACCGGATAATTTCCAGCGATCTGGCAATGGGCCGGATTTTGACCAAAATTCTCGGGCCATGCAAGCAAATTTACAGATAGACCCGGTTGACGCCAGAATTCTTACGGCACTCAGTGCCGACAGCCGACGTTCTTACGCCGAGGTGGCCGCAGAAGTGGGCCTGTCCACCGCCGCCGTGCACGAGCGGGTGAAGAAGATGCTGGAACGCGGCGTGATCGAGCGTTTTGCCCTGCGCGTGGACCCGGCCAAAGTGGGCCAGCACTTCACCGCCTATGTGGCCATACGCAACGACGGTGGCGTCCACTGCCGCGACATCGCGCCGCGCCTGCGCGACATGCCGGAGGTGCTGGAGTTGCACAGCGTGGCCGGCGAACACGACTTCCTGGCCAAGATCCGCACCACCCACGCCCGCGCGCTCGAAGAGGTGCTCTACCAGATCAAGGCCATTCCCGGCGTGGCGCGCACCACCAGCACGGTGGTGCTCAACACCGAGTTCGAGGACCGGCCCATCGCCTACGGTATGCAGGACGCTGCATAACTCGCAAGCCCCAGGCTGGGGGCCTGCCATCCCTGGGTAGCATCGCGGGCCTTGTCCTTATTTCCCGGAGACCTGCCCCATGCCCCGCTTTGCCCGCCTCGCCCCGCTCACCCGCCTGTTCGCTGCCGCCGGCTTCGGCCTGATGGCGCTGGCCGCGCAAGCGCAGTCCATCGTGGTCGCGTCCACCACCTCCACCGAACAATCCGGCCTGTTCGGCCACCTGCTGCCCGAGTTCAAAAAGGCCAGCGGCATCGATGTGAAGGTCGTCGCCCTGGGCACCGGCCAGGCCATCGACATGGCCCGCCGGGGCGACGCCGACGTGCTGTTCGTGCACGACAAGGCGGCCGAAGACAAATTCGTCGCCGACGGTTTTGCCGACCGCCGTTATGAGGTGATGTACAACGACTTCATCCTCGTGGGCCCCAAGGCCGACCCGGCCGCCACCAAAGGCAACGACATCGTGGCCGCACTCAAGAAGCTGGCCACAGTCAACGCGCCCTTCGTTTCGCGTGGCGACAAAAGCGGCACCCACGCGGCCGAGCTGCGTTTCTGGAAGATGACGGACACCGACAACAACAAGGGCAGCGGCTACAAGGAATGTGGTTGTGGCATGGGCCCGGCGCTCAACATCGGTGCGTCCTCCGGCGCCTACGTGTTGGCCGACCGTGGCACCTGGCTCAACTTCAAGAACCGCGCCGATCTGGCCGTGCTGGTCGAAGGCGACAAGCGCCTGTTCAACCAGTACGGCGTGATGCTGGTGAGCGCCGCCAAGCACCCGCACGTGAAAACCGCCGACGGCAAGAGGTTTGTGGACTGGGTGGTCTCGCCCGCCGGCCAGGCCGCCATCGCCAGCTACAAGATCGGTGGCGAGCAGTTGTTCTTCCCCAACGCGGCCAGGTAAGTTCAGACGTCCTGGTCCTGCCGCCAGCGCCGCGAAACAGCGTGGGTGGGGGTGGCTTCGCCGTGCCAGAGGGACATGGGCACAAAGATAAGCGTTTGCCTCGGCGCAGGCGCACAATTTCAGGCATGGTCTGTTGGCCCTGGAGCAACCCATGAACCCTGTCTTGCGCCGTCGCACGCTCTTGCCCCTGCCGCTGGCGGGGCTGTGGTCCTGCGCCCAGCCGGTGGTGCCGGCACTGCGCCGGGTGGACCTGCAAGGCCACCGGGGCGCGCGCGGCCTGGCGCCCGAGAACACGCTCGAAGGCCTGCAGCTGGCCTTGGATCTGGGCGTCACCACCCTGGAGATCGACGTGGTGTCCAGCGCCGATGGTGTGCTGGTGCTCAGCCACGACCGCCAGCTCAACGCCGACATCACACGCGACGCCCGTGGCCGTTTTCTCGACCGCACCGGCCCGCCGGTCAATGCGCTCAGCGTGGCACAGCTGCACACCTACGACGTGGGCCGGCTGCGGCCGGGCTCGCGCTACGCCGCCGAGTTCGCCTTGCAACGCCCATACGACGGCGCGCGCATGCCACGGCTGACGGACGTGCTGGGGCGGGTCAAAGCCCACGGCAACCCCCGCGTGCGGCTTGCCATCGAACTCAAATCGTCGCCGCTTGCACCCGCGCTCACACCGCCGCCCGAGCGTTTTGCCGAGATGCTGCTGCAGGCGCTGGCCGACCACGGACTGGCCGACCGGGCGCAGATCCTGTCGTTTGACTGGCGCGCGCTGCAGGCGGTGCAACGCCAGCGCCCGGGCACACCCACCGTGTACCTGACGGCACAGCTGCCCGGGCTGGACAACGTGTTGGCACACCAAACGCAAGCATCGCCCTGGACCGCGGGTTTCCATCACCGCGCACACCGCTCGGTGCCGCGCATGGTGGCGGCAGCCGGCGGCAGCCACTGGTCGAGTTTCTGGCGCGAACTCGACGCCGCCCAAGTGCGCGACGCCCAAGCCCTGGGCTTGCAGGTGCTGGCCTGGACGGTCAACCGCCCCGAGGACATGCGCCAGGTGCTGGACCTGGGCGTGGACGGCGTGGTGACCGACCGCCCCGACCTGGCCATGCCGGTGTGGCGCGAGCGCGGGCTGCTGTGGTGATGGGCTCCGCCAAAATATAGTTGCAAGCGCAACCAAATGCCATTACAGTGGCGCACTCTGATCCGCGTGCGGCTGCGCCCACGCGCCCCACAACCGACCGCAGGAGACTCCCATGCTCGTTCAACAAGTCCACCACGTGGCCTACCGCTGCATCGACGCCAAGCAAACCGTCGAGTGGTACGAAAAGCACCTGGACATGAAATTCGTCCTGGCCATCGCCGAAGACGAGGTGCCGTCCACCAAGGCCCCCGACCCCTACATGCACGTGTTCCTGGACGCCGGCAACGGCAACATCCTGGCGTTTTTTGAACTGCCCAGCCAGCCGCCCATGGACCGCGACCGCAACACCCCGGCCTGGGTGCAGCACCTGGCGCTCAAGGTCGATTCGGTGGACACCCTGATCGCCACCAAGGCCCGCCTGGAGGCCGCCGGCATCGAGGTGATTGGCCCGACCAACCACACCATCTTCAAGAGCATCTACTTCTTCGACCCCAACGGCCACCGCCTGGA
>CAYUAH010000128.1:0-9500 GCA_964442375.1 uncultured Hydrogenophaga sp. | reverse complement strand
GGCCGTGCAACTGCCCGAGCACATCACCGTGGACCTGAGCAACGCCACCACCGGCGCCAGCATCCACGCCTCCGACATCCAGCTGCCCGCTGGCGTCAAGATCGTGACACACGGCCGCAAGGCCGTCACCATCGCCACCCTGGTGGCCCCGGTGGAAGAAGTGGTGGCCGCTCCCGTGGCCGCAGCCGCCGACGACAAGAAGGGCAAGAAAGGCAAGAAGTAATTCTTCGTCTTGCTTCTCCGAAGGCCCGCCCCGTGCGGGCCTTTTTGTTTCTCAGTGCTGGACCACAAGCCACCGATAATCGCGCCCCATGATCAGACTCATCGTTGGCCTGGGCAACCCCGGCCCGGAATACGAACAAACCCGCCACAACGCCGGCTTCTGGTGGGTGGACGCGGTGGCGCGCGAACTCAAAGTGCACCTGGTGGCCGAGAAGGGTTACTTCGGCAACGTGGCGCGCGCCAACGTGGCGGGCCAGCCGGTGTGGCTGCTCGAGCCCATGACCTACATGAACCGCTCCGGTCAGGCGGTGGCCGCCCTGGCGCGCTTCTTCAAGATCGCACCCGAAGAGGTGCTGGTGGTGCACGACGAGCTCGACCTGGCCCCCGGCGAATGCAAGCTCAAGAAGGGCGGCGGCCATGCCGGCCACAACGGCTTGCGCGACATCCATGCCCAACTGGGCAGCCCCGATTACTGGCGGCTGCGCATAGGCATTGGCCACCCGGGCGACAAAAGCGAAGTGGCCAACTGGGTGCTCAAAAAACCCGCGCCGGATCAGCGCGATGCCATTGAAGCCTCACTGACCCGCTGCCTGCTCGCCCTGCCCGACCTGCTGGCCGGGCGCATGAACGAAGCCACGGCGCGCATACACACCAGCAAGCCGCCGCGACCGAAACCGCCTCGTCAGGCCCCAGGCGTGGAGCCGTCACCGGCAGCCGACAAGGGCTGACCGGCCTTTTGAAGGCGCTGGAACTTCTGCCACAGGGTCTCGCGGCTTTCCACGTGCTGCGGGTTGACCGGAATGCAGGCCACGGGGCAGACCTGCACGCACTGGGGCTCGTCGAAATGGCCCACACATTCGGTGCACTTGCTGTGGTCGATCTCGTAGATCTCGGGCCCGAGGTAGATGGCCTCGTTGGGGCATTCGGGCTCGCAGACGTCGCAATTGATGCACTCGTCGGTGATCATCAGTGCCATGATGTGCCTCCGTTCAGCATTGAACGCGCGCAGGGCCATGCACCCGTTGCAGCTCCGCGGCCACCGGCGTGCTGACCATGGCGGCCACATCGCCACCCAGCTTGGATATCTCGCGCACCAGGGTGCTGGAAATGCACTGCAATTCGGCCTGGGGCAGCAGGAACACCGTCTCCACCGTGGGCAGCAGCTTGCGGTTCATGGCCGCCATCTGGGCCTCGTAGTCGAAGTCGGTCACATTGCGCACGCCACGCAACACAGCACAGGCGCCCTGCTCGCGACAGAAATCCATGATCAGCCCGTCGAAGGGCTCGACCCGCACATTGGGCAGCCCAGCCAGCGCGGCGCGCGCCATGGCAATGCGCTCGTCCAGGTTGAACAGGGTTTTTTTGTGGTGGGCCATGGCCACGGCCAGCACCAGTTCGTCGAACAGGCCTGCGGCGCGGCGCACCACGTCTTCGTGGCCCAGGGTCAGGGGGTCAAAGGTACCGCTGTAGACGGCAATGCGGCGGGCAGAAACAGGCGTGCTCATGGTGCGATTATCCGCCCCGCTGCGCTGGCCCCAACAGGTGAAAGGCCACCTGCCCGGCGCGGCCCTGGCGCCGCACCTGCCAGCCCAGCTCGGCCAGCTCGGCTTCGGTCCACACGCGGGGCGCTTCGAGGTAGAGCGAACCGTCGGCGCTGATCAGATCGCGCGCCGCTGCCAAGGCGTCACGGAACAGCGCTTCGTTCTGCCCCTCGCCAAACGGCGGGTCGAGAAAGACCACATCCCAGGCCTGCCCGGCGCGCTGGCGCATCAGGCTGAGGGCGTCGCCACGTTGCACCGTGAGCTGGGTCGCCTGCAGGCGTGTGGCGTTGTCGCGCAAGCTGCTCACCAGGGTCGGAGCCTGCTCGATCAGCAGCACCTCGCTGGCACCGCGCGACGCCGCCTCGAAACCCAGGGCGCCACTGCCGGCAAAGGCATCCAGGCAGCGCAAGCCAGTCAAGTCCTGGCCCAGCCAGTTGAAGAGGGTTTCGCGCACGCGGTCGGGTGTGGGCCTCAGGCCAGGCGCAACGGCCACTGTGAGCTTGCTGCGCTTCCACTGACCGCCGATGATCCGGACCACACCAGGTCCGCCCGCCGCCGACCGCGCCCCACCGCTGCTTTTGCTGCGCATGTTCATGGCGCCTTGCCCCCCACGATCACACTGACCATGCGCTGCGGCGCCAGCACACGCTGGAAGGCGCGGCGGATGTCGTCCACCGAGACCGCTGCCACCTGGGTGGTCCACGTGTCCAGGTAGTCCAGCGGCAAATCGTTCCAGGCGATGTTGGCGACGTTGTCCAGCAGCTTGCGGTTGCTGTCCAGGCGCAGGGCAAAGCCTTTGATCAGCGCGTCCTTGGCGGCCTGCAGCTCCGCCTCGGTGGGGCCCTCTGCGACAAAACGCGCCACCACCTCGCGCGACAAGGCCAGCGCCGCCTCGGCCTGGTCGGGCCGGGTCGTCAGGCTCACGGTGAAAGCGCCCGCATGGCGGCCCGGCGAAAAGCTGCTGTAGACGCCATACGTCAGGCCGCGCTTCTCGCGCACCTCGTCCATCAGCCGCGAGGTGAAGCCGCTGGCGCCCAGGATGTGGTTGCCCACCAGCAGGGTCAAAAAGTCGGGGTCGTCTCGGCGCACGCCGGGCTGGCCCAGCAGCACCTGGGCCTGCGCGGCGGCAAAGGGGATGCGCTCGTCCTTGGCCGCAGCCAAGGGCGCCACCTCGGGCACGGGTGCCAGGCCGCGGCAACCGTGGGGCGCCATGGCGGCCAACAAGCGGCCGGCAATGTGATCGGCCGTGGCGCGGTCGATGGCACCCACCATGCTGATGCGGGCACCGCAGGCCATCACGTGCTGGCGGTAGAAGGTGGCCATGTCGTTCACGCCGATCGCCGACAAGGTCTGTGCCGTGGTCTGGGCGCCGTAGGGGTGGCCCCGGTAAATCGCTGCCGCGTAGGCCCGGCCCGCGTGGGTGCCGGGCCGGGTGTCGGCTTCGCGCAGGGCGGCCAGGCTGCGTTCGCGTTCTCGCGCCCACACCTCGGCGGGAAAGGCAGGCTGCGCCATCTGGCGCGCGGCCAGCGCCACGGCACGTTCCAGCAGCGCGGGCTCGGTCAGGGTGCGCAGCGCAAAGGCCATGCGGTCGCTGCTGGCGCTGGCGCCGAATTGCGCGCCGATGTCCAGCCAGGCTTCGGCCAGGGCGTTTTCGTCCAGCGCAGCTTGGCCGTCGGTGGCCAGCACACCCTTGTCGAGCATGCCGGCGGTGGCACGCGCCAAGCCCGCTTGCGCGGCCGGATCACGCCGGCTCCCGGCGTCCACATCGACCGACACGTCGAGCATGGGAATGGCCGGGCTGCTGACCAGGTGGACGCGGGCGCCGCTGGCATGGGTCCATTGTTCAATGGGCAGTGCGGCGTGGGCGCTGGTGGCTGCCAGCACCAGTGCAATCGCTTGAAGGAACTGGCGCGGCTTCATGGCTTGGCCTCCGGCACCAGCACGCCCACATTGAGCTGCCGTTCATCAAACAGGCGCTGCGCGACCGACTGCACCTGCGCCGGCGTCACGGCCATGAGCCGTTGCAGCAGGCGTTCGCCGGCATCCAGGCCCCAGCCATTGAGCCAGTAGCTGCCCAGCTCGCGCGCCTGGTTGACCACCGAATCGAGCTTGTAGACCTCCCCCGCCCGCCACTGGGTTTTGACGCGCTGCAGTTCGGCCTCGGTCACGCCGCTGTCGGCCACGCGCCGCACCTGGGCCTGCAAGGCCTCGGCCAGTGCGTCCGGGCTCACACCCGGCGCCGGCACGCCGGTGAGCGTGAACAGCTGCGGCCCACGCCCCAACAAACCGTAGGACGCGTCCACGCTGTCGGCGATGCGCCGACCGCCTTCGCCCTGCACCAGGGCGCGGCCCAGACGCGCGCCGTTGTAGCCGTCGAGCACGCTGGCCAGCAGGGTCAGGGCCAGAGCGTCTTGTGTGTCGGCGTCGGTGGCGGCCAGATCGCGCAGCTGCGGCGCCTTCCAGCCCAGCGTGAGCAGGGCTTGTTCGGCGCGGGCGCGGTATTCCAGCCGGCGGGGGCCATGTTGGGCCGGCTCCACGCGGGGTTTGCGCTCGGGCACGGCGCGCGCCGGGATGCGGCCATAGGTTTGCTCAGCCCAGAGGCGCACCTGCTGCGGGTCCACGTCGCCCGCCACCACCACGGCCGCATTGGCAGGCACGTACCACTGGCGGTGGAAGGCGCGTGCGTCGTCGGGCGTGAGGGACTCGATGTCGCTCATCCAGCCAATGATGGGCCGCCGGTAGGGGCTGGCCAGAAACACCTGCGCGTTGTACGCCTCGTACATCCGCGCGCGCGGCGATTCCTCGATGCGCTGGCGGCGCTCTTCCTTGATGACCTCGATCTCGCGCCGGAACTCGTCGTCACTCCACTGGTTGTTGGCAAATCGGTCGGCCTCCAGCGCCATGACGGCCAGCACCTGGTCGGCAGGCACCTGCTGGTGGTAGGCGGTGGCGTCGCGGCTGGTGAAGGCGTTGTGGGTGCCGCCCAGCGCGGCCACGCGGCGCGAGTATTCGCCCGGCCCCATCGTGGGTGTGCCCTTGAACATCATGTGTTCGAGCACGTGGGCCACGCCGGAGGCGCCATCGACCTCATCCATGGAGCCCACCCGCACCCACAACATGTGAACCGCGGTGGGCGCACGCCGGTCGGGTTTGACGATGACCGTCATGCCGTTGCCGAGCGTGAAGCGCTGGGTCTGTGCCAACAGGGTGGGGCTGAGCAGCAAAGCCGCCAGGAGCAAGAACAGGCGCGGGACAAATCGTTTCATAGAATGCAACAGATTCTATAAACGCTCCGATGTTCAGTTTTTTCAAGAAAAAAGCCCCCTTGCCTCCCGTGGCCGACAGCCCGGTGGCGGACCTGCCTGCGCCCGCCACCCCCGATGCCCCCGCAGCGGCGGTCGCACCCGTTGAGACAGCGCCCAGTGGTGGCCTGTCGTGGCTGCGCAATCCGTTTGCGGACAAGGCGCCGGCACCCGCCCCCATGCCAGCGCCACCCGCTGCGCCCGCCCCGGTGGTGGTGCCCGTGCCCGCACCCGAGCCATCCACCCGCGCTGGCTGGCTGGACCGCCTCAAGGCCGGCTTGCGCAAGACCGGCTCCAGCATCGCCACGGTGTTCACCGGCACCCGCATCGACGACGCGCTGTACGAGGAGCTGGAAGACGCGCTGCTGATGGCCGACACCGGGGTGAAGGCCACGCAGTTCCTGCTCGACGACCTCAAGCGCCGGGTGAAAGAGGCCAAGGCGACCGAACCCAGCGCTGTCAAAGGCCTGCTGGCCGAGGCCCTGGCCGACCTGCTGCGCCCGCTGGAAAAACCGCTGGTGATCGGCGAACACGCGCCCACCGTGATCATGGTGGCCGGCGTCAACGGCGCCGGCAAGACCACCTCCATTGGCAAGCTCACCAAACACCTGGCCACCGAGGGCGCCTCGGTGCTGCTGGCAGCGGCCGACACCTTCCGCGCCGCCGCGCGCGAACAACTGGGCGTGTGGGCCGACCGCAACCTGGTGGACATCGTGAGCCAGGAAGGCGGTGACCCGGCGGCCGTGGCCTTTGACGCCGTCAGCGCCGGCCGCGCACGCGGCAAGGACGTGGTGCTGGTGGACACCGCCGGGCGCCTGCCCACGCAGCTGCACCTGATGGAGGAGCTGAAAAAGATCCGCCGCGTGGTGCAGAAGGCCGACACCACGGCACCGCACGAAGTGCTGCTGGTGATCGACGGGAACACCGGCCAGAACGCGCTCAACCAGGTGCGCGCCTTCGACGACGCACTGCAGCTCACCGGCCTGGTGGTCACCAAGCTCGACGGCACGGCCAAGGGCGGCGTGCTGGCCGCCATCGCCATGGAAAAGCCGGTGCCGGTCTATTTCATCGGCGTGGGTGAAAAACTCGAGGACCTCGAAACCTTCAGCGCGCGCGAGTTTGCCCAGGCCCTGTTGAGCTGACAAAGATTGCCCGCGAACCACAGCCGGTTTGCGCTAAGCTGACACCCCGCCCCCGGGTTTTCACCCTGTTCCACATCCGGGTGGACAGGGTCAGAATAGTCTTTGCTTATATTCAACTATTTTGTCCACCCAACGGGACAAACCGTCGCCAGATGGCACCACCTTGAGGAGACGCCGATGCGTATTTGGTCCCTTTCCCTCGCGCTGGCGGCCGCCAGCGCTGTCGCCCTGCCTGCCCAGGCTCAGGTCAACCAGGTCCGTGTCTGGGCGGCGGCCTGCGCCAACTGCCATGGCACCGATGGCCGCGCCCAGCCCGGCATGGAAGCACTGGCCGGCAAGGACAAGGATGAGATGGTCCAGAAGCTGATGGACTTCAAGAGCGGGCGCAAGCCCGCCACGCTGATGCACCAGATTGCCAAGGGCTACAGCGACGAGCAGATCGCCCAGATCGCCGCCTACTTTGCCGCCCAGAAAAAATAAGGAGAACACCATGCTGCAACGCCGTCATTTTGTTCAAACGCTGGGTGCCGGTTCCGCCATCGCGAGCCTGGGTGGGCTGGGGGGCTGCGCCACCGCCGGTGGCAGCGGCCCGAAAGTGGTGGTGGTCGGCGGCGGCTACGCCGGCGCCACCGCCGCCAAGTACCTGCGCCTGTTCTCGGACAACACGGTCAACGTGACCCTGGTCGAGCCCAACGCCGCCTTCGTCTCCTGCCCCATTTCCAATCTGGTGATCAACGGCAGCAAGACCATCGCCGACGTCACAACGCCCTACGACAACCTGGAAAAGCGCCATGGCGTGAAACTGGTGCGCGACATGGTGGCCAGCATCGATGTGGAGAAACGCATCGTCAAACTGGCCAGCGGCGCCGAGCTGCCCTACGACCGGGTGATCGTTTCGCCCGGCGTGGACTTCATGTGGGAGAGCCTGCCCGGCATGGCCAGCCAGGCCGCCAAGGACAAGGTGCTGCACGCCTGGAAGGCCGGCGCCCAAACGGTGGCATTGCGCCGCCAGCTCGAAGCCATGCCCGATGGCGGCGTGTACGCCCTGTCCATCCCGCTGGCGCCCTACCGCTGCCCGCCCGGCCCGTACGAACGGGCCTGCATGGTGGCCAACTACTTCAAGAAGGCCAAGCCCAAGAGCAAGGTCGTGATCTTCGACGCCAACGACGACATCCAGTCGAAGAAGGGCCTGTTCATGAAGGCCTGGGACGAGCACTACAAGGGCATGATCGAGTACCGCCCCAAGCACAAGGTGAGCGACGTGGATGCCGCCACCAACACCCTGAAATTCGAGTTTAACGACGACTTCAAGGCCGGCGTGCTCAACGTCATCCCCGACATGCGCGCGGGTGACATCGCCGTCAAGACCGGCCTGGCCACCGCCAACAAGCGCTGGTGCGACGTGGACTTCCTGACCTTCGAATCCAAGGCCGCCAAAAACGTGCACGTGCTGGGCGATGCCATCCAGATCGCGCCGGCCATGCCCAAGTCGGGCCACATGGCCAACCAGCATGGCAAAACCTGCGCGGCCGCCGTGGTGTCGCTGCTGGCCGGCAAGGAGCCGCCGCAGTTGCCCATCTACGCCAACACCTGCTACAGCTTCGTCACCGACGAAGACGTGGTGCACGTGGCCAGCGTGCACCGCTACGACGCCGAGAAAAAGACCATGCTGACCGTGCCCGGCTCGGGTGGCGTGTCGGTGGCGGCCAGCGAACTCGAAGGCCGCTACGCGCTGGCCTGGGCGCGCAACATCTGGGCGGACACGCTGGCCTGACCATGGCAACACGGTTCACCCTTTCCCTGGCCATCGGCCTGCTGGCCGCAGGCGGCGCCTGGGCACAGGCCGACGAAGCCCGCGCCAAAAAAATCGCCGGCGGCTCGTGTTTTCTGTGCCATGGTGCGCAGGGCGAGTCCACCAGCGAGGTGTTTCCGCGCCTCGCGGGCCAGCACGCCGAGTACGTGGCCAAGCAGCTTGCGGCCTTCAAGTCGGGCCAGCGCAAGAGTTCGGCCATGGCCGACATGGTGGCCAAGCTCACGCCCGACGAGATGCTGGCCCTGGGCAACTACTACGCCAAGTTCAGCCCGCCCAAAGAAGCACCCAAAGACCCTGGCCTGGCCAGGATGGGCGAGTACCTCTATGCCAACGGCAACAAATACAGCGGCGTACCGGCCTGCGTGGCCTGCCACGGCGCCAAGGGCGAGGGTGCGGCCAACCTGCCCCGGCTGGCGCACCAGTTCTCGGGCTACCTGCACACCCAGCTCAAGCAGTTCAACAAACGCGAGCGCACCAACGACAACGCGGTGATGCACGCGGTGGCACAGCAGATGACCGAGCTGGAAATGGCCGCCGTGGCCGAGTACCTCAGCGGTCAGTGAGCGTTCAGTGCGCGGGCCCCACGTGGGCGCCTGGGTTCTCGTCGGGCGCGGGCGTGATGCGCACCTTGTCGATGCGCCGCCCGTCCAGTGCCAGCACCTCGAAGCGCCAGCCCACGCATTCCACCGCGTCGCCCACGGCCAGCAGATCGCCGGCCACGGTTTGCATGAGGCCGGCCACCGTGTTGTAGCGGCCCTTGTCCTCGTCGGGCAGTTCGTCCTTGATGTCCAGCCGGGCCCGGAGTTCGGGCACCGGCATGGCGCCATCGAGCAGCCACGAGCCATCGCTTTGCTCCGTGGCCCAGGCGTCCACCGGGGTTTGCGGCGACAACTCGCCGGTGATGGCCTCCAGCATGTCCAGCGGCGTCAGCAGGCCTTGCACCACCCCATACTCGTCCACCACAAACACCATGCGCGTGGCGCGCGCGCGGAACTGCTCCAGCAGCTCCATGCCGCTGAGGGTCTCGGGCACGAACACCGCCGGCTCCGCCAGGGTTTGCAGTGTGTCGGTCACGCCCTGCTCGCGCATCGCCAACATGCGCGGCAGGTGGATGACACCCACCACGTCGTCCAGCCCGCCCCGGCACACGGGGTACCACGAGTGACCGGTGGCCCAGGCGTGGCGCACGGCAGCGTCCAGGGTTTCGCTGGCGTCCAGCCATTCGATGTCGGCGCGTGGGATCATGATGGATCCCAGCTGCCGGTCGTCGAGCAGGAACACGTTGCGCACCATCTGGTGCTCGTGCGCCTCGATGATGCCCGCACCCACGCCCTCTTCCAGACTGGCGTTGATCTCGTCTTCGGTCACGGTCTGCTGGGCGTTCACGTCCACGCGCAGCAGGGCCAGCACACCCGAGGTGGTGGCCGACAGCAGGCTCACGAAAGGCCGCGCGATGCGCGCCACCCAGGCCATGGGGCGT
>CAYUAH010000127.1:0-9527 GCA_964442375.1 uncultured Hydrogenophaga sp. | reverse complement strand
CTCGATGCCGTTACCAGGAAGTGGGAAGTCCCTTCGTATTCACCTCGCTCTGCAGAACGCCCTGCCACCCCGACCTGAGGTGATGTGGGCGCGCCAACATCGGCGTGCAAGCATGCGGGTTGCCCTCGGGTGTGGGGTGCCTGGCGCAGCGGTATCAAGGAGGAGCCGGCGCAGCCGGCGGGGGACAGCCGCGTAGCCAGGCGCCCCACACCCGTGGACGCGAGGACACACAGACACAAACTCAGCCAGCCAACTGCCGCGCCAAATC
This sequence comes from uncultured Hydrogenophaga sp., assembly GCA_964442375.1. GTDB lineage: Bacteria > Pseudomonadota > Gammaproteobacteria > Burkholderiales > Burkholderiaceae_C > Hydrogenophaga. The sequence continues at coordinate 9,259 of CAYUAH010000127.1, read as the reverse complement.
GTCCCAGAACCGATCCACCGCCCGCTTGGATTTGGAACCCACCGGTCGCTCGCGGTAGATGCGGATGTCCAGCGCCATCTCCAGGTCGCCACCGGCCGGCACCAGCTTGTGGGCACGCAGCTCCTTGCGCACCGCGCTGGACGGCAGGAACGCAATGCCGTGGCCTTCCAGCGACATGGCCTTGAGGCCTTCGGCCATGTCGGTTTCGTAGACCCGGTCCAGCCAGGTGCTGGCACCCGATTGTTTGAGCAGCAACTCCACCACCCGCCCCAGGTAAGCCCCCGGCGCATAGGCCAGGTAGGGCAAGGGCTGGGTCGGATGGCCGGGCAGGCGGTACAGGGGCTCACCCTCGGCGTTGGGCTTGACGTAGGGTGCCAGTGTCTCGCGGCCCAGCGGCAGCATCTCGTAGCGGTCGGTGTCGAGCTGGATGGGCTGGGAGGCGTGGTGGTAAGCGATCAGCAGGTCGCAGCTGCCTTCGACCATGCGCATCACCGCGTCGTGCACGTTGAGGGCGATCAGGCGCGTCTTGACCGGGCCACAGGCCTCGCGCAGGCCCGAGAGCCAGGCCGGAAAAAAGGTGAAGGCCAGGGTGTGGGGTACGGCGAATTCGATCACGTCCTGCGCCGCCGCCGTGTGCGAGCGCAGCATGGTGCGCGTGGACTGCAGCGACTGCAGGATGTCCAGCGACTGCTCGTACAAGGTCTGGCCGGCAGGCGTCAGGCGCGTGGGGTAGCTGGAGCGGTCCACCAGATCGGTGCCAGCCCAGGCCTCCAGCGACTGGATGCGGCGCGAGAACGCCGGCTGGGTCACATGGCGCAATTGGGCCGAGCGGCTGAAACTGCGCGTTTCCGCCAGACTCACAAAATCTTCAAGCCACTTGGTCTCCATGGGGCGCGATTATGCGACGCCATTTTCAAGACGATCAGCCCCACCGTCAGCGCCACTTTGTTGCAGCGCCCACATGCCGGCGTACACCCCCCCACGCGCCACCAGGTCGGCGTGGGTACCGCGCTCGACAATGTGACCGTGCTCCAGCACGATGATCTCGTGCGCGTCCACCACGGTGGACAGGCGGTGTGCGATCACCAGCGAGGTCTTGTTGCGCGCCGCCGTCTTCAGCTCGCCCTGGATGGCGCGCTCGTTGGCCGAGTCCAGCGCCGACGTGGCTTCGTCGAAGATGACGATGGGTGGGTTCTTGAGCAGGGTGCGGGCAATCGCCACGCGCTGCTTTTCACCGCCGGAAAGCTTCAACCCGCGCTCGCCCACCGTGGTGGCGTAGCCCTGGGGCAGGCGGCTGATGAAGTCGTGGATGTGGGCGGCCTGCGCGGCCAACACCGCCGCCGCGTGCCCCGCATCCGGGCGGCCATAGAGGATGTTGTATTCGATGCTGTCGTTGAACAGCACGGTGTCCTGCGGCACGATGCCGATGGCATGGCGCACGCTGGCCTGGGTAACCTGGCGCACATCTTCACCTCCGATCGTGATGCGCCCGGCATTGACGTCATAAAAACGGTAGAGCAGACGCGCCAGCGTGGATTTGCCGGAACCGGACGGGCCCACCACCGCCACGGTCTTGCCGGCCGGGATCTCGAAGGAAATGCCGTGCAGGATCTCGCGCGCCGGCTCGTAGCTGAAGTGCACGTCTTCAAAACGCACCGTGGGCGGGCCGTCCAGCCGCAGGTCGGTCGCCCCGGGCGCATCGGCGATCTCGCGCTCCTTTTCCAGCAGCACGAACATCTTGTCGAGGTCGGTCAGGCTTTGCTTGATTTCGCGGTAGAGCACCCCCAGAAAACCCAGCGGGATGTAGAGCTGGATCATGAAGGCGTTGATCATGACCAGGTCCCCCAGCGACATGGCGCCACTGGCCACACCCTGGGTGGCTCGCCACAACATGGCCACCAGGGCCACGGCAATGATGAGCTGCTGGCCGGTGTTGAGCAGCGACAGCGTGGTCTGGCTCTTGATGCGCGCGCGGCGCAGCTTCTCCAGGCTTTCGTCGTAGCGGCGTGCCTCGAAGGCCTCGTTGTTGAAGTACTTGACGGTCTCGTAGTTCAGCAGCGAGTCGATGGCCTTGGTCTGGCTTTGCGACTCGATCTCGTTCATGCGGCGGCGAAACTGCGTGCGCCATTCGGTGATCCAGACGGTGAAGCCGATGTAGAGCAGCAGCGCGCCCAGCGTCATCCACACGTACCACATGTCGAACTGGGTGCCCAGCAACACCAGCACGAACACGACCTCGATCAGGGTCGGAAAAATGCTGTAGAGCGAATAGGAAATCAGCGATTGCACACCGCGCGTGCCTCGCTCGATGTCGCGGGTCATGCCCCCGGTCTGGCGCTCCAGGTGAAAACGCAGGCTCAGCGCGTGCAGGTGGCCGAACACCTCCAGCGCGATGCTGCGGGTGGCGCCCTCGGTGGCCTTGGCAAACACCAGTTCGCGCAGCTCGGTGAACAGGCTGGTGGAAAAGCGCAGCAGGCCATAGGCCACCAGCAGGCCCACCGGCACCACCAGCAGGGCCTGGGCGCTGCCGGGTGCGATGTTCATGGCGTCCACCAACTGCTTGAGCAACAGCGGAACGCTCACGTTGGCGGCCTTGGCGCCCACCATGAAGGCCAGCGCCAACATGACCCGCCACTTGTAGCGCCACAGGTAGGGCAGCAGGCGCTGCAAGGTGGCCCAGTCCGAGCGCCCTTTCTGTTCAGGAGCGGCGGGGGCCGGGCCGGGGCCGGCGTGGGTGGTCGATAAGGAGCGCATGGGAGACAATCGAAACCTTGTGTTCCTGAATTGTGCCCATGTCCATCGATAGCCCCCTCCTCCCCAACCCCGTGCCCCTGCCCACCGACAAGGAACTGGTGCTCAAGGTCATTCCCATGCCGGCCGACACCAACGGCAACGGCGACATCTTTGGTGGCTGGGTCATGGCCCAGGTGGACCTGGCCGGCTCGGTGCTGCCGGCGCGCCACGTGCAGGGCCGCATGGCCACGGTGGCTGTGAACGAATTCATCTTCAAGCAGCCGGTACGCGTGGGCGACATCCTGAGCTTTTTCTCCAGCGTCACCCGCCTGGGCCGCACCTCCATCACGGTGCAGGTGGAGGTGTATGCCGAGCGCTTCCGTGCGCAAGGGCGCTACGTGAAGGTGACCGAGGCCAGCCTGACCTACGTGGCCATCGACGACGAAGGCCGCCCGAGACCGATTCCGCGCTGATGCGCCTGCCGACGCTCAGAACCGGCCGTGGCGCCCCGCGCCGCCGGTGAAACGCGTGGCGCCCGCCAGCGCATCGCCCAGGCAGTCGCGCCCACGCTCCCATTCCTGGTGCAGCGCCTGGGGCAGGGGCAAGTCCCACTGCTGGTAGGCGCTGAGGCGGTCGGCCCGCATCGTGGCCTGGGGAAACCCCGCCAGCTGTTGCGCCAGGGCGATGGCGGCCTCACGCGCCGTGCCGCTGGGCACCACGCGGTTGGCCAGGCCCATCTGCCGTGCTTCCTCGGCCTCGACCTTGCGCCCGGTCAGGATCAGATCCATCGCGTGCCCCATGCCAATCAAACGCGGCAGACGCACCGTACCGCCATCGATCAGCGGCACGCCAAAACGGCGGCAATAAACACCGAAATAGGCATCGACGTCCATCACCCGCAGATCGCACCACAGGGCCAGCTCCATCCCGCCGGCCACCGCCGCGCCTGAAACGGCCGCGATCACGGGCTTGGACAAGAGCAGGCGCGAGGGCCCCATGGGGCCGGGCGGGCGCACGTCGTCGGGCGAAAAATCCAAGCGCTGCGCGATGACCTGCACCATGTCCTGGCCTTGCTGAGCCAGCGCCGCGCCGTGCTGCAAATCCCAGCCAGCACAGAAGTGGCCGTGGGCCCCGTGAAAGACCGCCACGCAGGCTTCGGGGTCGTCGTCAAAGGCCACAAAAGCCTCGAACAGGGCGCGGGCGGTGGCGTCGTCCACCGCGTTGCGCACGTCGGCGCGGTCCAGCGTCACCACGGTGACGGGACCCTGTCGTTCGGTACGCACGCCCTGGTTCGGTGCGGCAGCGGGAGCATGTGACATCGGTGTGAAAGCTTGAGGTGCGCCAACTGGCACGTGGGCGACTCGACATGGGGAAGAACCCTAGCGGCTGACCAGAAGCTTACCGCTATAACTCACGCACCCTCAAGCAAGGAGACATGTGTGCAACTGCTGCAACTGCTGATCAGCGGCGCGGCCCAGGGATGCATCTACGGATTGATCGCCCTGGGTTTTGTGCTGATCTACAAAGCCACCGAAACGGTCAGTTTCGCCCAGGGCGACCTCATGATGGTGGGCGCGTTCGCAGGCCTGGCTGCCACCACGGCCCTGGGCTTCCCCTTCTGGCTGGGCGTGATCAGCGCCATCGCCGCCATGATGGTCTTCGGCTTCGTGCTGGAGCGCATGGTGGTGCGGCCCATCCTGGGCCAGCCGGCCTTCTCCATCGTGATGCTGACCATCGGTGTGGGCTACGTGGTGCGTGGCCTCATCACCATGATTCCCGACGTCGGCACCGATACCCACACCCTGCCCGTGCCCTACGCCGGGCAGGTGCTCAACATCGGCACGGCGGTGATCGCGGCCGAACAACTGGTGGTGATCGGCGCCACCGCCCTGTTGTGTGGCCTGCTGTTTGCCATGTTCAAGTACAGCAAGCTGGGCATCGCCATGCAGGCTTCGTCGCAAAACCAGTTGGCCGCCTACTACATGGGCATCCCGGTCAAACGCCTCAACGGCCTGGTGTGGGGTCTGGCCGCAGGCGTGGCGGCGGTGGCCGGTCTGCTGTTGGCCCCCATCACTTTTGTGCACGCCAACATGGGTTTCATTGGCCTCAAGGCGTTTCCGGCGGCCGTGGTGGGCGGCTTCACCAGCCTGCCGGGCGCCATCGTGGGCGGCCTGATCATCGGCATCGTCGAAGCCTTCTCGGGCTTCTACCTGCCCGAAGGTTTCAAGGACATCGCGCCCTACATCGTGGTGCTGCTGATGCTGGTGCTCAAACCCAACGGCCTGTTCGGCGAGAAGTTGCGCAAGAAAGTCTGACCCCATGCGATACATCTTCAAGACCGACTACAACCAGGACATCCAGCTCGCCAAACACGGCGGCCACACCTTCTGGTACGGCCTGCTGATGCTGGGCCTGATCGTGGCACCGTGGGTGGTGGACGAGTACTGGCTGGCTCAGCTGACCTTTGTGCTGATCTACGCCATCGTCGGCCTGGGGCTGATGCTGCTGGCGGGCTTCACCGGCCTGTTTTCGCTTGGCCACGCCGCGTTTCTGGGCGTGGGCGCCTACACCCAGGCGGTGCTGGTCAATGCCGGCCTGCCCTTCCCGCTGGCGCTGGCGTGTGCCGCGCTGCTGTCGGCCGCCGTGGGCATGGTGGTGGGCTTGCCGGCGCTGCGCGTCAAGGGCATCTACCTGGGCATGGCCACGCTGGCCTTCGGCTTCATCGTCGAAGAAGTCATGGCACGCTGGGAGAAAGTCACGGGCGGCAACGCCGGCCTGCATGTGCACACGCCCACGCTGTTTGGCTGGGAGCTCGACAGCACCACCGAGTTCTATGGCCTGTGCCTGCTGCTGTGTGTGGGCGCCACGCTGGCCATTGCCAACCTCATGCGTTCGTCCACCGGCCGCGCCTTCGTGGCCATACGCGACTCCGAAATTTCGGCCCAGAGCATGGGCATCCACATCGCGCGCTACAAGACCATGAGCTTTGCGCTCTCGGCCGCCTTGGCCGGCCTGGGCGGTGCGCTGTACGCGCACAAGATCCAGTTCCTGTCGCCCGAGCAGTTCAGCATCATCCAGTCCATCGACCTGCTGTTGATGGTCGTGGTCGGCGGCCTGGGCTCCATCCACGGCGCCTTCTTTGGGGCCATCTTCCTGATCGTGATGCCGCAGATGATCGCGCAGGCCAAGGACTTCCTGCCGCCCGCCATCGGCCAGGCAGCCGGCCTGCAGGGCACGGTGTACGGTCTGGTGCTGGTGGCCTTCGTGCTGTTCGAACCCATGGGCCTGTATGGCCGCTGGCTCAAGATCCGCACCTACTTCCAGCTCTTCCCCTTCTACCGGCGCGGCATGTTCAAGCGTCAGAAATCCTTCCAGAAATCGGATCGACTCAAATGAGCCAGCCGCAGAACCCCAACGCCGATGTGTTGTTGTCGGCCCAGAACCTCAGCGTGCGCTTCGGCGGCGTGCTGGCCGTCAACAACGTCAGCTTCGACGTCAAGCGCGGCGAGGTCTTCACCCTGATCGGCCCCAACGGCGCCGGCAAGACCACGGTGTTCAACCTGATCAGCCGCATCTACACGCCCACCAGCGGCACCATCGCCTATGCCGGGCCCAACGGGTTGCTGAACCTGACCGACAAGGCGCCACACGACATCGCCAAGCTGGGCATTGCGCGCACCTTCCAGAACATTGAGCTGTTCGAACACGCCACCGTGCTGCAGAACCTGCTGATCGGTCGCCACACGCACCGCCGCACCGGGCTGTGGAGCGAAATTTTCTTCACCGGAAAAACCCGCATGGCCGAGATCGAGGCGCGTGAAAAGGTCGAACAGGTCATCGAGCTGCTGGACCTGCAGCACCACCGCGAATCGATGGTGGCCGGCCTGCCCTACGGCGTGCGCAAGGTGGTGGAGCTGGCGCGCGCCCTGTGCACAGAGCCGCAACTGCTGCTGCTCGACGAGCCCTCGTCCGGCCTCAACGTCGAGGAAACCGACGACATGGCCTTCTGGATCACCGACATCCGCGACGAGCTGGGCATCACGGTGCTGATGGTGGAACACGACATGGGCCTGGTGTCCAAGGTGTCCGACCGCGTGCTGGCCATGAGCATGGGTGCCGAACTGGCCACCGGCACGCCGGCCGAAGTGCAGCGCGACCCGGGCGTGATCGAGGCCTACCTCGGCTCGGTGGACGATGTGTCCAGTCTGCGCCGCGAGAACCACCCCCCCAGCCACGTGGGAGCATCCGCATGACGGCCCCGATCACCGACAACGCCGTGCTCAAGCTGCTCAACGTGGAGAGCGCCTATGGGCCCATCAAGGCCATACGCGGGGTGAGCCTGCAGGTGCGTCGCGGCGAGATCGCCACCGTGCTGGGCTCCAATGGTGCGGGCAAAACCACCATCCTCAAAACCATCAGCGGCATCATCGACCCGCGCAAGGGATCGATCGAGTTCAAGGGCGAGAACATCACCGCCCAGGACCCGGCCCACATCGTGCAGCAAGGCCTGATGCACGTGCCCGAAGGCCGCGAGGTGTTCCCGCTGCTGTCGGTGCGCGACAACCTGGTGATGGGCGCCTACACCCGCAAGGACCGCGATGGTGTGGCACGCGACATCGAAGCGGTGTTCGGCTACTTCCCCATCCTGCGCGAGCGCGCCGCGCAGGACGCCGGCCTGCTCTCGGGTGGCCAGCAGCAGATGCTGGCCATCAGCCGCGCGCTCATGGCCAACCCCGATCTGATCCTGCTCGACGAACCCAGCCTGGGGCTCTCGCCCAAACTCACGAAAGAGATTTTCGAGATCGTGGTGCGCATCAACCGCGAGCGCGGCACCACCATCCTGCTGGTGGAGCAGAACGCCAACATGGCACTCAACGCCTCGGACTACGGCTATGTGCTGGAAAACGGCCGCATCGTGATGGAAGACACCTGTGCCCACCTGCGCGAAAAAGAGGACATCAAGGAGTTCTACCTCGGCATGAAGGAAGAAGGCGTGCGCGCCGACCGCCGCTGGAAGAAGAAAAAGAATTGGCGCTGAGCAGCCATCCCAAGCAGACCCAGAGGAAGACGACAGACATGAGCAATTTGTGGGACCAGTCCCGTACCCAGCCTGAAACAAACGTGGTCATGCCGGGCGAGACCATTCCGGCCATCTTCTGGAACGCGGCCAAGGCGCGCAGCGACAAGGTGTGGATGCGCCAGAAGGAGCTGGGCATCTGGCGCATCTGGACCTGGAAACAGTCCGCCGAGGCGGTGCGGGAGATCGGCAACGGCCTGCTGTCGCTGGGCTTCCAGCCCCATGAGACCGCCTCCATCCTGTCCAACACGAATGTGGAGTGGGTGCTGTCCGACCTGGCCATCCTGAGCGCAGGTGGCGTGGCCAATGGCATCTACCCCACCGACGCGGCCGAGCAGGTGCAATACCTGTGCGAAGACTCATCCACCACCATCCTGTTCGTGGAAGACGACGAACAGCTCGACAAGGCGCTGGAGGTGCGCGATCGCCTGCCCAGGCTGCGCAAGATCGTGGTGTTCGACATGGAAGGCCTGCGCGACCTGCACGACCCGCAGGTGATCAGCCTGGCGCAACTGCGCGAGCTGGGCCGCATGTATGGACTGGAACAGCCGCAGGCACTGGACGCACGTGTGGCCGCCTGCCGGCCTGAAGAACTGGCCATCCTGATCTACACCTCGGGCACCACCGGCAAGCCCAAGGGGGCCATGCACAACCACAAGGCGCTGGTCTACACCGTGCGCGGCTACAACACCCTGATCGCGCAGGACGAGACCGATGAGCGCATGTGTTTCCTGCCGCTGTGCCACGTGGCCGAACGCCTGGGCGGCGAGTACTTTGCGATGTACACCGGCACCGTCCTCAACTTCGTCGAAAACCCTGAGACGGTGCCCGAAAACGTCCGCGAGATCGCGCCCACGGTGTTCACCGCCGTGCCTCGGGTGTGGGAGAAGTTCTACTCGGGCGTGATGATCACGCTCAAGGAGGCCAGCCGGCTGCAGCAGCTGGCCTACGGCTGGTCCATCGGCGTGGGCGCGCGCATTGCCGATCTGGTGCTGGCCAAGCAACCTGTGCCGGGCTCGCTCAAACTGCAGTTTCAGATCGCCAAGGTGCTCGCACTCAACAACGTGCGCAAGCTCATCGGCGTGCACCGCGCGCGCTTTTTGGTGACCGGCGCAGCCCCCATTTCACCTGATCTGGTGCGCTGGTACCTCGCACTGGGCCTGCCCATGCTGGAGGTCTGGGGCATGACCGAATCGTGTGGTGCCTCCACCGGCATGCCGGCGGACCGCATCAAACCCGGCTCCATCGGACCGGCCACCAGCTACAACGAAGTGAAGCTCGACCCGGCCACCGGCGAGATCCTGGTGCGCGGCCCCAACGTGTTCATGGGCTACCTCAACCAGCCCGAAAAAACCGCAGAAACCATAGACCGTGACGGCTGGCTGCACACCGGTGACGTGGGCACGGTGGACGAGGAAGGGTTTTTCCGCATCACCGACCGGATGAAAG
>CAYUAH010000126.1:1070-9582 GCA_964442375.1 uncultured Hydrogenophaga sp. | reverse complement strand
GGCGGGTGAGGTCGTAGCCGGCGCTGCTTTTTTTGGCGCGGGTGCCGGTGCGGATCACATCGCCCTGGGCCGTCACCACTTCCAGGGCCAGCACGTTCTCGCGCATGGTGCCGTAGCGCACGGCGTTGGTGCCGCTGGCGCGGGTGGCGGCCATGCCGCCAATCGACGCATCGGCGCCGGGGTCGATGGGGAAAAACAGGCCTTCGCTTTTCACCGCCTCGTTGACCGCCTTGCGCGTCACGCCGGGCTGCACCGTCACCGTCAGGTCTTCGGCGTTGACCGACAGCACCTGGGCCATGCGGCTCACGTCGATGCTGATGCCGCCCTGCACCGCCAGCAGGTGGCCTTCGAGCGAGGAGCCGACACCAAAGGGGATCACGGGCACCCGGTGCTGCGCGGCCAGCTTGACCGCGTCGGCCACGTCCTGGGTGGATTCGGCAAACACCACGGCCGAGGGCGGCGGCACGGTGGTGAAGGCCGATTCGTCGCGGCCGTGCTGTTCGCGCACCGCCAGCGCGGTGGAGCAGCGATCGCCAAAGCGGGCCTTCAGCGCATCGATGAAGGCGGTGGGTACCTCGCGCTGGTGGATCTCCGGCAGCAGGTGGGCGGGCAGGGGCTGGTTCATGGCGGTCTCCTCGGATGGCGCGCAGGATAATGGGCCGATTATCCGCAGCAATTGACATTCATCGGAGACTTGGCCACATGGGCAACCGACTCACACAAATCGCCACCCGCACCGGCGACAACGGCAGCACCGGCCTGGGTGACAACACCCGTGTCTCCAAGAACAGCCTGCGGGTGCATGCCATGGGCGAGGTGGACGAGCTCAACTCCCACATCGGCGTGCTGCTGTGCGAGGACATGCCGGGCGACGTGCGCGAGACCTTGGTGGAAATCCAGCACCAGCTGTTCAACCTGGGCGGTGAACTCTCCATTCCGGGCTTCGAGCTGCTCAAGCCCGAGGCGGTGCTGGCGCTGGACGAGGCCCTGGCCACCCACAACGAACGCCTGCCGCGCCTGCAGGAATTCATCCTGCCCGCCGGTAGCCGCGCCGCTGCGCTGGCCCATGTGTGCCGCACCGTCGCGCGCCGCGCCGAACGCGCGGTGGTGGCACTGGGCAACGAGGAAGCCATCAAGGACACGCCGCGCCAGTACCTGAACCGTCTGTCCGACCTGATGTTCGTGTTCGCGCGTGTGCTCAACCGCATGAACGGTGGCGACGACGTCTACTGGAAAAGCGAGCGCCTGAAAACGCAGGGATAAAAAAAATCCTGGCCATGGGCCAGGATTGGGAAGCCTTTTTGTTGTCACACATCAAGGCGCCCGCTCAGGGAGGAAAAGCGGGGAGCCATCAAAGATGGCCCGGATCAATTCTAAGCCAAAAATTTTCAATATTTGACAAAGAGACCCGCAGCTTGGGGTATCCGTCTGTATCAGGCCACAAGTGCATTCCAAGTGACAGAAATGCACACGCCCAGCGTTGCCAGGCGCTTGCGCATGCGGGTGATGTGCTGGTCTTTGCTGAGCAGAAGGGCGCGGTGTGTCAACGCCAGGTCGATGAATTTCTGATCGTCCGGGTCGGCGCAGGTGACGGGGGCTTTGGGTGCATCGGCCACCCGATGGCACAGCGCGTCCATGGCCGCCAGCACGGTGGCGGTGTCGCATTGGTGGAAGGCGATGCGCGCGGCCAGCTTGGGGTAGCCCAGCACGCGCTCCAACTCGTCGCGCATCGCCTGCGTGGCGATCCAGCGGAGCTGGCCTGCGTGCAGCGCAGCCATCAGGTCGGCGGTGGCCGGATCTTTGAACACCAGCAGATCGAGCACGACGTTGGTGTCGATCACGACGGCGGGCCAGGCCTCAGGCGGCATCGGGCGGCGTGGCGTGTTTGGTGTTGCGCCCGGCCACCAGGTCGAAGCGGAACAGCCGGCATTCGATGGGGCCGTTCCACAGCGGCACGCGCCGGCTTTCCTTGAAGCGCATCTTGCCCGGCAGCTTGAGGTCGGGCGTGAGCAGCCAGGCGCTCCAGCCGGCGTAGTGCTTTTTCCAGTGGCTGGCCAGGCGCTCGAAGAAGGCGTCCACCTCGCCACCGTCGCTGGTCTGTGCGTGTTCGCGTGCGCGCACGGCGGCTTTCTGGCCCGCCACACCGGCGGCGGCAATGCGCTCGCCATAAGGCGGGTTGAGCAGCATCACGCCGGGCTGTTCGCTGGGCGGCATGCGTTGCAATGCGTCGCCGCCGCGCAACTCGATGGCGTGGGCCACGCCCGCGCGCTGTGCGTTGCGCTGCGCGAAGTCGACCATGCGGAAGGCCACGTCGCTGCCGAAGATGAAGGGCTTCTGCCCTTCGGGCCAGGGTTTTTGTGCGGCCTGCGCCTGCGTCTTGATGCCCTGCCACACGTGCGACTGGAAGGGCAGCAGTTTTTCGAAGGCAAAGCGGCGGGTGCTGCCGGGCGCGATGTTGAGCGCCATCTGCGCCGCCTCGATCAGCACCGTGCCGCTGCCGCAGCAGGGGTCGTACAGGGGCAGGGCCGCGCCCTGGCTGCCGTCCCAGCCGGTGGCCGCGATCATGGCGGCGGCCAGGGTTTCCTTCAGCGGCGCGTCGCCTTTGTCCTCGCGCCAGCCGCGCTTGAACAGCGGCTCGCCCGAGGTGTCGATGTAGATGGAGCAGTGGTCTTCGGTCAGGTGGGCAAACACCCGCACGTCGGGCCAGGTGGTGTCGATGCTGGGGCGCTCGCCGGTCTTGTGGCGCAGGCGGTCGCACACCGCGTCCTTGACCCGCAGGGCGGCGAAGTTCAGGCTCTTGAGCGGGCTGTGCTGGGCGGTGATTTCCACCTTGAGCGTGTGCCGGGGCGTCATCCAGATTTCCCAGGCCACACCGCAGCCGATCTCGTAGATGTCGTCTTCGCTGCGGTAGGGCGCGTAGGCCAGCTCCACCAGCACGCGCTGCGCCAGGCGGCTGTGCAGGTTGAGCAGCATGGCGTCGCGCCAGCTGGCCTTGAGCAACACGCCACCGCGCGAGCGCGACATGTCGCCATCGGCCACACCCACGATGCGCTTGACCTCGGCGGCCAGGAAGTCCTCCACGCCGGCGGCGCAGGGCAGGAAAAGGGTGAGCTGGTTCATCGCTTCCTCAAATTGGCGGGTGCGATGCGAAGGGCTTCGCGGTATTTGGCCACGGTGCGGCGTGCGCACTCGATGCCTTGCTCTTTGAGCATTTCCGAGAGCTGGTTGTCCGACAGCGGCTTGGCTGCGTCCTCCGAGGACACGAACTGTTTGATCAGCGCGCGCACCGCCGTGCTGGACGCGTTGCCGCCCGTTTCGGTGCCCAGGCTGGAGCCGAAGAAGTACTTGAGCTCGTAGGTGCCGAAGGGCGTGGCCATGTACTTGGCGGTGGTCACGCGGCTGATGGTGGACTCGTGCAGCCCCAGCTCGTCGGCGATCTCGCGCAGCACCAGCGGGCGCATCGCCAGTTCACCGTGCATGAAGAAGTTGCGCTGGCGCTCGACGATGGCGCTGGAGACGCGCAGGATGGTGTCGAAGCGCTGCTGGATGTTCTTGATGAACCAGCGCGCCTCCTGCAGGCGCTGCTGCATGCCGGCCGCGCCTTCGCCCTTGTCGCCGCGCCCCTGGCGCAGCGCGTTGGCGTAGATGTCGTGCACACGCAGGCGGGGCATCACGTCGGGGTTGAGCTGCACCTTGAAGCCGCGCCCGGCCTTGGTGACGATGACGTCGGGCACCACGGTGTTGCGTTCCACGTTGGCAAAACGCCGGCCTGGCTTGGGCTCCAGCCGGCCGATCAGCGCCAAGCCTTCGCGCACCACGGCTTCGTCCAGGCGGCAGGCGGCCGCCAGGCGTTTGGTGTCGCGCCGGGCCAGCAGGTCCAGCGGTTGCGCGCACATGGCCAGTGCTGCCTGGGCGGCGGGGCTGTTGCGCAGTTCCTCGATCTGTAGGCGCAGGCATTCGGCCAGGTCGCGCGCGCCCACGCCGGCCGGGTCCATGTGCTGCAGCCAGTGCAGCGCCAGGTTCAGGGCTTGCTCGGTGGCCTCGCGGGCCTCCCAGTCGTCGCCGGCCAGCGCGGCGGCGAGGTCGGTGATCGGCTCGTCCAGATAGCCGTCGTCATTGAGCGACTCGATCAGGAAGTACAGCGCCGCGCGCTCTTCCTCATTGAGCCGCAGGCCCAGGGCCTGCTGGTGCAGGTGGGTCTGCAGGCTGATGTGTTCGCTGGCCAGCTCGGCGGCGCTGGCGGTCTCGTCGTCGGCGTCGTTGCGGGTGCGCGGCGCGGCCTCGCCGCCCCACTCGCCGTCGTCGGGCGTGAAGGACACGGTGCCGTCGCCTTCCCAGTCGGGCTCGCTGCTGCCCACCTCTTCGCTGAAGTCATCGCTGGCGGTGCTGCTGCTCGTGGCACTGTCCGCGCTCCATTCGCTGACCTGGTCACCGGTGCTGACCGGCGCGTTTTCGGCGTCCACACCAAAGGCCTCGCGCTCGGCCCCCTCGTCGCTGCGTTCCAGAAAGGGGTTTTCGTCGAGCATCTGCTCGACCTCCTGCGCCATTTCCAGCGTGGAGAGCTGCAACAGCCGGATGGACTGCTGCAGCTGCGGGGTCAGCGAGAGGTGCTGGGAGACACGAAGCGAGAGGCTTTGCTTCATGTTCACATTCGAAAATGCTCGCCGAGATAGACGCGGCGCACGTCGGCGTTTTCAACAATTTCCGAAGGCGTGCCCCGCGCCAGCACACGGCCCTCGTTGATGATGTAGGCGTGGTCGCAGATGCCCAGGGTTTCGCGCACGTTGTGGTCGGTGATGAGCACGCCGATGCCACGCGATTTGAGGAAGCCGATGATGCGCTGGATCTCGATCACCGCGATCGGGTCGATGCCGGCAAAGGGCTCGTCCAACAAGATGAAGCGCGGGTTGCTGGCCAGGGCGCGTGCAATTTCCACCCGGCGCCGCTCGCCGCCCGACAGGGCCGGCGCCGGCGACGAGCGCAGGTGCGACACGTGCAGGTCTTCCAGCAACTGCGTCAGGCGCTCGTCCAGCGCCTTGGCGGTGTAGGGCTTGCCGGTGGCGGGGTCGTCCTGCAGTTCCAGCACGGCGCGCACGTTGTCCTCCACACTGAGCTTGCGGAAGATGGACGCCTCTTGTGGCAGGTAGCCCAGGCCCAGGCGGGCGCGGCGGTGGATGGGCAGCCGTTCCACCGCCTGGCCGTCAAGCGAAATCTGGCCAGCATCGGCCCGCACCAGACCCACAATCATGTAGAAGGAGGTGGTTTTGCCGGCACCGTTGGGGCCGAGCAGGCCCACCACCTCGCCTTCTTCCACCGCCAGCGACACGTCCTTGACAACCTTGCGGCTGCCATAGGCCTTTTGCAGGCCACTGGCTTCCAGCCGGCGTTTGGGCGCCAGCGGTGTTGCTGTGTGTGCGCTCACTGCTTGTCCTCGCCCAGTCTGGGTGTGGGTTTGAGCGCTGGGGGCGGGCTGTTGGTCGGGAGGGTGCCGGCGGCATCGGCCTTGGGGACTGGCGTCAGCATGGCGCGCACGCGCCCGCTGGGGTTGTTGGGGGTGGTGCTGGCCGTGGGCGAGCCGCCGTCCACGGTGAACACGTCGGCCGCGTTGTCGTAGACGATGGTGCTGCCGGCGGTTTCGTCGTTCAGGGCGCTGCCCCGGTAGCGGCGCAACACCGCGCGGCCCATGAACTTCACCGTGTCGGTCTGGCTGTTGTAATCGATGCGGTCGGCCACGCCTTCGATGTACTCATCGACCACGTCGCGCTTCTGGCGGAAAAAAGCCTGCTGCTGCGCGTTGCCCAGCACGGTGCCGAACTGCTGACCTTGGGCGCCCTGGCGCACTTCGATCTGTTGGCCACGGATGACGATGCTGCCCTTGGTGACCACCACGTTGCCCGTGAAGATGCTGGTCTGGCGACCGTCTTCGTGGCGCAGGGCGTCGGCCTCCACGTTCATGGGTTTGTCGCGGTCGGCCCGCTCGGCCCAGGCCGCCGCTCCGGCAGCCACGGCGGCGGTCAGCAGCACGGCGCGGCAAATGCGGGTAAACGTGGGGAGGGTCATGTCGTGCAGGGCATGGAAATTGCATTCCATTGTAAGCGGCTGCTTTTGCCTGACGGCCGGCGATGGACGTTCATCGGGTGCAGAAGGACACAAAAAAGCCCGCCGTATGCGGCGGGCGGTTCGGCCTCTGCGTGGGCTCAGGCCTTGCGCGACTGCGCGATCAGGTGATCGGCCACCTGCAGCGAGCGCGGCAGTGTCTGCGCCAGCGAGCCGGAGGTGAAATACTTGCCGGCAATGCCCAGCGAAGGCACGCCATCGACCTGGTAGGCGTCCTGCAGCTGCGCGGCGCGGCGGGCCTTGCCGGCCACACCAAAGGCGTTGTAAACCTCCAGGAACTTGGCGCGGTCCAGGCCTTGTTTGGCGATCCAGTCGGCGATCTGGTCCTGGGTGCCCAGGCGCTGTTTTTCGGTGTGGATGGCGTGGAAGACCTTGCGGTGCAATTCCTCGACCTTGCCCATGGCTTCCAGCGCGTAGTACAGGCGCTGCTGGGGCACGAAGTCGTCGCGGAAGGCCACCGGTGCGCGCTTGACCACCACGTGGGCCGGCTGCTTCTTGGCCCAGGCGTCGAAGGTGGGTTCAAACGCGTTGCAGTGCGGGCAGCTGTACCAGAAGAATTCGATCACCTCGACCTTGTCGGCCGGCGTGTCCACCGGGGCCGGGCGGCTCAGCTTGAGGTAGTCACTGCCCTCTTTGAAGGCAGCCTGGGCCAGCGACGGGGTGGTGGCCAGCAGGCCCGAGGCGGTGGTGCTGGCCATCAGGACGGCCTGGGTGAATTCGCGGCGTTGCATGTTCAACAATCTCCTTGCCAAAACGGCGGTTGCTCCCAATGGAGCGCCGCACCGCAGCAAAAGTTCAAAATGGCTTGACCGTTCAGCGTTGTACACGCACCAGGGCGGCGTCTATGCCGTTGCCGGCCAGCTTGTTCTGGGTGGCATCGGCCTCGGCCTTGGCGCGGTGGGGCCCGGTGCGCACGCGGTAGACGGTCTGGCCGGACTGCTCGCGTTCGGTGACCTTGGCGTCAAAACCGAGCATGGCCAGTTTGGCGCGCTGGGCCTCGGCGTCGGCGGCGGTGCGGAAGGCGCCGGCCTGCACAAAGTAGATGAAGGCGTCGCCATCCGTGCCGCTGGTGGCGGGGGCCGCTGCCACCGGCGCGGGCGCCGGTGCACTGCCCTGGGTGCGGCTGCGGGCCAGGTCGCCCAGCGGGTCGCTGGAGGCGGGGGGCTGGGGGGCGGCAGCGGGTTTGGGTGCCGCCGCCGTGCCTTCGGCTTTCACGGCGCCTTCTTCCGGGGCGGGTGCGTCGGCCTTGGGCGCGGCCGGCTTGTTGGCACCGGCCAGGCCCGCGTTCGGGTTCCAGTTGCGGTTTTTCTCGGCCTCGATGGCGTCCTGCGTGGGCTTGCGCGACACGCCCCGGTCCACAAAAGGCACGGGCACCTTGGTCACGTAGACCGCCACCGCCAGGGCCAGGCCCAGGCCAACCAACAGGCCGGCCAGAAACCCCACCACCGTTCCACCCAGTTGATTCTTCATGCTGTTCACATCTTTTGCGGCGCGCTCACGCCGAGCACGGCCAGACCATTGTGCAGCACCTGCGCGGTGGCCGCGACCAGGGCCAGGCGGGCGCGTTTGACGGCTTCGTCGTCCACCAGGATGCGCTCGGCGTCGTAGTACGAGTGGTAGGCGGCGGCCAGCTCGCGCAGGTAGAAGGTGACGTCGTGCGGCGCGAAATCGCTGGCGGCGGCGCTCAGCATCTGGGGGTACTTGGCCAGCAGCAGCAGCAGGGCCTGGGCCTGCGGGCCGGTCAGGGCCGAGAGATCGGCGTCTTTGAGCGTGGCGGCATCACCGCCTTCCTTGTCTTTCCAGGAGGCCAGCACCGAACAGATGCGCGCGTGCGCGTACTGCACGTAGTACACCGGGTTGTCGTTGTTCTTCTGGATGGCCAGATCCACGTCAAAGGTGTATTCGGTGTCGGGCTTGCGGCTGAGCAGGAAGAAACGCACCGCGTCCTTGCTGGTCCATTCGATCAGGTCGCGCAAGGTCACGTAGCTGCCGGCACGCTTGCTGATCTTCACTTCCTGGCCGCCGCGCACCACCCGCACCATGGTGTGCAGCACGTAGTCGGGGTAGCCCTGGGGGATGCCCACACCGGCGGCCTGCAGGCCGGCGCGCACGCGGGCGATGGTGCCGTGGTGGTCGGTGCCCTGGATGTTGATGACCTTGCTGAAGCCGCGCTCCCACTTGGCGATGTGGTAGGCCACGTCGGGCACGAAATAGGTGTAGGAGCCGTCGCCTTTGCGCATGACGCGGTCCTTGTCGTCGCCGTAGTCGGTGGACTTGAGCCACAGCGCGCCGTCCAACTCGTAGGTCTTGCCGGCGTCGCGCAGTTTCTGCACCGTGGCGTCCACCTTGCCGCTGGAGTAGAGGCTGGATTCTAGGAAGTACTGGTCGAACTAGA
>CAYUAH010000126.1:0-1060 GCA_964442375.1 uncultured Hydrogenophaga sp. | reverse complement strand
GAAGGCCTTGAGGTCCAGGTCCTGCTCGTGGCGCAGGTAGGCCACGGCGAACAGGCGGATGTCGTCCAGCGCCTGCGGGTCGCCGCTGGCGGTGAATTCGCGGTCGTCCGAATGCACGGTCTTCTTGGCCAGGTAGTCGTTGGCGATGTCGCCGATGTAGTCGCCGTTGTAGGCCGATTCCGGCCATTCGGCGTCACCGGGCTTGAAGCCCTTGATGCGCATTTGCGTGCTGGTGGCCAGTGTGTTGATCTGCACACCCGCGTCGTTGTAATAGAACTCGCGGTGGACGTTCCAGCCCTGGGTCTCGAACAGGTTGCAGATGGCGTCACCCAGCGCGGCCTGGCGGCCGTGGCCCACGTGCAGCGGGCCGGTGGGGTTGGCCGAGACGAATTCCACCAGCACCCGCTCGTTGCGCGCCGGCTGCTGGCCAAAAGCCGCGCCTGCGCCCAGCACCTCGCGCACCACCTGCTGCTTGGCCGCGGGCTTGAGGCGGATGTTGATGAAACCCGGGCCGGCGATGTCGATGGCCTCGACCCACTGGCCAAACGGCGGCGTGGCCAGCAAGGCATCGCGCAACTGCTCGCCCAGCTGGCGCGGGTTGGCCTTGAGCGGCTTGGCCAGCTGCATGGCGGCGGTGCAGGCGAAATCGCCATGTGCTGCCACCTTGGGCGATTCAAAAGCGGCACGCGCACCGGCGCCCGGGGACAGTTTTTCCAGCTCGGCGGCGAGGGCGGCGAGCAATTCGGTCTTGGCTTGAAGCATCGCGGGATTTTACGAGCCGGCTGTTTCCTGGGCGCCACAGGCTTGTTACAGAGGGTTCAAGGTTCTTGCACGTTGGGCCGTTTTTGGGTGTGATGCCCATCGGCGCCCATCCCGGTCGCTTTTGTTTTCAGGAGAGGAACCCCATGAAACTGACCCTTGTTGCCCTGTCTTTGGCCAGCCTGGCTTTTGTTGTCCAGGCCCAGACGACCGCGCCTGCGGCTGCCACGGCACCTGCCACAGCGCCAGCGGCCTCACCCGCACCCGCTGCCGAGGCCAAACCGGCCAAGCCCCGCACCGC
>CAYUAH010000125.1:5354-9681 GCA_964442375.1 uncultured Hydrogenophaga sp. | reverse complement strand
CGGGGAAGGCGGTGCGGACATCCTGGCTTGTTCTTGTTCATGAAAACCCGCTTCAACCGCGCGCACCGCGCCGCGTGGGCGTTGGCCGCTTGCGCCACGCCGCTCTGCCACGCCCAGTCCTCCGGGACCACCGTGGCCTCCCTGTCCGAAACCCTGGTCACCGCCACGCGCAGCGCGCAGCCGCTGACCGACGTGGTGGCCGACGTCACCGTGATCGACCGCGAGACCCTGCAACGCAGTGGTGCCACGGGCATTGCCGATGTCCTGTCGCGTGTGCCCGGCCTGTCCATGGCCCGCAACGGTGGCCCGGGCAGCACCACCAGCCTGTTCGTGCGTGGCGCCGAAAGCCGCTTCACCGCCGTGCTGGTGGACGGCGTGCGCGTGGACTCGCAATCCACCGGTGGCGCGGCCTGGAACGCCATCCCGCTGGCGCAGATCGAGCGCATCGAAATCGTGCGTGGCCCCGCCGCTGCGGTCTATGGCTCCGACGCACTCGGCGGCGTGATCCAGGTCTTCACCCGCCGTGGCACCACCGGTTTTGCGCCCAGCCTGGGCGTGGGCGTGGGCAGCCACGGCACGCGCCAGCTGGACCTGGGCATGAGCGGGCGCGAGGGGGCACTGGACTACGCCATTGGCCTGAGCCACGACAACACCCACGGCTTCAACGTGCAACCCGCAGGCCACCCCGACCGCGACGGCCACGACAACAGCTCGCTGAGCGCCAGCCTGGGCTGGCAGCTGAGCACGACCCACCGCCTGGAAGCCAGCGCCCTGCGAAGCGATCTCGACGCCCAGTACGATGCCTCGCGCTCGGTCAGCGATGACCACGCGGAGCAACGCGTGCAGACGCTCGGGCTGTCCTGGCTGGCCCAGTGGAGCGCGGCCCACACCAGCCGTCTGAGCGTGAGCCAGAGCCGCGACCGCTACGAAACCCGACCCACGCCCTACGCCACCGACACCCACATCACCAGCTACCTGCTGCGCAACGAATGGCAACAGGGCACCCACCAGTGGACGGCCGACGTGGAACGGCGCGAAGACCGGCTGCAAAACGCCAGCACCAGGCCCACCCAGACCCGCCGCTCGCAAGACGCGCTGGCGCTGGGCTACGGCCTGCGCAACGGCGACCACACGCTGCAGCTCAACCTGCGCCACGACCAGGACAGCGAGTTCGGCGGCAACACCACCGGCAGCGCGGCCTACGCCTACGCGCTGTCGCCGCACTGGCGCGCCAGCGCCTCGGCCGGCACCGCCTTCCGTGTGCCCACACTGTTCCAGCGCTTCAGCATCTACGGCACACCCGAGCTGAGCGCCGAATCGGGCCGCAACATCGAGTTCGGCCTGAAATACGCCACACCCACGCGCCACTTCGGCGTGGTGACCTACCGCAACCGGGTCAACAACCTGATCACCTACGTCAGCGGCCCCGGCAGCTGCATCAACGGCAGCGGCAGCTTCCCCGGCTGCTACGGCAACACGGCACGCGCGTCGTACAGCGGCGTCACCGTCAGCGGCGAACAGCGCCTGGGCCAGACCCTGCTGCGCGCCTCGCTGGACCTGTTGGACCCCAAGGACCTGGGCACCGGCAAACAGCTGGCACGCCGCGCGCGCCAGCAGGCCACCCTGGGCCTGGACCAGCGCCTGGGCGCCTGGCAGCTGGGCGCCGAAGTGCAACTGGTGGCGCACCGCTACAACGATGCCGCCAACACCCAGCGCCTCGGTGGCTATGGCCTGCTCAACCTGAGCGCCAGCACACGGCTGGCCCCGGACTGGACCCTGATCGCACGCGTGGACAATCTGGGCGACAAGGCCTACCAGACCGCCCGCGGCTACGCCACCGCCGGCCGCACCGTCTACCTGGGCCTGAAGTGGGCGCCGCAATGAGTGCGTCGCCGGCCCTGTGCCCGGCGGTGCTGGTGGCGGCACCGGCTTCAGGCCAGGGCAAGACGACCGTGGCCTCGGCCCTGGCCCGCCTGCACACGCGCGCCGGGCGCCGCGTGCGCGCCTTCAAGTGCGGGCCCGACTTCCTGGACCCCCACTGGCTCACCCTGGCCAGCGGCCACCCGGTGGACAACCTGGACCTGTGGATGACCGGCGAAGCCGGCTGCCGCGCCCGCTTGCACGCCGCCGCCGCGGACGCCGATCTGCTCGTCATCGAGGGCGTGATGGGCCTGTTCGACGGCACGCCCAGCGCCGCCGACCTCGCCCGGCGCTTCGGCCTGCCGGTGCTGGCGGTGATCGACGCCTCGGCCATGGCCGGCACCTTCGGCGCCCTGGCCCACGGCCTGCGCCACTACCAGCCTGGCCTGCCCTGGGCCGGTGTGCTGGCCAACCGTGTGGCCAGCGCAGGCCATGCGCAGATGCTGCAAGCGGCCCTCCCGGACACCCACAACGACGGCGGCTGGCTGGGCGCCGTGCCGCGCGACGCCGCCTTCACCCTGCCCGAACGCCACCTGGGCCTGACCGTGGCCAGCGAACTGCCCGACGCCCTGGCCCGCCTGGATGCCGCCGCCGACGCCCTGGCCGCCACCCCGCTGGGGCAGATGGACAGGGCCGCGCTGGCGCGCTGGGCGGTGCCGTTTGATGCACCTGCGGCACCGAGCACACCACCACCGCTGCTGGCCGGCCGCACCATCGCCGTGGCCCGCGACGCCGCCTTCTGCTTCATCTACCCGGCCAACCTGGACACGCTGCGCGCCCTGGGCGCCCAGGTGGTGTTTTTCTCGCCCCTGGCCAACGAGCCCCTGCCCGCCTGCGACGCCGTGTGGCTGCCCGGCGGTTACCCCGAACTGCACGCCCAGGCGCTGCAGCACGCCGCCTTATGCCGCGCCAGCCTGCTGGCGCACGTGGCGGCCAACAAGCCGGTGTGGGCCGAGTGCGGCGGCATGATGGTGCTGTTCGATCTGCTGCACCAGGCCGACGGCCAGAGCCACCCGCAATGGGGTCTGTTGCCCGGCCAGGTGAGCATGCAAAGGCGGCTTGCGGCACTGGGCCCGCAGCAACTCAGCCTGCGCGCCGGCACGCTGCGCGGCCACACCTTCCACTACTCGCGCTGCGACACGCCCCTGGCGCCCGTGGCCCACACCGAATCGGTGCGCGGTGGCGTCACGAAACCCGGCGAGGCGGTCTACCAACGGGGCGGCTTGCGCGCGAGCTACTTCCACGCCTGGTTCGCCTCCGCGCCCGAGGCCGCCGCTGCCCTGTTCCTGGAGGCAGCGCTGTGACCGACCCCTTTCCCCGCAGCGAACTCATCCTCGGCGGCCAAAAAAGCGGCAAGTCGCGCCGCGCTGAAGAGCAGGCGCGCGCCTGGCTGCAAGCCAACCCCCGCCACGAAGCGGTGCTCATTGCCACCGCCTGGCCGTGGGACGAGGAAATGCGCGAACGCATCGCCCGTCACCAACGAGATCGCGCCCAACGTGTGCCCGGCCTGCGCACCTTTGAGGATGCCCGCGCGCTGGGCGACAAGCTGCTGGCCTTGAGCCTGCCTCACCGCATGGTGCTGGTGGACTGCCTCACCCTGTGGCTCACCCACCGCCTGATGCCACCGCCGGGTCAGGCGCCGCAGGCGCCCGACGCCACACAAGCCGAGGTGAACCACCTGTGCCAGGCCATCGCCTGCGCCTCAGGCCCGGTGGTGCTGGTGGGCAACGAGATCGGCCTGGGCGTCATTCCGATGGGGCGTGAGGTACGCGCCTTCGTGGATGCGCTGGGCCAGCTGAACCAGGCCGTGGCCGCGCAATGCGAACGCGTCACGCTGATGGCCGCCGGCCTGCCTTTGACCTTGAAAGGGGCGCCATGAAACGCCTGTTGCTGGCCTGTGTGTTCGTGTGCCTGGGCCTGCCCGCGCTGGCCTGGGAGGTCACCGATGATCGGGGCGTGCGTGTGCGTTGGGACACGCCGCCACAACGCATCGTTTCGCTGCTGCCCTCGCTGACCGAAAGCCTGTGCGAGCTGGGCCAGTGCCACAAGCTGGTGGCGGTGGACCGCTATTCCAACTGGCCGGCACAGATTGCGGCGCTGCCGCGCGTTGGCGGCGGGCTGGACCCCAACATCGAGGCCATCGTCGCGCTCAAGCCCGACGTGGTGTTGCTGGCACAGTCCTCGCGCGCCATTGCGCGCCTGGAAAGCCTGGGCCTCAAGGTGGTGGCGCTGGAGCCCAAGACCCATGCCGACGTGCAGCGGGTGCTGGGCAAGGTGGCCGCGGTGGCCGGCCTCGATGCGCAGGCCGCAGCCACGGTCTGGCGCCACATCGACGCCGCGGTCTCGGCGGCCGCGCAGTCGCTGCCGCCACACGTGCGGCGCACCCGCGTGTACTTCGAGGTCAACC
>CAYUAH010000125.1:0-5254 GCA_964442375.1 uncultured Hydrogenophaga sp. | reverse complement strand
GCGCAGTCGCTGCCGCCACACGTGCGGCGCACCCGCGTGTACTTCGAGGTCAACCGCGCGCCCTACGCGGCGGGCACCTCGTCCTTCATCGGCGAAACCCTCACCCGCCTGGGCGTTGCCAACATCGTGCCCGCCGCGCTCGGGCCTTTCCCCAAACTCAACCCCGAGTTCGTGGTGCGCGCCAACCCCGACCTCATCATGGTGGGCGCCCGCAACGCCGACGGCCTGACCGCGCGCCCAGGCTGGCACACCCTGCGTGCGGTGCGCGAGCGGCGCCTGTGCATCTTTCCCATTGACGAGTCCGACGTGCTGGTGCGCCCCGGCCCGCGCATGGCCGAAGCCGCGCGGCTGATGGCACGCTGCCTGCAGGAGAAAGCGCCATGAACACCACCACACTCGATGTGCGCCTGCCACGCCCCGCTCTGACACGCCCCGCCTGGCTGGCGGTGCTGCTGCTCGTGGCAGCCAGCCTGTTGGCACTGCTGGGTCTGGGCGTGGGCAGCACCGGCGTCGAGAGCCTGCGCGCGCTGATGGCCGACCCGGCCGCCGCCGCCATCGTGTGGGACATCCGTGCGCCGCGCACGCTGGGCGCAGGCCTCACCGGCGCGCTGCTGGGCCTGGCAGGCGCCATCGCGCAGGGCCTGTTCCGCAACCCGCTGGCCGACCCCTTTCTGATGGGCAGCGCCTCGGGCGCCTCGCTGGGCGTGGCCCTGTGCCTGGCAGCACTGGGCACCACCTCGGTGGCCGCACCCTGGCTGCTGCGCCTGGGTCTCACAGGCGCAGCCTTTCTTGGCGCCATGGCAGCCGTTGCGCTGACCCTGGCGCTGGCGCGTGGCGTGGCGCACACGCTGCGCCTGCTGCTGGCCGGTGTGGTGGTGGGTGTGGTGCTGGGCGCACTCACCTCGCTCATCACAATGGCCGTGCCCGAGGTCTTGCAAGCCATGCAGGCCTTTCTGCTGGGCTCCACCGGCTACCTGGGCTGGCCCGCGTGTGCGCTGATGGCCGGCGTCACCCTGCCCTGCCTGCTGCTGGCCTGGGTGCTGGCGCGTGTGCTCGACGGCCTGGCGCTGGGCGAGGCCACCGCCCACAGCCTGGGCCTGCCGCTGTTGCCGCTGCGCATCGCGCTCATCGCCCTCATGGCCCTGGCCACCGGCACCGCCGTGGCTCAGGCCGGCCTGATCGCCTTCGTCGGCCTGGCCGCCCCGCACCTGGTGCGTGGTGCCGTCAAGACCACCCACGCCTGGCTGCTGCCGCTGGCCAGCCTGATGGGCGGCGTGCTGCTGATGGCCGCCGACCTGCTGGCGCGGGGCGTGCTGGCGCCGCAGGAGCTGCCGGTGGGCGTGGTGACGTCCATCCTCGGCGGCAGCTACCTGCTGTGGCTGATGCACCGGCGTGGGAACTGACACCATGCGCGCCACCCCACCCGAACCCGCCCTGCAGGCCTGCGATCTCTCGGTCAGCCTGGGCCACGGTGCCACCCGCCGCCAGGTGCTGTCTGGCCTCAACCTGGCACTGCGCGCCGGCGCCTGGACCGCCATCGTCGGCCCCAACGGCGCCGGCAAGTCCACCCTGCTCAAGGCGCTGGCGCAGGTCATACCTCACCAGGGCCATGTCACGCTGCTGGGCGAGCCGATGGCCGGCCTGGGCGCACGCGAGCGCGCCCGCCGCCTGGCCTGGCTGGCCCAGAGCGGTGCCGGCGAGGCCAGCGCCGACGACCTCACCGTGTTTGACGTCGCCCTGCTCGGCCGGCTGCCGCACCAGGCCTGGCTGGCCCCGCCCAGCGCCGCCGATCACGCCGCCGTGCAGGCCGCCCTGCGCCAGACCCAGGCCTGGGAATGGCGTGAGCGCCCGCTGGGCGCGCTCTCGGGCGGCGAGCGCCAGCGCGTGCTGCTGGCACGCCTGCTCGCGGTGCAGGCCCCGGTGATGCTGATGGACGAACCCCTGGCCAACCTCGACCCACCGCACCAAGCCGACTGGATTGCCCTGGTGCGCGCGCTGGTGGCCGAGGGCAAAACGGTGGTCAGCGTGCTGCACGAAATTTCCCTCGCGCTCATGGCCGATGACCTGGTGGTGATGCGCCAGGGCCAGGTCGCCTACGCCGGGCCGTGCGCCCAACCACAAGCCCATCACACCTTGGAGGCGGTGTTTGATCACCGCATTGCCATCCACCCGCTGAACCACCACTGGGTGGCCCTGCCACGCTGACCGGAGACCCCATGCAACTCGAATCACCGCCCACCGAAAAACGCTACGAAAAACCCGATGGCGAGCGCCGTGGCCTGGTCATCGTCCACACCGGCGACGGCAAGGGCAAAAGCACGGCCGCCTTCGGCCTGGCCCTGCGCGCCTTTGGCCGCACCCACGTGCACCACAAACAGGTGCGCATCTTCCAGTTCATGAAGGTGCCCTCGGCGCGTTTTGGCGAACACCGCATGTTCGAACAACTCGGCCTGCGCATCGAAGGGCTGGGTGACGGCTTCAGCTGGAAAAGCCAGGACCTCGAACACTCCGCGCAACTGGCGCGCGACGGCTGGCTCAAAGCCCGCGAGGCCATCCTCAGCGGCGACTGTTTCATGGTCACGCTGGACGAACTGACCTACCCACTGATCTACGGCTGGCTGCCGCTGGACGAGGTGCTGGACACCCTGCGCCAGCGCCCGCGCCACGTGCATGTGGTCATCACCGGCCGCCGCTGCCCACCGGAGATCATCGACCTGGCCGACACGGTGACGGAGATGACCCTGGTCAAACACGCCTTCAAGGCGGGCATACCGGCGCAGCGCGGCATCGAGGACTGATGACAGCCACCGCCCTGGCCATCCTCGTTGCCCTGGCGGTGGACCGCCTGTGGGGCGAACCACCCGCACGCGTGCACCCGGTGGTGGCCATGGGCCGCTACCTCGATTGGGCGGGCGCGCGCTGCGCCCCACGCCTTGGGCAGGCCCATGGTCCCTGGCGCGTGTTCCTGTGTGGCGTGCTGGGATGGACACTGGGTGCGGCGCTGGTGGTCGCGCCTGCGATCGGGCTGGTGGTGCTGGTGCATGACGCACCTGTCCTCTGGCAAGCCCTGCTGCTGGGCCTGCTGCTCAAGCCCCTGCTGGCCTGGCGCCTGCTGCGTGACGAGGTGTGTGCGGTGGAGGCGGCGCTGGCCGAATCGCTGGACGCCGGCCGCACGCGCCTGGCCTGGCTGGTGAGCCGCGACGTGTCCGAGCTGACCGAGGCCCAGGTGCGCGAGAGCGCCATCGAATCGCTGGCCGAGAACCTCAACGACTCGGTGGTGGCGCCGCTGTTCTGGTTTGTGCTGGCCGGCCTGCCGGGCGCGGCGCTGTACCGCTTCGCCAACACCGCCGACGCGATGTGGGGCTACCTCGGCAAACGCCAGGGCCGCGACTGGACCTGGGCGGGCAAATGGGCGGCACGCGCGGACGACGTGTTGTCGTGGGTGCCCGCCCGCATCACCGCCGGGCTGCTGGCGCTGTGGGGGCCCTGGCGAGGGTGGTCCCACGTTCCACGCGAGGCCGGCCACACGCCCTCGCCCAACAGCGGCTGGCCCATGGCCGCCATGGCGCTGGGCCTGGGCGTGCGCCTGGGCAAACCCGGTGTCTACACCCTGAACGCACACGGCCGCGCGCCTGGGCGGGCCGACACCCGGCGCGCCATCGCCCATGCCACGCGCGTGATGCAAACGCTGTGCGCTGGCGCCCTGCTCGTTCTGGCGTGGGAGAACTGGCCATGAGCCGCGTCCACGGCGGGCCCGACGCAGCGGGTGTACCGCGCTGGGACTTCTCCACCAACAGCAACGCCTGTGGTCCCTGCCCCCTGGCCCTGGCGGCGGTGCAGGCGGCCGACGCCACGCGCTACCCCGATCCGACGTACACCGAACTGTGCGCAGCGCTGGCCGATTTTCACGGTGTGGCGGTGACGCGCATCGTGCCGGGCACGGGCAGCAGCGAACTCATCGCCCGCCTCACGGCCTGGGTGGCGCGTGGCGGCGGCCGCACGGTATGGCTGCCCGAACCGGCCTACGGCGACTACGCCCACGCGGCCGCGCAGTGGCGCCTGACCCGCGTGGCCGCGCCGCAGCACGCCGATCTGGCCTGGTGCTGTGCGCCCAGCAGCCCACGCGGCACGGACGAGCCCAAGCCCTGGACCTCGCTGCGCCAGGCCCGCGTGCTCGCCATCGACCGCGCCTACGAGCCACTGCGCCTGGGCGGCTCACCTCCGCCCGCCGCCCCATGTGACGAGGCTTGGCAGCTGTGGTCGCCCAACAAGGCCCTGGGCATGACCGGCGTGCGCGGCGCCTACGCCATCGCGCCCGCCGACGCGTCGGCCGCAGCAGCGGGACTGAACGACATGGCCGCCTCCTGGCCGCTGGGCGCGCACGCCGTGGCCCTGCTCATGGCATGGACGGCCCCTGGCACGCAGCACTGGTTGCACGAAAGCCGCGCGCAACTGCGCGTGTGGAAAGCCACACAAACCGCCCTGCTGCAATCACTCGGCTGGACCTGCCTGCCCAGCGACACACCCTACTTCTGCGCCCAGCCCTCCCACCCCCTGAACGGTGAGGCGCTGCGCCGCCACGGCATCAAGCTGCGGCCCACCGACCACATGGGCCTGAGCGGCCACTGGCGGCTCAGCGTCCAGCCTCCCGCCGCGCAAGCGGCCCTCCACCAAGCCCTGCTGCAACACCCATGAACCTCAGCCAACAACTCAAGGCCTGCCTGGACAACAAGACCAAACCCGTGGGCTCGCTCGGCCGCCTCGAAGCGCTGGCGCTGCGCCTGGGTCTCATCCTTCAAAGCACCACACCCGAGCTGCGCGCGCCGCAACTGCTGGTGTGCGCGGGCGACCACGGCCTGGCCGCGCGCGGCGTATCGGCCTACCGCAGCGACGTCACCTGGCAGATGGTGGAGAACTTCCTGGCCGGCGGCGCGGCGGTGAGCGTGCTGGCGCGCCAGCACGGCATCGCCCTCACCGTGGTGGACTGCGGCGTGCGCCATGACTTCGCGCCGCGCCCCGGCTTGCTCTCGCACAAGATCGCCCCGGGCACCGCCGACGCGCTCGAAGGCCCGGCCATGAGCGAGGCGCAGTGCCAGGCCGCCCTGGCCAACGGGCGCGCCGTCGTGCAAGGCCTGCCGGGCAACGTGCTGCTGCTGGGCGAAATGGGCATAGGCAACACCTCGGCCGCCTCGCTGCTGCTGGCGCGCCTGGGCGGGCTGGACATCACGGACGTGACCGGCGCCGGCACCGGGCT
>CAYUAH010000124.1:0-9686 GCA_964442375.1 uncultured Hydrogenophaga sp. | reverse complement strand
CCTGTTCGTGCGGGATGGCTTCGTCTACATGCGCACCACGCGCGGCCCGCGCCGGGTGGACGTGATCTACCGCCGCGTCGACGACGACTTCCTCGACCCCCTGGTGTTTCGCCCCACCAGCACGCTGGGTTGCGCCGGCCTGCTGGACGTCTACCGCAAAGGCAACGTCACCATCTGCAACGCCGTGGGCACGGGCGTGGCCGACGACAAGTCCATCTACCCCTACGTGCCGCAGATGATCGACTTCTACCTCGGCGAGAAGCCCATTCTGAACAACGTGCCCACCTTCATGGGCCGCAAGCCCGATGACCTCAAGTACATGCTGGACCACATGCAGGACCTGGTGGTCAAGGAAGTGCATGGCGCCGGCGGCTACGGCATGCTGGTCGGGCCCGCCTCCACGCAGGCGGAAATCGCCGAGTTCCGCCAGGCCGTGCTGGCCAAGCCCGACGGCTACATCGCACAACCGACATTGAGCCTGTCCACCTGCCCCACCTATGTGGACAGCGGCGTGGCGCCGCGCCACATCGACCTACGCCCCTTTGTGCTGTCGGGCAAGACGGTGCAGATGGTGCCCGGCGGGCTCACGCGCGTCGCACTCAAGGAGGGGTCGCTGGTCGTCAACTCGTCACAGGGCGGCGGTACAAAAGACACCTGGATTCTGGAAGATTGAGGAGGCAAGAATGCTGTCAAGAACCGCTGACCACCTGTTCTGGATGTCGCGCTACACCGAGCGCGCCGAGAACACCGCCCGCATGCTCGATGTGAATTACCAGACCTCGCTGCTGCCCCAGTCCGCCGCCGTGGCCCAGGTCGGTTGGGAGGGTTTGCTGACCATCAGCGAGCTCATGCCCAGCTACCGCAGCCGCTACGGGCAGGGCGAGGTGTCGCCGCGCGACGTGCTCGACTTCATGGTGCGCGACGAGGACAACCCGTCCAGCATCGTGTCCTGTCTGCGTGCTGCACGTGAAAACGCCCGCGCCGTGCGCGGCGCGCTGACCACCGAACTGTGGGAAACCCAAAACCAGACTTGGCTGGAACTCACACGCATGCTCAAGGGCAAGGAATTCGAGCGCGATCCAGGGCAGTTTTTCGAGTGGGTCAAATTCCGCTCGCACCTCTCGCGTGGTGTGGCCATAGGCACCATGCTGCAGGACGAGGCTTTCCACTTCTACCGCATGGGCACCTTTCTGGAGCGCGCGGACAACACCGCGCGGCTGCTGGATGTGAAGTTCCATGCGGTCGAGAGCGACTTCTTCGGCGCCGCCAGCGAGCTGGACCAAGAGTACGACTTCTACCATTGGAGCGCCATCCTGCGCTCGGTCAGTGGCTTCGAGGTCTACCGCAAGGTCTACCGCGACGTCATCAAGCCCGAGCGCGTGGCCGAGCTGCTCATCTTGCGGCCCGACATGCCGCGCAGCCTGCACGCCAGCATGAACGAGTTGGTCAGCAACCTGGCGGTGGTGGCCAACGACCATTCGTCCGAAACCGAACGGCGTGCCGGCAAGCTGCGCGCCGATTTGCAGTACGGCCGCATCGACGAAATCCTCGCCACCGGCCTGCACGCCTTCCTGACGCAGTTCCTGGATCGTGTCAACGAGCTGGGCGGGCGCATCAGCCAGGACTTCCTGGTGCCCAGCCAGCACTGACGGGCGATCTGCATTTTTGCTTGCCTTGTGCCGAACAATCGGCACAATAGTCAACAAATTGCGCAACTGACGCAACGGTTGGGAGGGTGAGCATGAGACCTTGGACGTGGGCGTCGCTGGTGGTGGCTGCGGTCGGTGTGGCGGGCGGCATTGCAATGGTGCGCAACGTGGCGGCCGACCCCGAGGCCGAAGCGCCGGCCAAGGCGCCGGTGGCCACCGTCGGGGTCGAAGACGATTGGCCGCCATTTGCCTGGGTGCAGGCCCAGGGACAGGCGCCGCGCGGCTACTCGGTGGAAGCGGTGCGTCTGGCATTCCGGGAGATGGGTGTCCCGGTTGAATTTGTCGTCATGCCTTTTGGGCGCTGCATGCACGAAGCGCGGGTGGGCAAGGTGGCGGCCTGCTTCAACTCGGTGTTCAACGAAGACACCCGCAAGGATTTCCTCCTGCATTCCACCCCCCTGTTCAATGAGCCACTGGCGGTGCTGGCGCGCACGTCCGCTCCTCGCGAAAGCATAGACGCCAAGGGACTGGAAGGCCGCACCGTGGGCTATGTGCAGTCGTACCAGTACCCCGACTGGTTCATGAACAACAAAGCCATCGTGCGTGTGCCGGCCGGCAGCGACGCGGCGCTGTTGCGCATGCTGGAGCGAGGTCGCGTCGAGTTCGCACTGCTGGGCGCCACCGTGGCAGCCTGGCGCCTGCAGACCGAACCGGAATTGCGCGACGTGAAGGTGCGCATGGTGGGGCAGGTGTCGAACGATGGCTTCGGCGTGGCCTTTTCCCGCCGCCATCCGCAGGGCGAGGTGCTCAGGCGGGGCTTCGATCAGGCCTTGGTGAAACTGCAGGCCAACGACGGGCTGCGGGAGTTGCAGCGCAAGCACCTGCCCTTGCTGGCCCAGTGAGCCGACCTGTGGGTGTCACGGCAGGCTGCTGGCGACTTCCCGTGTGTCTTGTGATTCCCAGGGCTGCTTGAGCGCAAAGCGCATGCGAAAAGTCACACCGCGCTGGGGCGCAGACCAGAAGTCGAGTTGCCCCGCCATTTTTTGTGTGACCAGGTTGTAGACGATGTTCAACCCCAGGCCGGTGCCGCCCCGGCCGCGTCGGGTGGTGAACAGGGGCTCGAAAATGCGGTTGTGCAGCGCGGCCGGCACGCCGACGCCGTTGTCGCGGTAGATCAGCTCGACCTGGCCACCAGATTCGCCCAGCTCAATGTGGATCTGCGGTTGGAGGACGCCTTCGAATGCGTGGCGCACGCTGTTCATGATGAGGTTGGTCAGCACCTGCATGAGCACGCCCGGATAGCCCACGCCTTTGAGCACCACCGGGCCCTCAAAGCGCGGCTGCACCGGGATTTTTTTGGTCTCTGGGTGCAGGCTGGCGATCAGTGCGCGTGTGGTCTGGGCGATGTCGTATTCACACAGCGTTTCGTCGGCCTGGTTGGCCGCTGCCTGCTTGAAATCGCGCACCAGCTTGGCGGCTCGGGAGAGGTTGCCCGCGACGATGAGCTGCCCTTCGTTGGCCTGGCGCATCAGGGACGCAAATTCCTCGCGCGTCAGGCTGTCGGCCTGGAACTGGGCGCGGATGGCATCGAGCGCCTCGCTCACCACCGAAGCGGCCGTGACCGCGATACCCAGCGGCGTGTTCACCTCGTGGGCCACACCGGCCACCAGCGTGCCGAGCGAGGCCAGCCGCTCGTTGTTGATGAGCTGGTCGCGCGCGTTCTGCAGCTGGTCCAGGCTGCGGCTGAGTTCCCGCGTGCGCTCGGAAACCGTCACTTCCAGCTGGTCCGAGTAGTCGTTGAGCTGTTGTTCGGCCTGGCGCAGCTGCGTCAGCAGGCGGTCGATGGAGCTCAGGTGCAGGTTGGTGATGGCGGCCAACTGGCCGATCTCGGTGTCGGCGTGACCCGACGGTACCGCCAGGCGGGCAGACTCGGGGCGGTCCACGTCGGCGGACTGAATCGACTGGATGATGTTGGCCAGCGGCCGCCGCAGCACCCGGTCATAGGTCAGCAGCAGCAGCGCGGCCAACACCAGGGCATAGAACATGGTGCCGAACAGAATGGCGCCGGCACGCGACAGAAATGCGCTGGCTTCGGCATGCGTGTCGTAGACGATGTGGATTTCGCCCAGCCACTGGAACTTGCGGCCGCTGGGGGACTGGATGGACCAGACGAACTGGCGCGCCGGCCCGAACAACAGGTCGTTGAGCCATGGCGTGCCATGGGTTCGCTCGGGCCGGGTGGTCTCGGCCAGCACCGAGCCGTCGTCCAGCACCACCTTGGCTTCGCGGATGTAGGGCAGGGTCATCAGCCCGGCCAGCAGGTCGGCCACGCGTGCCTTGTCGAGCCCGTAGACGCTGGCGTCCAGCGGTTCCTGCGTCATGCCGCGCACGGTGGCGAGGTTGGCGGCGGGCAACTGCCGCACCTGGTGCAGGTCGTAGGCCACCTGCAGCAGGCTGATGAGCAGCCCCACGGTCCAGGCGACGATCAGGACCGATTTGACCAGCAGCCTGGACAGGGAACGGCGCGCGGGGCCCACGGTCATCGGCGACATGGCAGGGCCGGGCTTGTGTGGGACGGGGGCGCTCAGGTGGGCGGGTTCGCGTCCGGCCAGGCGGCGCTCAACGCGTCCAGCCAGCCCATCAGGTGTGCCTGATCCTTGGGCTCCAGCCGTTCGACTGCGGCAGCCATGACCCCCGTTCGCCAGGGTGGCGCGGACGGCAGGGTCAGTTCAGGGGCTTCCAGCTGAAAACGCGAACGCAGCAAGGACTGCACCTTGAGCGCCGCCGCTTGTGGGCTGCCCGCCCGCAGACTGGGCAATTCGCGGATCAGCAAGAGCAGGCTGTCCAGATCGGCTTGTTTGTCGGCCAGCGCGCGGAAGTTGCGAAGCGAGGTGTACAGCACGCTGCGCAGCTTCAGGGTGGTGAGTTCGGTTTTCTCCTTGTAGGCGTCGATGTCGAACTGGCGTATCACCTGCTCTTCGGGCGCCAGGCCCGCTTGCCCGGTGCGCAGGACCAGGCGGGTGAGCGGGCTCAAGCCCGTTTCGCGCAACCAGCGCACCAGCTCCAGGCCCGCATGTTCGGTTTCCATGACCACATCGATCACCGCCAGCGCGATATCGGCGCGCTCTTGAAACACCTGCTGGGCTTCCCGGGCCGAGTAGGCCGACAGCAGCTCCAGCCCACGTTGCTGGAATTCGAATTTGCGCAAGGCCAGTCGGGTCACATCGTGCACTTCCGCGTCGTCGTCCACCAGCAGGACGCACCACGGGATGGTCGCGGCCCGGGGCGCTGCTGATGGCGTTGGCCCTGTGGCAAAAAACTCCATGTCCACTCCCGACGAATTGCTGTTTTTGATCGACGGAAGTGTGAGTCAAGTGCCGTTGGTCGGCAATCTTTGTTAATCGCCGGTTTTGGGTGTTGACATTTTTGCCGCCCGCTCCCGAGCGACCGCCTGGCCGAGTTCGATCACGGCCAGGGCGTAGTAACTGCTCCAGTTGTAGCGGGTCACGGTGTAGAAGTTGTCGGTGCCTATGACGTAGCTGGGGGCTGCGCCGCCGGCCGCCGGATCGCCGTTGTGCAGTTGCACCAGGGCCAGCAGCCCGGAGTGCCGGCGCGCGTCGTCATCGAGCCGCACACCCTTGGCTTCCAGGGTGGCCACGCTGAAGCTGGGCAGGATGTCGGGGGCCAGCAGCGTGTCCAGGTCCAGCGTCGCCTCGTCGAAGCGCGCCGGGTAGTGGGTGGGCATGCCTGTTTGCCAGCCGTAGGCCTTGAGGTAGTGGGCCACCGAACCGATGGCGTCGGTGGGGCTGCCCTGCAGATCGATCTTGCCGTCGCCGTCGAAGTCCACCGCAAAACGCTCCCAGCTGGTGGGCATGAACTGGGGCAGGCCCATGGCGCCGGCGTAGCTGCCGCGCCATTGAGCGGGCGGCACACCAGCGCGCTGGGACAGCACCAGCAACTGCGCCAGCTCGCCCTGGAAGTACTCGGACCGTGCGGTGACGCGCGGGTGGCTGGCCGGGAAATCGAACGCCAGCGTGGCCAGGGCGTCCAGCACGCGGAAGTTGCCGGTGTGCCGTCCGTACAGGGTTTCCACGCCGATGATGCCAACCACCAGTTCGGCCGGCACACCGTAGTCGGCCTGTGCGCGCGCCAAGGCCTCGCCATGCGCTTGCCAGAAGCGCAGGCCGGCCGCCACCCGCACCGGCTCAATGAAGCGTTCGCGGTAGGCCGCCCAGTTTTTGGCCGCCGGGCTGGGCGGCGGAGCAATCAGCTTGAGCACGGCAGGCACCCGCTCTGCTTTGCCGATCTGGTCGCGCACCCAGCGTGTGTCCAGCCCGTGGCGGGCGGCCACCTGATCGGCAAAGGCCATGGCGCCTTCGTGAGCGGCGTAGCGGTACGCCGGTGTGGCGCGCTCGCGAGCGGGCTTAGGGGTTGCGGATTTGGCGGTCACCCTGACCGTGCTGGCCTCGGCCATGGGCGTGCCCGCCCACAGGAGGGCGGCGAGGACGGTACCTAGGAGGTGCCAGTGTGGGCGGGGGGCTGTGTGAGAGGTAAAGGCCATGGCAGTCGTCTGAATTCGCGTTCAAGTGTAGCCAGCGCCTGCCGCTCCGGTACTGGGTTGGCGCTGTAGCGCAGCGTCTCCATGGCCATCAGCCAGCGGTGCAGGGCGTTGCGGTCGGCGGCGCTCAGGTGAGAAGGGAGTTGTTGCGCGAGTTGGCGCGGCGTGCTGTTGGGCGCCACGCCCACGCCCGCGCGCCGCAGCCGCTGGCGGGCGCGCTCCAGCAGCCGCAGCCAGGGGTCGGTGGCGCGGCGCTCCCACAAGGTCCACAAGGCGCCCAGCGCGGCGGCGCCCACCACCACAGCCACCAGGGCGTGCAGCAGATCGGTCCAGTCGCTGGCCTGCAGACCGAGTTGGCGCAGCAGGTCGAACTGGCGGCTCTGGGTGTAGTTCAGCACCCATTGGTTCCAGCCGTTGTTGGCCGCCTCCCACAGCGCACGCAGGCGGGCCGCCATGTCGGGGCTCACGGTGAGCATGGCGGCGCCCAGCAGCCCTGGCTGGGGGCGCAAGCGCTGCAGGCTGCCGGTGCGCCCGGGCGAGACGGAGGAGGTGGGATCGACGCGCACCCAGCCGCGCCCGGCCAGCCAGACCTCGGCCCAGGCGTGGGCGTCGCTCTGGCGCACGGTCCAGAAGCCGTCGACCGAGTTGACCTCGCCGCCCTGGTAGCCGGTCACCACCCGTGCCGGGATGTCCAGCGCGCGCATCAGCAACACGAAGCTGGAGGCGATGTGTTCGCAGAAGCCGGCCTTGCGGTCGAACCAGAACTCGTCGGCCGTGTGTTCGCCATACAGGCCAGGCTCCAGGGTGTAGGTGTAGCCGCCGGTGCGCAGGCGCTCCAGCACCTGGTCAATCAGTTGTGGCGCCGATGCGTCCGGTGCGTCTCGCCGCAGGCTTTGCGCCAGGGTCAGGGTGCGCGGGTTGAAGCCAGGTGGGAGCTCGAGGTGGTCCTGCAACCCCAGCACGGCTTCTGGTGGGCCGTAGCGGAAGTCGATAAAACTTTGCGCTTCGTAGCGCAGCAGGTCGGTGACTGGGCGGCGCAGCAGCCATTGCAGGTCGGGCGTGCGCGCCAGGTCCTGCGGGCCCAGGCTGGGTCCGCTGGGGGGCTCGGCGGTGGCATCCAGCACCAGCAGCCAGGGCCGGTTGCTGGGTTCGAGCGTGACTTGGTAGCGCACCGCTTCGCCTTGGGTGGACAGTGGCGCCCGCATGCCCCGTCCGGGCAGGAAACCGTCTGCGGGCGGCTGCCAGGTGCGGCCATCGAAACGGCTGAGCACCGGGCCCCGGAAGTACAGCGAGCTCTGGGGTGGTGGCCGCCCTTCAAAGCGCAGGCGCATGACGATGCTGTCGTCCAGCGCCAGTGTGGCGATGCTGCCCACGCTCATGGTCGGCGACAGGCCACTGCGCCCGGTCATACTGTCGCTGGGAATGCCCCACAGCGGGGCCATGCGCGGGAACAGCATGAACAGCACCAGCATGATGGGCGCGCCCAACAGTGCCATGCCTCCGGCCAGGCGCGCGGCCCGCCACAGTGGAGGGTGGCCCACCGGCATGTGGGCGTTGACGAGCGCCATCAGCAGGCCCCACAGCGCCAGCAGAATGCCTACCGCCGTCAGCAGCGACTGCGAGTAGAAAAAATGGGTCAGCAGGGTGAAGAAGGACAGGAAAAACACCACAAACGCGTCGCGGCGTGCGCGCAGCTCCAGCGTCTTGAGCGCCAGCAGCACCACGATGAGCGTGACGCCCGCATCCCGACCCAGTATGGTTCGGTGTGTGAGGTAGGTGGCGCCCACCGCGAGCGCGAGCAGGGCGACGCGCGTCCACAGGCCGGGCAAGGGTCGCAGCCGCAGCGTGAGGTAGGCGCGCCAGCCCAGCAGCGTGGCGGTCAGGCCCAGGCACCAGGGCGGCACGTGGGCGGCCTGCATCAGCACCACCCAGCCGATCACGGCGAGGAGGAACAAGGTGTCGCGCACGTCGCGCGGCAGGCCGGCGAGGGCGGTGTTGAAGGGCTTCAGCACAGTGCGAGTGCCTCCAGGCAACGCCTCTGGTGGGCCGGCCCCTGGTCGGGCGCGATTTCGCGACCCGGCAGGCGCAGGCCGTAGTCCAGCCCCTGGCGTTCGGCCGCCAGCACCCAGGCGCAGACACGGGACAGGCGGCGTTCCAGGTCGCTTGCACCGCATTGCGCGAGGTCCAGCCACAGTTCGTGGCTCTGCAGGTGGGCGGCCTGGTCGCGGCTCACCAGTTCGTCGCGCCCGGCAGCCCACAGCTGGGCCGCTTTTTTCCAGGCCACGGATTTCATGGGGTCGCCCCGGCGGTAGCTGCGCACGCCGTCGAATTCGCCGCTGTTGCGCGCATGGCGGGCGTTCACGCCGCCAGGTCGTGGCTCGCCGGGCGGCAGCGGTGGCGCGGGCGTTTCGGGCGCCGGGTAGACCAGCAGCTCGGCCGCCGGGCGCCAGTAGGTCCAGACCCGGAAGGTGCCCAGGGGAAAGCCGGTCTGGGCCGTCAACCGTGGCAAGCCATGGCGGCCACGGCCCGGCGGCGACCAGCCCACCTGGACACGGACACTGCTTTGGGCCGGCACGTCGGTCCAGCTCCAATGGTGGGTGCCGGCCTCGCCCAGTGCAATGCCGTGGCGGGCGCGGCCGGTGTTGTCCAGGGTGATGTCCAGCAGCGCGGTCTGCCGCGCAAAACAGGGCTCAGGCGGCTCCAGCCGCAGCTGCAGGCCGCGCAGGTTGCCATGGCACACGTGCATGCCCACCACGCTGCAGCCCAGCAGCAAAAAGGTCAGCAGGTAGCCCAGGTTGAGCTGGTAGTTGATGCTGCCCACCAACAGCACCAGCAGGGTCAGGGCCAGCATCAGGCCGGCACGGGTGGGCAGGATATAGACGTTGCGGTGGGTCAGCCGCAACTGGTCGCTGCGGGGCAGCCGGTCGATGAACCAGCGCGTGATGCGGCTGGGCGGCTTGCCGGGCCCTGGGCCAGTTGTCACGGCAGGGGCACCGCTTCGATCATGGCGCGGACCTGGTCCAGCGGGCCGCGGCCGGCGTCACCCGTCACAACCATGCGGTGGGCAATGGTCTGTGGCAGCACGGCGGTGATGTCGTCGGGTGCGACGTAGTCGCGGTCATCCAGCCAGGCCTGGGCCTTGGCCGCCTTCAGAACAGCCAGGGCCGCGCGCGGGCTCAGGCCCTGCACGAACCAGCGCCCGGACCGCGTGGCGGCCACCAGGTCCTGCAGATAGTCCATCACTGCGTCGGCGGCGTGCACCGCCAGCACCGCCTGCTGGGCGGCCCGCAAGCCGCTCAGGTCCATCACCGGCTTGAGCGCGAGCAGCATGTCGCGCCTGTCCTCGCCCCGCAGCAGGGCGCGCTCGGCCGCGCGGTCCGGGTAGCCCAGCGAAAGCCGCATGTGAAAGCGGTCGAGCTGCGACTCGGGCAGGGCGTAGGTGCCCAACTGGTCGTGTGGGTTCTGGGTGGCAATGACAA
>CAYUAH010000123.1:0-9748 GCA_964442375.1 uncultured Hydrogenophaga sp. | reverse complement strand
CTACGACTACCAGCGCATGCAGTACAACACCGTGGTCTCCGGCACCATGAAGATGTTGAATGCCCTGGAGGACTTCAAACAGTTCGACGACGCGGGCGCGCAGGTCGCGGTGATCGAAGGTTTCGGTATCCTGCTGCGCGTGTTGTACCCGGCCACCCCCCACATCGGCCACGCGTTGTGGAGCGAACTGGGCTATGCCGGCACCCTGGGCGAGCTGCTGGATGCGCCCTGGCCGCAGGTGGATCCCAGCGCCCTGGCGCAGGACGAGATCGAACTCGTGCTGCAGGTCAACGGCAAGCACCGGGGCTCGGTGCTGGTGCCTGCTGGCGCCGACAAGGCCGCCATCGAGGCCGCCGCCCTGGCCAGCGAAGCCTTTGCCAAGGCCGCCAACGGCGCACCGCCGAAGAAGGTGGTGGTGGTGCCGGGTCGCCTGGTCAACGTGGTGGTCTGAGCATGGACACGCGCCGCACTGTCTTGCTGCTGGGCGGCGTCACCCTGCTGGGGGGGTGCGGCTTCAAGCTGCGCCAGCCGCCCAAGCTGGCCTTCGAAAGCATCCGTTCGCCCGGCAACTTTGCCACGCCCGTGGCGCGCGAGCTGATGCGCGCCCTGGAGCAGGCCGGCGTGCGCGTGTTGCCGCCCGAGCCGCCGCGTCAGCCCGGTCTGGCGCAGCCCGAGACCGAGCCGGTGGACGTGGTGCTGGACGTGCTGACCGATCAGCGCGAGCGGGCCGTGGTGGGCATCACCGCCACCGGCCAGGTGCGCGAGCTGCAGCTGCGCACGCGCTTCCGTTTTCGTCTGCGCAGTGGCCAGGGTGCCGACCTCATCGAGGACAGCGAGCTCCTGCAGACGCGCGACATCAGCTTCACCGAAACCGCCGTGCTGGGCAAAGAGGCAGAAGAGGCGCTGATGTACAAGGACATGCAGACCGACATCGTGCAACAGGTGCTACGCCGGCTCAGCGTCATCAAACGCTGACCGACCTTCCCCGGGCTCACTCGCCCGCCACCACCACCCGGTTGCGTCCGCCCTCTTTGGCTCGGTACATGGCGGTGTCGGCCGCCTTGAACAAGGCGTCAGCGTCGGCGTTGAGCACCGACAAGGTGGCCACCCCGACACTGACGGTGATGTGCAGCGGCGCCTCCAGTCCGGGGGCCGGCACCGGCATGGCCGACATGGCACTGCGTATGCGCTCGGCCGCGTAGCGGGCCTGCTCCAGGTCGGTGTCGGGCAGCAGCACCACAAACTCCTCGCCACCGTAGCGCGCCAGCGTGTCGGCCGGGCGCAGCATGGTCTGCACCGCCAGGCACATGGTGGTGAGCA
Organism: uncultured Hydrogenophaga sp.; assembly: GCA_964442375.1. Classification (GTDB taxonomy): domain Bacteria; phylum Pseudomonadota; class Gammaproteobacteria; order Burkholderiales; family Burkholderiaceae_C; genus Hydrogenophaga. The sequence continues at coordinate 8,428 of CAYUAH010000123.1, read as the reverse complement.
CGCGGTCGCCAACGTCGTGGCCATGGCTGTCGTTGACCTGCTTGAAGTGGTCGATGTCGAACAGCAGGCAGGACAGCGGGTGGCCGTAGCGCTGCGCACGGGCGATCTCCAGTGCGGTCTGGTCCATCAGAAAGCGGCGGTTGCGCGCGCCCGTCAGCGGGTCGGTGGTGGACAGCAGCTCCAGCTCGTGGGTGCGCTCCTGCACCCGGTCTTCGAGTTCCTGGTTGTGGGCTTCCAGCGCCTGTTTGGCGGCCAGCAGCTCGTCCTGGGTGCGCTTGATGTCGGTGATGTCATGTTGCACACCGATGAAGTGCGTCAACACGCCACGCTCGGTGAACACCGGCGCCAGCGTGAGCTGGTTCCAGTACAGCGTGCCGTCCTTGCGGTAGTTGCGCAGGCTCACCTGCACCGGCTCGGCGCGCTGCAACGCCAGCCGCACGGTGGCCAGGCCGGGCTGATCGCGGTCGTGGGCGCTCAGAAAGCGGCAGTTGTGGCCCAGTACCTCGTCGGCCCGGTAGCCAGTGCTGCTCAGAAACTTCTGATTGACGTACACGATGGGAAAGTCGGGTTGCTGCGCATCGGCAATCGCAATGCTGTCGTCGGAGGCTTCGACCGCGCGCTGGTACAGACGCAAGGCGTTTTCGCGCTGGCGGGCTTCGAGCATGAAGGCGCCCAGACCGAGTGCCGACAGCACCACCGCGAGCAGGAATTCCTGCAACAGCAGGTCGCTGCGGGGCAGGTTGCCGCTGGCGTAGGGACCGGACTCTGCTGCCGTCATCACGATGGCGATGGCCGCTGTCCACAGGCTGGCCCAGGCGCCGCCCACCGTGCCGTGTCGCAAGGCCAGCCAGGCCACGGCGGGCAGCACCAGCACCACACTGAGGGCCGGGCCGCCCAGGCCGGTGAAGCGTTCGCCGAACACCAGCAGGTTGAGTGCGATGAGCAGCACCGTTTCGGGCCACCAGCGCCAACTGCGCAGCAGGTGCAGGTGCTCGCTCTTGCCCTGTGGGCCCCAGAGATCAAGCAAGAGCGGTGTGAGCACCAGCAGGCCCAACGCATCGCCCAGCCACCACACCAGCCAGTGTCCCCACAGGCCCAGACCGTCCGGAGGCTGCGGGTGCATCAGCGCGCCCACCAGCGCGGCCAGGCCGCTGGCCAGGCCGGCGCCCAGCGCGACAAACCAGCCCACGTGGGCCACCCGCTGCATGAAAAACACCCGTCCGCACAGCCAGGTGATGGCGCAGGCCGCGAGCATGACTTCGGTGATGTTGGCTGCCGCAAACCCCAGTGCCTGTGGCAGGCTGTAGGTGCCCCAGTCCACCAGCAGCTCCACCGGCAGCACCAGGGCCGCAAAACACAGCCACTGGCGCCGTGGCGAGAGCAACAGTGCCGCCAGCACCACCGCGTTGGGCAGCCACAGCATCGCCGGCCCGCCGGGCACCAGGGTGAAGCGCACCGACAGCCAGCCCGTGGCCGCGTAAAGCAGGCCCACCAGCAGCAGGCGCGCCCACAGCGGCCCCACCCCGCCAAAATGCGGACGCGGGTCGGGTGCGGTGGTGAAGCCGTGGGAGGGCGGCAGCAACGAGTCCATGGCGTGGCGGGCGTGGCGGGGCCGGGGGGCCAAGCTTTGACAATTCGACTATAACGGGGGTTGCAAGATCTGGACCGTCAACTACCGTACAGGGTATGACCAACACGCTTGATACCTCACGCCCCCTTGCCCCCCTCACCGGTGTGCCCCAGCCGCACAGCCCCGAAGAGCTGTGGCGCCTGTTGCAGAACCCGCAATCGTCGGCCCACGGTGCCCTGCACCTGGGCGAAGCGCTGGTGCAAAGCGGCGTCATCACGGCGCGCCAGCTGGTGGATGCGCTGCAGACCCAGGTGGAGGAGCGCAAGCTGGGCGTGTACCGCCAACTCGGGCGCCAGCTGCTGGACAAGGGGGTGCTCACCGAGGCGCAACTGCGCCAGGCGATTGCCGGTTGGCTGGGCAACCGGGTGATCGACGCCCGTCATTACCGCTTCGACCCCGAGGCCCTGGCCACGGTGCCGCGCGCGGTGGCCGAGGCCGAGTCGGTGCTGCCCCTGCTCAAACACGAAGACCTGCTGGTGGTGCTGATGGCCGACCCGCTGGACAAGCGCCTGCACGACGAGCTGCGTTTCATGACGCAGCTGCGCATCGTGCCGGTGCTGGCGGCGCCGGGCACGCTGATGCCGGCATTGGAGCGCGCCTACCAGGGCAGCGCCGCCAGCCCGGCGCCGGCCAGCGGCAACCGCATGGCCGCCAAGGACCTCGCCGTCAACCTCATGGCCGGCAGCGATGCCGGTGTGAGCGAACCCGATGGCGACGTGGTCAGCGAGTCCGACAACACGCTGGTGCGCATGATCAACTCGCTGATCGAGGAGGCGATTGCGCAGAAGGCCTCCGACATCCACATCGAGACCCGGCCCGCGCCCAAGACGGTGCGCATCCGCCTGCGCCTGGACGGCGAGCTCAAGCGCTACCTGGAGGTGGAGTCACGCTTTCGCTACGCGCTGGTGGCGCGCATCAAGATCATGGCGGGCATGGACATCTCCGAGCACCGCAAACCGCAGGACGGCAAGATCGACTTCGCCCGCTTCGGCGGCACCAAGACCGAGCTGCGCGTGGTCACCGTGCCCACGGCCAACGGCCTGGAAGACGTGGTGTTGCGATTGCTGGCGGGCTCCAAGCCCATCCCGGTGGACGCCATTGGCCTGAACCCGCGCGACCTCACCCAGCTGCGGCGCATGGCACAAAAGCCCTACGGCCTCATCCTGGTGTGCGGGCCCACCGGCAGCGGCAAGACCACCACCCTGCACTCGCTGATCGCCGACATCAACACCGAAGAGCGCAAGATCTGGACCGCCGAAGACCCGATCGAAATCACCCAGGAAGGTCTGCGCCAGGTGCAGATGAACCCGCGCATAGGCTGGACCTTCGCGGCCGCCATGCGCACCTTTTTGCGCGCCGACCCCGACGTCATCATGATCGGCGAGATGCGCGACGAGGAGACCGCGCGCATCGCCATCGAGGCCTCACTCACTGGCCACCTGGTGCTGTCCACCCTGCACACCAACTCGGCGCCCGAAAGTGTGGGCCGCCTGCTCGAAATCGGCCTGGACCCGTTCAACTTCTCCGACTCGCTGCTGGGCATCCTGGCGCAGCGCCTGGTGCGCAGGCTGTGCAAGGCATGCGTCACGTCGCGCCCGGCCACGCCCGACGAGCTGGAGGCCCTGGCCACCCAGTACCTGGAAAGCGTGCAGCATGTGGATGCGCGCGACGTGGCGGCGCAGATCGCGCGCTGGACCGAGCAGCACGGCCAGGACGATGGCCGGGGCGGGCGTTACCTGCGCAGCTTCGTCAAGGGCGGCACCGGCTGCACCGTGTGCGAAGGGCGCGGCCACAAGGGCCGTCTGGGCATCTACGAACTCATGCTCAACGACGAAGACATCCGCCACCACATCCGCCGCCGCGCCTCGGCCACCGAGATCCGCGACACCGCGCTCAAGGCCGGCATGAAGACCCTGCGCCAGGACGGCATCTACAAGGTCATACAAGGCCTGACCGATCTGCCCGAGGTCATCGCGGCCACGAACTTATGACCACCCCGTCGCTTGCCCGCTGCGCGTGGCCGCATCCCCCTCAAGGGGCGACACCAGCCGTCCGGCAAAGCCGGCCCGGCGGTGTCTCCCGGTTTGACCGCTTCATGCGTCGCGGGTGCCGCGTTCGCGCTATGGACCACTGACATGCTGCTCCAGGCCCTGACCACTGCGCGCGACTTGGGTCGTCTGCAGAACATCCTGGGCGTGCTGATACGCCATGGTTTTGGCGACACGGTGCGCCGCCTCGGTCTGGCCGATGCACTGGAGCGCGCCGGCCACGCCCTGCGCTGGGAGCACGCCGCCGACCTGGCCCGCTTGCCACCTCCCGTGCAGGTGCGGCTGGCGCTGGAAGAGCTGGGCCCCACCTTCGTCAAGCTTGGGCAGATATTGGCAGGGCGCGCCGACCTGTTCGGACCGGAGTGGATCGCCGAATTCGAGAAGCTGCACAGCCAGGTGCCCGCGCTGCCGCTGGAGAGCCTGCGCACGCAGCTGCGCGAGGACCTCGGCGGCGAACCCGAGGCCGTGTTCGCGCGTTTTGACACCGAGCCGCTGGCCGCTGCGTCCATTGCGCAGGTGCACCGTGCGCAGCTGCACGACGGCACCGAGGTGGTGGTCAAGATACGCCGCCCCGGCATCATCGACACCATCGAGGCCGATCTGCGCCTGCTGGAGCGCCTGGCCGCACTGGCCGAAGCCGAACTGCCCGCGCTCAAGCCCTACCGGCCGCAGTTGCTGGTGCGCGAGTTCGCGCGCTCGCTGCGGCGCGAGCTGGACCTGGCCAACGAATGCCGCAACGCCGAGCGCATTGCGAACAACCTGGCCGCGCTGGAACACATCGTCATCCCGCGCGTGCACTGGGCCCACACCGGTGCCCGCGTCAACGTGCAGGATTTTCTCGACGGTGTGCCCGGCCACCAGTTGGACCGCCTCACGCCCGAGGCCGGTTTCGACCGCCAGCTGCTGGCGCGGCGTGGCGCTGGCGCGGTGCTCAAGATGATCGTGGAGGACGGCTTTTTCCATGCCGATCCGCACCCCGGCAACGTGTTCTATCTGCCAGGCAACCGCATCGCCTTCATCGACTTTGGCATGGCCGGGCGCCTGAGCGAGCGCCGCCGCGATGACTTGCTGCGCCTGCTCTTGGGCCTGGTGGAGCATCGTGCCCAGGCCGTGGCCGACGTGCTGCTGGACTGGGCAGGCGATGCCCACGGCATCGACACCGCCCAGCTGGAAAGCGAGATCGAGGCTTTTGTGGACCAGTACCACGGCGTGTCGCTGGCCAAGCTCAGCCTGGGCCAGATGCTGGCCGATGTCACCACCATCCTGCGCGAACACAAGCTGGGCTTGCCGTCCGATCTGGCCTTGCTCATCAAGTCCTTCATCACGCTCGAAGGCATGGGCCGTGGGCTGGACCCGGGCTTCCACATGGCCACCGAAGCCCTCCCACTGCTCAAACGCGTGCTGCGCGCGCGCTACCAGCCCAAAGCCCTGGCGCAGCGCGGCTGGTCGCTGCTGCGCCGAAGCCTGGGCGCGCTGGAGCAGTTGCCCGATGACCTCGGCCGCTTGTTGCGCAACGCGCGCCGCGGTCGTTTGCAGGTGGCCATCGAGCTGGCCCACCTCAAACGTGTGGGCGACCAGATCGACCGCGCAGCCAATCGCCTGAGCATGGCCCTGGTGGTGGCCGCCCTCATCATCGGGTCCTCCATCGTGCTCACCGTGCAGGGCGGCCCCACGCTGTTCGGTCTGCCCGCCTTTGGCCTGCTGGGTTTTGCCAGTGCGGTGGTGTTCGGCATCTGGCTGTTGCGCGCCATCGGGCGCAGCAGCCACCGGGACGACGACGATTGAGCCAGCGCGCTCGCAGTGGCCTTATTTGAGGATGTCGAAGAGGTTGGAGAAGGTGTCGGTCCAGGGACGGAAACCGGGGCTTTCCTGCAGCACCTCGGCCCCTTGCAGCGCCGCCGGCAGCGCCCTGGCCCGTTCGGGCGAGACGAACACCGCCCACGAGGAGCGGCGGCAGAACGGGTCGCCGTGGCCGCGCCCGAGTTCCAGCACAAGGGCCACCTTGCCCAGGTGCCGGGCGGCTGCGGCCATCACCGGACGCAGGTCCAGGTGGGTGTTGGTGATGTGCACCGCCAGCAGGCCATCTGGCCGCAGATGGCGGGCGTAGGCGCTGAAGGCCTCCTGTGTCACCAGGTGGGTGGGGATGGAATCGCCCGAGAAGGCGTCCATGGCCAGCAGGTCGAAGCCTTGGGGCGGTTCGCGCTCCAGCATCAGGCGGCCGTCGCCCAGCACCGGCACGATGCGCGCTGACGTGTTGCCCAGGTAGCTGAAGTGGCGGCGCGCCAGGTCCAGCACCTGGTCATTGATCTCGTACATGCGCATCTGGTCGCCTGCGCGGCCGTAGGCGGCCAGCGTGCCGGCGCCCAGGCCGACCACGCCGATCTGGCGCGGCCGGTCCGTGGGCAGGGCGGCCAGGGCACGCGCCACGCCGGATCGCTCGCAGTAGTAGGCGGTGGCCTTGCCGGGGTGTTGCAGGTACTGCTCGCCGTGGGTGATGCGCCCGTGCACCATGCTGCGCACGGGGCCCAGGCCCTCTTCCACGCCGTCCTCGATGCGGGTCTGGCTGTAGAAGTTGCGCAGCACCTCGGTGTAGCCGCGCACGTAGTCGAGAGAAACGCCAACCAGTCGCACGCCCCAGAGCAGCAGGGCCAGCACCAGCAGCGCACGTCCCCAGCGCGGCGCGCGGTGGCCGATCTCCTTCCACAGCGCGCAGCCCACCAGCAGCGCGGTGGCCCACAGGGCGATGGGCAGCTCGAAGTAGGCGCTGAAGACCGCTGGCGCCAGCAGGCCCACGAACAGGCCGCCCAGCGCGCCCCCCACCGACAGCATGAGGTAGAACAGCGTGAGGTGGCGCAGGGCCGGCTTGCGCCGCACCAGCTCGCCGTGGCAGACCATGCAGCACACGAACAGCGCGCTGCACAGCAGGGCCACCAGCCAGGGCACGTCCAGCCCGCCGTCCATCACGCGGTCCAGCGCCAAGAAGGACAGCGGCAGCGCCGCCAGGAACAGCCCCCGCGCGTAGTAACGCGGTGCGTCAAAACACAGGATGAAGCTCAGCAGGTACAGGGCCAGCGGCAGCACCCACAAAAAAGGCACGGGCGCCACGTCTTGTGTGAGGTGGCGTGTGAGGGCCAGAAGCAGAGTGGACGCGCAGGCCGCCAGGCCCACCCACAGCGCGATTTCGCGCCAGGGCGGGCGGGGCGCGTCTTCGTGCACTTGTTCGGTGTGCCCATTGCGCTGTTGGCGCCGCAGCGTGTAGGCGGCGGTGGCCACGCAGCACAGCACGAACAGCGCGTAGCCTGCCGACCACAACCAGGCCTGGGGTCGCACCGCCAGGCGCGGCTCCACCAGCACCGGGTAGGACAGCAAGGCCAGCATGGAGGCCAGGTTGGACAGGGCGTAGAGCCGGTAGGTCTGCTGGCCCTGGTGCACGAAGCTGCGCGCGAACCAGGCCTGCATCAGCGGCCCGGTGGTGGACAGCATGAGGTAGGGCACGCCCACCGTGGTCGCCAGCACGCCCAGCACGCTCCAGGTGGGCCGGGCCTGGGCCGTGAGCTTCCAGGCCGGGTCGGCCACCACCGGCAGCGTGGCCAGGCTGAGCAGCAGCAGCACGCCGTGGACCCAGGGTTGGCGCGCCGGGCGCAGCTTTTCGTGCACCCAGTGCACGTAGGCATAGCCCAGCAGCAGTTCCATCTGGAAGAACACCAAACACAGCGTCCACACCGAGGACGAGCCGCCGAACCAGGGCAGGATCATCTTGGCGACGATGGGCTGGACCTGGAACAGCAGGAAGGCGGAGAGAAAGACGGTGGCGGCGAACAGGGGCATGGCGGGGGGTGCGTGCTGGCCGTGAAGCCGTCCAGTATCACCGTCCGTCGAATTGGGTGGGGAAGCGCGTCAGGCCTTGTGGCGCCGTTGCGACGCACCCTCGGCGATACACTCGCCGCGATGCAAGTCCCCTCGGCCCAGTTCACCCAGCATCTCCAGCGTGGCATGAAAAGCCTGTACACGCTGTACGGCGACGAGCCGCTGCAGCAGCAGGAGTGTGCCGACGCCCTGCGCCGCGCCGCACGTGCGGCCGGCTACACCGACCGCAGCGTGTTCACCGTGGCGGGCGCCCATTTCGACTGGAGCGAGGTGCTGGCCGCCGGGGGTTCGCTGAGTCTGTTCGCCGACCGGCAGATCGTGGAAATCCGTGTCCCGTCGGGCAAGCCCGGCAAGGACGGTTCGCAGGCCTTGCAACAACTGGCCGAGGCCGCGCGTGGCAACGACAGCGTGCTCACGCTGGTGTTCCTGCCACGCCTGGACAGCGCCACCCAGAAGGGCGCCTGGTTTGGCGCGCTGGACGCCAACGGCGTCACGGTGCGCACCGATCCCATCGAACGCCAGGCCTTGCCGCAGTGGATCGCCCAGCGCCTGCTGGCGCAAGGTCAGCGTGTGCAAGCGGGCGAGGCTGGCCAGCACACGCTGCAGTTTTTTGCCGATCGTGTGGAAGGCAACCTGCTGGCCGCGCACCAGGAAATTCAGAAGCTGGGCCTGCTGTTTCCCGAGGGCGAGTTGTCGTTTGAGCAGGTGGAAAGCGCGGTGCTCAACGTGGCCCGCTACGACGCCTTCAAGCTCGCCGAGGCGGTGCTGGCGGGGCAGCTGGCGCGCGCGCAGCGCATGCTCGACGGCCTGCAGGCCGAGGGCGAGGCGCCGGTGCTGGTGCACTGGGCGCTGGCCGACGACGTGCGCATGCTGCACCGCGTCA
>CAYUAH010000122.1:0-9873 GCA_964442375.1 uncultured Hydrogenophaga sp. | reverse complement strand
GTGCTGCTGACGCTGGCCATGCTGGCGCTGGTCTTGGGCGTGCCGGCCTTGCGCACGCTGTTCGGTTTTGACCTGCCCGATGCGGCCACCCTGGGCCTGGCGCTGGCGGTCGGTGTTGGCGTGCTCCCGCTGCTGTGGGGCTTGCGGCACGCCCTGCGGCGCTGGGAAACACCCGCCTGAGCGCCGGCGTGGGTTGCGTCAGAGCTGCACCCGGGCCTCACCGATGCCATCAAACACTGCCACCACCGCGTCGCCACGCTGGGCCGGCACGATGCCCACCCAGGTGCCGGTGGTGACCACGGTGCCGGCCGGCACCGTGCCATACATGGCGCAGGCGCGCTGCAGCCACTGCGGCAGCAGCCAGGCCGGATCGCCCAGGGAATGGCTGCCTTGGCGCAGCAGAGGCGGTTGCGTGCCCACGGTCACCTGGCAAGCTTGGGCAGCCCAGTCGCGCCGGACGTAGGGCACCCAGTCGCCCAGCACCAAGGCCCCGTGCGACTGGAAATCCGCCAGCCGCAACAAGGGCGCGGCTGCCGAGGCCTGCTGCCAGCGCGAATCCACGATTTCAATGGACACGGCCATGGCGTCGATCAGGCCGTCCACCGCGTCGGGCAGCAGTTTTTCCGCAGCGGCGGCATCCACCGCCGTCCCCAGACGCAGCGCGATTTCGATTTCAATGCCACGCTGGTGCAGCGGCCACTCGCCCGCCGTGGCCGGGCTGGCCCACACGCCGGCGGGCGGCAGCGGGGCGTGGGTCAGGGGCAAGTCACGGCTGGGACCGCCCGACTTCCAGTGCTGCGGCACACCCGCGTTGCCGCCGAGCTGCGCCAGCACGGCGACCTGCACGGCGTAGGCGTCGTCGGCATCGCGCAAGGCATGCTCCAACGGCAGGGCGTCGGCGGCGGCGGCGCTGCGGCGGGCCTGCAGCAGCGTTTCAATCACGGCGTGGTTTGGCATGGTGGACATAGCCTAACCGAGTTGGCGCGAGCAAAAATACTCCTGTTTTTTAAGAGAATAATTCACAAATCATCTTGTTTTTTCGCACACCCACTTCAGCTACCCTGCTGCTGTTTCAACCACACCTGATGGAGACCCCATGAAATTCCTTTCCGCATTGGCCCTGGTCCTCTCGCTGGGCCTGGCCGTGGGCGTGAGCGATGCCGAAGCCAAGCGCATCGGCGGCGGCAAGTCCACCGGCATGCAGCGCCAGGGCAGCACCGAAAAAGCCCCCACCGCCACCCCGGCACAAACCCCGGCCTCGCCCGCCGCCGCCGCCGCCCCGGCAGGTGCTGCCGCTGGCGCCACCGCTGCGGCCGCAGCGCCCAAGCGTTCGTGGATGGGCCCGCTGGCCGGCATCGCCGCGGGTCTGGGCATCGCCGCACTGGCCTCGCACCTGGGTTTTGGTGAAGAACTGGCCTCCATGCTGATGATGGGCCTGCTGGCCTTCGCCGTGATCGCGGTGATTGGCCTGGTGATGCGCAAGCGCGCTGCCGCGCAAGGCGGCCAGAACAGCATGGCCTACGCCGGTGCAGGTGCCGGTGCCCAGCCCGGTGCGCCTGCCGCGCGCTCGTTCGACACCGCCATGCCCGCCGGCGCTTCGTCCTCGACCGGCTCCATGATCGGCGCCAACCTGGCCGAAACCCCACAGCGCCGCATCCCGGCCGACTTCGACGTGCCCGCCTTCGTGCGCAACGCCAAGGTGCAGTTCATCCGCCTGCAGGCCGCCAACGACGCCGGCAACCTGGACGACATACGCGGCTTCACCACGCCTGAGATGTTTGCCGAACTGAAGATGGACCTGAGCGAGCGCGCGGGTGCCGCCCAGACCACCGAGGTGCTGACGGTGGAAGCCGACGTGACCGACGTGGCCGAGGACGATCAACGCTACGTGGTGAGCGTGCGCTTCACCGGCACGCTGCGCGAAGACAGCACCCTGACCACCTCGTTCGATGAAGTCTGGCACCTGACCAAGCCCCGCCAGGGCAACGCCGGCTGGGTGCTGGCCGGCATTCAGCAGGTCCAGTGACGCCCGCCTGAGGGCGGTGGCAAAGGCGCCCGGTGCGCCCTTGCCTATACTCGGGCCCGTACCGGTAGGCCCCATGTCCCCACCCTCGTCCAACGCCCGATCCACGGCCGCTCCTGCGGCCGTTCGTCGTTGGCGCATCGGTTCGGTGTTGCTGTGGCTGGTGCTGGCCTGCCTGCTGCCCGGCATGGTGGGCACGGGTGTGATGTTCGGGCTGCAATACCGCGAAGGCCGGGCCCAGCTGGAACACGACATGATCACCACCGCGCGCGCGCTCGTGCGGGCGGTAGACAACCAGTTGCTCATCGCCCGCGCCAGCGCGCTGACCCTGGCGGCCTCGGAGCACCTGGCCGCCGGCGAGATGGCCGCCTTTCACGCCCATGCCCGCGAAGTGCTGGCGGCCACCGGCGTGGGCATGAACGTGGTGCTCAGCGACCCGCAGGGCCAGCAGGTGCTCAACACCCTGGCGGCACCGGGCGGCGCCCTGCCGCGCGCCGGCAATCCCGCATCGGTACAGCAGGTGATTGCCAGCCGGCAGCCCGTGATCTCCGCCCTCTACACCGGTGGCGTGCTGGGCAAGCCGGTGCTCAGCGTGGACGTGCCGGTGTGGCGCAAAGGCCAGGTGCACCTGGTGCTGAGCCTGGGCCTGCTGCCGTCCGACTTTGCCGGCATCCTGACGGCCCAGCGTTTTCCCGCCGAGCAACTGGCGGGCATCTTCGACCCCACCGGCACCATCGTCGCGCGCACCATCTCGCCCGAGATCTACGTGGGGCAAAAGGGCACGGCCGAGTACATCGCGCGCATCCTGGCCAGCCCCGAAGGCGCCATGAAAACCGTGACCCGCGAGGGCGTGCCCACGCTGTCGGTGTGGAGCCGCTCCGAAGCCACTGGCTGGAGCGTGGGCGTTGGCATCACCCAGGCGACGCTGGAGCGCGGCCTGCAGCGCCGCCTGGCAACCCTGGGCCTGGCCATGCTGGCCTTGCTGTGCCTGGGCCTGCTGCTGGCCTGGATGGCTGCCCGCCGCATCGCCGACTCGCTGCGCGCGCTCAACCAGCAAGCCATGGCGCTGCGCGAAGGCTCGGCCTGGCCCGAACACGCGCTGCACTTGCGTGAGAGCGCCGAGGTCAGCGATGTCTTGCGGCAGACGGCCCGCCAGCTGGCGGCGCGTGCGTCCGAACTGGACGAGGCCCACCGCCTGGCCGGTTTTGGCGTCTGGCGCTACCAGCCGGTGGCCGACGCCGTGGTGGTATCGGAATCGGTGCGCGAAATGCTGGGCCGCGACGTGCGGACGTTCGCCGAACTGCGTGGCACGGTGCTCGATGAAGCCACCTGGTTGGAGCTCAAGGCCACCAACCTGCAGACATTGCGCTGCGGCGACACCTATGAACTGGAGCTGCCGGCCCGGCGTGCCGATGGCCGCACGCTCTGGCTGCAGCTCAAGGGCGAACCGGTGCGCGACGCACTGGGCCAGCTGGTGGAGGTGCGTGGCAGCGTGCTCGACATCACGCCGCGCCGGGAAGCGGAACTGGCACTGGAACAATCGCGCCAGGTGCACGTGCGCCACCTCGAAGAGGCGGTGGCGACGCGCACCGCCTCGCTGACCGCCGCCAACGAGGCGCTGCAGCGCCTGAGCCACACCGACGTGCTGACCCAGCTCAACAACCGCTTGTCCACCAACGAGCGCCTGCGCCAGGAGTTCCTGCGCATGAAGCGCCATGGCAGCGCCTACGCCGTGCTGTTCATTGACATCGACCGCTTCAAACGCATCAACGACACCTACGGCCACGAAACGGGCGACGAGGTGCTGCGTCAGTTGGCGCGGGTGCTGCAAGGCGCCGCACGTGTCACCGACTTCGTGGCGCGCTACGGCGGCGAGGAGTTTTTGGTGCTGCTGCCCGACACCCAGGCCGAGGGCGCGCTGACGCTGGGCGAAAAAATCCGCCAGGCCGTGGCCACGCAGGCCTTCCCGGTGGTGGGCGAGCTCACGGTCAGCGTGGGGGTGTCGGTGGCGCGTGGTGCCGACAAAAACGAGGAAGAAGCGGTGCACCGCGCCGACATGGCGCTCTACCGCGCCAAGTCAGAAGGGCGCAACCGGGTGTGTCGCGACTGAGCCTTTGCGCAAGGCATCGGGCGTGACGCCCATGAGCCGGCGGAACATGGCGATGAAAGCCGACACGCTGGCGTAGCCCAGATCGAAGGCGATGGCCTCGATCTTTTCACCCGCCTCCAGCCGGGGCAGCGCCTTGACGATGCGCAGGCGCTGGCGCCACTCGACGAAACCCATGCCCAGATCGCGCTGGCAGTGCCGCACCAGAGTGCGCTCGGTGGTGTGCACCACGCGCGCCCAGTCGGCCAGGCTGCGGTTGTCGCCCGGCGTGGCCTGCAAGGCCTGCAGCACCGGCGCCAGCAGCGGGTCGTCGGAGCTGGGCAGGTAGCTGCCGGCGCGCGGCGCCTGCGCCAGCTGATCCACCACCACCCGCAGCAGGCGCTCGTGTTCAGGTGGGGGCGCCATGTTGGACGGCGTTTGGCGCAGGTGGTCGAGCAAGGCACGCAGCAGCGGGCTGGCGATCAGCACGCAAGGGTCGCGCGGCATGGGGTCGCACAAGGACGCGCTGACGTAGAGCGAGCAGTGGCAGGTCTCGGCGTGGTTCAGGCCGGTGTGCTCCACCTGCGGCGGCAGCCAGATGCCATAGGGCGGCGGTGCGGTGTAGTGGCGGTCGGCCATCTTGACCTCCATCACGCCACTGAACGAATAGACGAACTCGCCCCAGGCATGGCGGTGCCGCGGGTAGGCCGTCTCGGCCGGCACCCAGGTGGCACGGAAGTAGATGGGCGCGGGCAGCGCGTCGTGGAACGGCGGCTGGCGCAGGTGACGGGACGTGGCGGACATGGGGCGTGCGGTGCGCAATGGCAGGCTTGCGCCATCGCTTGTCCGATTCTCGCCATTCGGCGCAGCCAGGACAACCCACAATCACCGCATGTCCACCTCGCGCCAACCCATCGACTCCCTGGCCATGGGCCTGATGCTGCTGCTGTGCATGCTCTGGGGCCTGCAACAGGTGGCCATGAAGGCCACCGCGCCTGACATGTCGCCGCTGATGCAGGTGTCGCTGCGCTCGGGCATCGCGGCCCTGTTGGTGGGCGCGGTGATGTGGTGGCGCGGCGAGCGCATGTCGCTGCGCGATGGGACCTTCTGGCCCGGTGTGGTGGTGGGCAGCCTGTTTGCGCTTGAATACCTGCTGGTGGGCCTGGGCATGCGGCTGACCAGTGCCTCGCACATGGTGGTCTTTCTCTACACCGCGCCGCTGTTCGCTGCCCTGGGCCTGCACTGGCAGCTGCCGGCCGAGCGTCTCAAGCCGCTGCAGTGGCTGGGCATTGCGGTGACCTTTGGCGGCATCGTGCTGGCCTTCAGCGGCCACGCCAGCACTGCCCAGCGCGGCCCCCCCCAGATCAATGCCGACATGCTGCTGGGCGACGCGCTGGGCCTGCTGGGCGGCATGGCCTGGGGCGCCACCACCGTGGTGTTGCGCAGCACCAAGCTGGGCCAGGCGCCGGCCACCCAGACCCTGCTGTACCAGCTGGTGGCCGCCTGCGTGCTGTTGCTGCCGGCCGCCCTCTTCATGGGGCAGGCCGACATACGCCCCACCGCCATGGCCTGGGGCAACCTGGCCTTCCAGTCGGTCGTCGTGTCCTTCGCCAGCTTTCTGCTGTGGTTCTGGCTGCTCAAGAAGTACCTGGCGTCCCAGCTCGGGGTGTTCTCCTTTCTCACGCCGCTGTTTGGCGTGGCCTTTGGCGTGTGGCTGCTGGGCGAGCCGCTGGAGCCGCGCTTCGTGGCCGGCGCCGGTCTGGTGCTGCTGGGCATCGTGGGCGTGAGCGGCCACAGCTGGTTGGCGCTGGTGCTGCTGCGGCGCAAGGCCGCGCAGCGCGTTAAGCTGGCGCCATGACCAGCACCCATCCCGCCGACCCCAGCCTCATCGATTCGCGCCAGGCCGCACTGCGCCTGCTCACGGTGCTGGGCCTGGTGACACTGGGCAACAGCGGCATGTACGTGGTGGCCGTGGTGCTGCCAGCGGTCCAGGCCGAGTTCGGCGTGGGCCGGGGCAGCGCCGCCCTGCCCTACACGCTGATGATGGTGTGCCTGGGCCTGGGCGGCCTGTGGACCGGCAAACTGGCCGACAAACACGGCATCACCCCGGTGCTGCAGGTGGGCGCGGTGGCGGTGTGCGCGGGCTTCGTGTGGGCCGGGTTGTCGGGCAGCATCTGGACCTTTGGCCTGGCCCATGGGCTGTTGCTGGGCATGCTGGGCAGCTCGTCCACCTTCGCGCCCTTGCTGGCCGACACGGCCCTGTGGTGGAACAAGCGGCGCGGCATCGCGGTGGCGGTGGCCGCCAGCGGCAACTACCTGGCCGGCACCGTGTGGCCGCCGCTGGTGCAATGGGGCATTGAGACGATTGGCTGGCGCCACACCTATGTGCTGATGGGCCTGCTGTGTGGCGGCGGCATGCTGCTGCTGGCGCGGCGCATGCGCCAGCGCCCGCCGCTGCTGGTGATCCAGCCTGCGGGCGGCGACCTGCGCGCCGTCAGCACCGACCGCCCCTTCGGCCTGCCCGTGGGCCACGCCCAGGCCCTGCTGTGTGTGGCCGGCGTGGCCTGTTGTGTGGCCATGTCCATGCCCCAGGTGCACATCGTGGCCTACTGCACCGACCTCGGTTTTGGCGCGGCGCGTGGCGCCGAAATGCTCTCCCTCATGCTGGCCTGTGGCATCGTCAGCCGCCTGGTGTCGGGCCTGATCTGCGACCGCATCGGCGGCATTCGCACGCTGCTGCTGGGTTCGGCCCTGCAGGGCGTGGCGCTGCTGCTGTTTTTGCCGTTTGACGGCCTGGTGCCGCTGTACGTCATCTCGGGGCTGTTCGGGCTGTTCCAGGGCGGCATCGTGCCCTCATACGCCATCATCGTGCGCGAGCACTTTCCGCCGCAGGAAGCCGGTGCGCGCGTGGGCGCCGTCATCATGGCCACGCTGGTGGGCATGGCACTGGGCGGCTGGATGTCGGGCTGGGTGTTCGACCTCACCGGCAGCTACCACGCGGCCTTCCTCAACGGCATCGCCTGGAACCTGCTCAACCTGAGCATCGCGGGCTGGTTGTACTGGCGGGTGCGCCACAGCCACCTGAGCGTGGCGGCCCGCGCCGCCTGACGGCAGGCCACACCGGGCGAGGCGCCGCTACACTGCACGCCCCCACCCACACCACCGCCATGCCATTCACCGCCCTGGGCCTTGCGCCCGCCCTTGCCCACGCCGCCCAGGCCATGGGTTTCGCCGCACCCACACCCATACAGGCCCAGGCCATTCCGGTGGCGCTCAGCGGGGCCGACGTGCTGGCCACGGCACAAACTGGCTCGGGCAAAACCGCCAGCTACGTGCTGCCGCTGCTGCAAAGCTTTGTGCAACAGCCACCTGCCTCGCCACGCCGTGCGCGCGCCCTGGTGCTGGTGCCCACACGCGAGCTGGCCGCCCAGGTGGGCGAGGTGTTGCGCGCGCTGGCGCAGGACCTGCCCCTGCGCCCCAAGGTGGTGGTGCTGTTTGGCGGTGTGTCCATCAACCCCCAGCTCATGGCCTTGCGCGGCGGCGCCGACGTGGTGGTGGCCACGCCCGGCCGCCTGCTGGACGTGGTGGACCACAACGCCCTGCGGCTGGGCCATGTGGCCACCCTGGTGCTGGACGAAGCCGACCGCCTGCTCGACCTGGGTTTTGCCGACGAGCTGCAGCGCGTGCTGGCCCAACTGCCCGCGCGCCGGCAGAACCTGTTTTTTTCGGCCACCTTTCCCGATGGCGTGCAGGCGCTGGCCACCGGCCTGCTGCGCCAGCCGCAACGCATCGACGTGCCGGCCACCGACGCCGAGGCGCCCATGGTGCAGCAGCGCGCCATCCAGGTGGACAGCACGCGCCGCACCCAGTTGCTGCGCCAGCTGATCGAAACGCATCAATGGCCGCGCGTGCTGGTGTTTGTGGCCACGCAGCACGCGGCCACCGTGGTGGCGGGCAAGCTCAACCGCGGCGAGCTGTACGCCACGCCTTTCCACGGCGGCCTGAGCCAGGGCGCGCGGCAAGAGGTGCTGGGCGAGTTCAAGGAAAAGCGTTGGGACGTGGTGGTGACCACCGACCTGGCCGCGCGCGGTATCGACATCGCCGACATGCCGGTGGTGGTGAACTACGACCTGCCGCGTTCGGCGGTGGACCACGTGCACCGCATCGGCCGCACCGGGCGCGCGGGGGCCGAGGGCCTGGCCATCAGCTTCGTCACCGCCGCCCAGTTGGCGCACTGGCGCCTGATTGAAAAGCGCCAGGGCCTGAGCCTGCCGCTGGAAGTGCTGCCCGGCTTCGAACCCACGGAAGTGCCGCCGCCACTGGCGCCCGGCGGGGGCGGCATCAAGGGCAAGCGGCCCAGCAAAAAAGACAAGCTGCGGGCCGCAGCCGCACGTGCGGCCGCGTCAGGCGGCCAATAGCTTCTGCAGTTCGCCCGAGGCGATCAGGCGCTTGAGGTCATCGGCGCCGCCGATCAGCGTGCCGCGCACGAACACCATGGGAAAAGTGGGCCAGCCGGTCCACATCTTGAGCGCATTGCGCCGGCGCCATTCGGCGAAATAGCTGCCGATGCCGATGTATTCGTGCGCCAGCCCGGCGTCGCCCAGCAGCTTGCGGGCCCGGCCCACAAACGGGTTGCCGGCCATGCCCAGCACCACCAGCGGGTGGGTGGCCACTGCCGCCTGCACCTGGGCCAGCAGCTCATGGTTGAGCCCGGCCACTTTGGCGCGGATGGCGGGATGCAGGGCGGATTCGTCGAGGATGGGGCGTGGCATGGGGGTTCCTGTGAATGGAATGCTGAATGTAGAGGATGGGGACATGACGCCCCACGTGCCGCTGACGCTGGCCTGTTGAGTACCCCCCTGGCATGGCGCCGCTGGCGGGAAATGCGCAACAGCACCAGCCACACCTATGACGAAACCCAGGCACAAGCGGTGGTGTCGGCGTGCGGAGAAGCGTATCAACGGGGATTGCCAGACCGATTTATCGCATCTACAATAAATAAATGGGGAGTGAACTGACTTGGGACGAAGCCAAGCGACGCAGCAATTTGCTCAAGCATGGGCTGGACTTTGCTCAAGCCCGTTGGGTACTGGAGGCGCGCTACCGGCTGGACATCGCCGTTGAGCGGAGGAGCGAAATCCGCGTCCACTCGTTCGCCTACGTGTTTGACCGGCTGGCGGTCCTGTCACTTGTGCACCTGCCTCGCGAAGGCACTACGCGCATCGTGAGTTTTCGCCCCGCCAGCGCAGAAGAATCGGAGAGCTTCTATGAGTGGATCGCCCAAGACGCACCCGACGCGTGAGCAGATTCTGGCTGCCATGAAAACGCCGCCACCGGGTGGTCACTATGTGTGGGACGGGCAAGATGAGGACGACCGCCCGCTCACCTCAGAGGAATTGCAAGCGGGCTTGGTGGCCGTGCGCCGCCGTGGCCGCCCAACAGGCAGCGGTCAGAAGGAACAGGTCGCCATACGCTTTGACCGTGACGTTTTGGCCGCCTTTCGCAGCGGCGGTGCCGGCTGGCAAACCCGCATGAACGATGCCTTGCGGGAATGGCTCAAGACGCACAAGCCCAAAGCGGGCTGAATGCCCGCAGCGGCCAGCGCGCGCCTCAAATCTTCGCCGTCGTGATGAAACCGTCGTAACGCCACTCGGAGAAGCGGCTCCACAGGATCTGATCGCGCTGGAAGGCACGCATGTCCTGGTGGACCTTCTTGAACTCGGGCGACTTGGCTTCGTGTGCGGCAAACACGTCCATGGCGGCC
>CAYUAH010000121.1:0-9890 GCA_964442375.1 uncultured Hydrogenophaga sp. | reverse complement strand
CGGCAAAAACAACGACCTTGCCCTCTTCGAGGTACTGCAGCGCCTTGGGCCGGACATAAGGTTCGACCACCTGCTCGATGCTGATGGCCGACATCACACGCGCCGTCATGCCCTCTTGCCGCATCGTGTCGGCCAGCGCCAGCGAGTTCATCACCGTGGCCAGCATGCCCATGTAGTCGGCGGTGGCACGGTCCATGCCCACCGATCCACCGGCCACACCACGGAAGATGTTGCCGCCACCGATCACGACCGCGACCTCCACCCCCAGACGCGTCACCTCGGCAATCTCTTCGACCATGCGAACGATGGTGGCCCGGTTGATGCCGAAGGCATCGTCGCCCATCAGGGCCTCGCCCGACAATTTCAAGAGAATGCGCTTGTGTGCTGGCATGTACAACCTTTGGGTTTCAAGAGATATTGGAATCCTGCGGTGCCCGTGGAGTGTATCGCCGCCGCCCGGCGTCGGCAGGCGCCCACCTCCCATGAACACGCGAAAAAAAGGCGGGCCCCGTCAACGACGGTCCCGCCTTCAGAGGGCAAGAATCAGGCGCCCTTGGCAGCAGCCACCTGGGCAGCCACTTCGGCCGCGAAGTCATCGACCTTCTTCTCGATGCCTTCACCGACCACATACAGGGTGAAACCCTTGACCGTGGTGTTGGTGGCCTTGAGGTACTGGCCCACGGTCTGCTTGCCGTCGGCGGCCTTCACGAAGACCTGGTCCAGCAGCGACACTTCCTTGAGGTACTTCTGCACCGAGCCTTCGACCATCTTGGCGACGATGTCGGCCGGCTTGCCGGACTCGGCCGCCTTGGCTTCGGCCACCGAACGCTCCTTGGCGATCAGGTCAGCAGGCACGTCGGCGCTGGACAGGGCCACGGGCTTCATGGCAGCGATGTGCATGGCGGTGTCCTTGGCGGCGGTTTCGTCACCGTCGAACTCCACCACCACGCCGATGCGGGTGCCGTGCAGGTAGCTGGCCAGCTTGGTGCCGGCGCTGTACTGCTTGAAGCGGCGGAAGCTCATGTTCTCGCCGATCTTGCCAATCAGGCCCTTGCGCACGTCTTCCAGTGTGGGGCCGAAGCTGTCTTGCTCGTAGGCCAGCGCACCCAGGGCTTCCACGGAAGCCGGGTTGTGCTCGGCCACCAGCTTGGCGGCGGCGTTGGCCAGGGCCAGGAAGCTGTCGTTCTTGGTCACGAAGTCGGTTTCGCAGTTGACTTCGATCAGGCCACCGGTGCTGCCGTTGATGAAGCTGGCCACCACGCCTTCGGCGGTCACGCGGCTGGCGGCTTTGCCTGCCTTGGTGCCCAGCTTGACGCGCAGCAGCTCTTCGGCCTTGGCCATGTCGCCATCGGCCTCGGTCAGGGCTTTTTTGCACTCCATCATCGGCGCGTCGGTCTTGGCGCGCAGTTCAGCAACCATGCTTGCGGTGATAGCCATCTTGGTGTTCTCCATGGGCCCCGTCGGGCCAATACAAATATTGAAGGGGGAATGTGGCGAGCCGGTTACGAAAAAGGGGCCACAAGAGCCCCTTTGAACCAGCCCGAGGCCGATTTCGGCCGATCAGGCGGAAGCTTCTTCCTTGACTTCCACGAACTCGTCGCCGCCAGCGGCCACGGCCTTGACCACGTCGTTCACGGCGTTGGCACGGCCTTCGAGGATGGCATCAGCGATGCCACGGGCGTACAGCGCCACGGCCTTGGCCGAGTCGTCGTTGCCGGGGATCACGTAGTCGATGCCCACGGGCGAGTGGTTGGTGTCAACCACACCCACCAGCGGAATGCCCAGCTTCTGTGCTTCTTGCACGGCGATCTTGTGGAAGCCGACGTCGATCACGAAGATGGCGTCCGGCAGGGCGGTCATGTCCTGGATGCCGCCGATGTCTTTTTCCAGCTTCTCCATTTCGCGGGCGAACATGAGCTGCTCTTTCTTGCTCATGCTGTCCAGGCCGGCTTCCTGCTGCGCCTGCATTTCCTTCAGGCGCTTGATGGAGGTCTTGACGGTCTTGAAGTTGGTCAGCATGCCGCCCAGCCAACGCTGGTCGACAAAGGGCACGCCGGCACGGCGGGCTTCCTGGGCCACCAGGTCACGCGACTGGCGCTTGGTGCCCACCATCAGGATGGTGCCGCGGTTGGCGGCGAGCTGCTTCACGAATTTGGCAGCCTCTTCGAACAGGGGCAGCGTCTTTTCGAGGTTGACGATGTGGATCTTGTTGCGGTGGCCGAAGATGTACGGCGCCATCTTGGGGTTCCAGAAGCGGGTTTGGTGACCGAAGTGGACACCGGCTTCCAGCATTTCGCGCATGGAGATAGGCATAGGATTTCTTTCCAGAGGTTGTGACTGAAACCGACCCCGATCTCCGTTCACTCTGAACAGGAAACACCCGGTTGGGCCGGCTTGCGATTTGTTTCGCCAACGGACCACGCCATCAGCAAAACCCAAGGAGTATAGCAGGCCAAGCGGGTTTGCTGCAACGCAACAGTTTGGTGCCAATACCCGAGGCGGCGGGCCAAATGCGGACGCTGGCTCGCACACAATGGTGACATGAACCCCGCCTCCACCGACCTCCACGCCACGCGCGATGCCCTGCGCCATGGCACGCTCAGCGCCGCCGGGTGCCTGGACACAGCCTTGGCACACGCCCACGCCCCCGCCTGCCAACACGCCTGGGTGTTGCCCCCTGACGCGGCAGACGCCCGCAGCCAACTGCAGGCGCTTGATCAGCGCCACGGTCAGCATCTCCCCAACATGCCCTTGGCCGGCCTCGCGGTGTCGGTCAAAGACCTGTTTGACGTCACTGGCCAGGCCACCACTGCGGGCTCACGCTTGCTGGGCCCCGATGGCGTCAACCGCCCTGTGGCCACGGCAGATGCAGCGGCGGTGGCCCGGCTGCGTGCGGCCGGCGCTGTGATTTTTGGCCGCACCCAGATGAGCGAATTCGCCTTCTCGGGGGTGGGCGTCAACCCGCACCACGGCACGCCGCGCAATCCCTGCGATACCAGCACGCACCGAATCCCCGGTGGCTCATCGTCGGGCGGTGCGGTCACGGTGGCCGCAGGCGCGGCCTGGGCCGCATTGGGCAGCGACACCGGCGGCTCCATCCGCATCCCCGCCGCGCTGTGTGGCATTGTTGGCTTCAAGAGCAGTGCCCAGCTGGTGCCGACCGATGGCGCTTTCCCGCTGTCCACCACGCTGGACACCGTGGCCGCCATGACACGCAGCGTGCGCGACGCCATGCTGCTGCACGAGGTGCTGGCCGCACGCCAGATCGTGCGCAGCCCCGCCAGCTTGCGCGATTGCCGCCTCGCCGTGCCCCGACACACCGTGCTGGACGGCCTGGACGCCACCGTGGCGCGCGCCTTCGAGCGTTCGATCAGCCGCCTGAGCGCCGCCGGTGCCCACATCGTGGACATCCCGCTGCCCGAACTCGGCGAGGCAGCCGACATGCAGACCCGCTGCACCTTCCCGGCCGCCGAGGCCTTCAGCCTACACCGCGCGTGGCTTGAACCGCATGGCGGCTTGTACGACCCCCGCGTGCTGGCCCGCATCACCCGGGGCGGCAGCATGCTGGCCGGCGACTACATCGATCTGCAGCGCGCGCGCGCTGACTGGATGCGCCGTGTCAACCGCGCCATCGCCCCGTTTGACGCCCTGCTCTCGCCCACGGTGCCCATGGTCGCGCCGCCCCTGGCCGACGTGGCGCCCGGGGCCGAACGCGACGAGGCCTTTTTTGCCGTCAACGCCCGCCTGCTGCGCAACACCGCTTTGGGCAACCTGCTCGATGGCTGCAGCCTGTCCCTGCCCTGCCAGAGCGAGGGCGAGTTGCCCGTGGGCCTGATGCTGTGGCACGGCAACGGCCGCGACGACGGCGTGTTGCACGCTGCCCAGTTGGCCGAACGCGCCCTGGAGGCCGCATGAAAATTGCCGTCATCGGGGCCGGCATCATCGGCGTGACCACCGCCTATGAGTTGAGCCGTGACGGCCACGACGTCACCGTGTTCGAACGCCGCGCCGCCGCCGCCGAGGAAACCAGTTTTGCCAACGCCGGCATCGTGGCACCGGGCTATGTCACGCCCTGGGCCGCACCGGGCATGCCACAGAAAGTCCTCAAGCACCTGTTCAGCGCCCACGGCCCGGTCAAGCTGGCCTGGCCCCTGAGCGCCCGCGATCTGGCCTGGATGTGGCGCTGGTGGCGCGCCTGCGACGCCGGCACCTACATGGCCACCCGCCGCCAGCTGCAGCAGCTGGCCTTCTACAGCCGCAAACGCCTGCACCACCTCACACGCGACCTGCAGCTGCAATACGACCGCAGCGAAGGCTTCATGGTGCTGCTGCGCGACGCACAGGACAGCGCCATGGTGCAACCGGGACTGCAAGTGCTGCGCGAGCTGGGCATCGCCTTTCACGAGGTGCCTGGCCACGTGGCACGGGTCGTGGAGCCCGCGCTCAACGCCGACACCCCCCTGACGGGCGCCGTGCACGTGCCGGGCGACGAGGTGGGCAACTGCCGCCAGTTCGCGCTGCAATTGAAGGACGAGGCGCAGGCGCTGGGTTGCCGCTTCGAATTTGGCACCGAGGTCACGCGCATCGAGGCACAGCCCAGCCGCGTGTGGGCGCGCCCGCGCGAAGGCCAAGACCCCGCCGAAGCGCAGGCCTTCGACGCCATCGTGCTGAGCGCCGGGGTGCACAGCGCCGCGCTGGCGCGCCCACTGGGCGTGCACATTCCCCTGACTGCGGTCTACGGCCACTCCATCAGCATGGCGGTGCGCGAGGACATGGACGCCCCGGTGTCGGCCGTGATGGACGAGCGCTACAAGGTCGCCATCTCGCGCCTGGGCCAGCGCGTGCGGGTGGCCGGCGGTGCCGAGATCGGCGGCCGGGTGGACCGACACGGCAAGCGCGCCTTCGACACCTTGCACAAGGTCTTGTACGACTGGTTCCCCGGCTCAGCCCGCCACGGCCGCACCGGCGGCCAGATGCAGACCTGGAAAGGCGCCCGCCCCATGCTGCCCGACGGCCCGCCGCTGGTGGGCGCCAGCACCGTGCCGGGCCTGTGGCTGAACCTGGGCCACGGCTCCAGCGGCTGGGCCCTGAGCTGCGGCAGCGCGCGCGTGCTGGCCGACCAGCTGGGCGGCCGCGACCCTGGCCTGGACGCCACCGCGCTCTCCCCCATGCGCCTGCAAGCGTGAGGTTCACATGATTCAGCGCATCACCCCCGACCGCGCCTGGCCCCTGTTCAGCGCGGCCAGCACGCGGGCGCTGGAAGGCCGGTATCTGGCCGCGCTGCCGCCCCACACCCTGATGGCGCGCGCTGGCCTGGCCGTGGCGCAATGGGCGCGCGCGCTGTACCCCCATGCCCGCCACGTGTGGGTGGCTTGCGGTCCTGGCAACAACGGCGGCGACGGTCTGCTGGCCGCCTGTCACTTGGCACGGTGGGCGCGGGATTCGGGCGTGCGCGTGTCAGTGAGCTGGCAGGGCAACCCCGCGCGCCTGCCGGCGGACGCCTCCTGGGCCTGGCAGGAGGCCCAGCAAGCCGGGCTGCACTGGGTGGACAATGCCCCGCCCGACACCGACTGCGCCATCGATGCGCTGCTGGGGCTGGGCGGGCGCAGCGGCGGCCCAGCCTTGCCCTGGCTGGCCACCATGCACCAAGCGACCTGCCCCGTGCTGTGCGTGGACCTGCCCAGCGGCCTGCACCCCGACACCGGCACCATCGGCGACCCGACGCCCTCCAATGGGCCACGCCACACGCTGAGCCTGCTGACCCTCAAGCCCGGCCTGTTCACCGCCCACGGCCGCGATGCGGCAGGCGAGGTGTGGCTGGACGACCTGGGCTGTGCCCTGGACACCCCACCCGACGCCTGGCTGGGCACCGCGCCGCCAGTGAACCAAGTACGTCCGCACAGCAACCACAAAGGCAGCCACGGCGACGTGGTGGTGATCGGTGGCCAAGGCTTGCTGGTCGGTGGGGCCGGCATGAGCGGCGCCGCCGTTCTGGCCGCACGTGCGGCCTTGCACGGCGGCGCCGGCCGGGTCTACCTGGTGCCGCTGGACGCCCCCGGCACGCCATCGCTGCACTGGGACCCCGAGACCCCGGAACTGATGGTGCGCAGCACCACCCAGCTCACCCCCACCTGGCTTGAGCGCAGCACGGTTGTCTGTGGCTGTGGCGGCGGCGACGCGCTGGCCCCGTGGCTGCCAGCGGTGATCGCCCACAGCCAGGTGTTGGTGCTGGACGCCGACGCGCTCAACCAAGTGGCGGCCTCGCCCGCATTGGTGCAAGCGCTGCGCGCGCGCGAGCAGGCCCGTGGCCATGCGGCCACCGCCATCACGCCCCACCCGCTCGAGGCTGCACGGATGCTGGGCCTGAGCACCCGCGAAGTGCAGGCCGACCGGGTGGCATCGGCCCAGCGGCTGGCCGATCAACTGGGCGTGATGTGCGTGCTCAAGGGCTCGGGCAGCGTGGTGGCCCAGCCCGGGCGCACACCGGTCATCAACCCCACCGGCAACGCGCGCCTGGCCACGGCAGGCACCGGCGATGTGCTGGCCGGCCTGCTGGGCGCCAGCCTGGCGGTCGCACCGCCCGAGACCTTCCTCGCCACCTGCGCCGCCGTGCACCGGCACGGGCAGGTTGCGGATACCTGGCGGGACGAGTTCGATGGCCGGCTGACCGCCGCCGGCCTGGTGCGCCACCTGGGACGGCGCTGATCAGCCCAGCACGATCAGGCCCACCTGCATCAGCAGGATCAGCACCAGCACCGACAGGTCCACACCCCCGATCAGCGGCAGCACGCGGCGAATCGGCGCCAGCAGCGGCTCCACCAGGCGGGCCATCATGTGGCCCACCGACGCCTGCGGCTGCACCCACGACAGGATGGCGTAGACAAAGGCCAGCAGCATGATGAGCTGAATGGCCGAGCGCAACAGCATCTTGACGGCCAGAAACGGCATGCCGAACAGCCCCATGAGAGCCGACAGCCCCCCCACCAGCGCCAGCACCACGGCCGCGTACAGCAGCGACAGCAACACGGCCGCCAGCAGGCTGCCCATGTCCATATCGTGCTGCGCCAGGCGGCGCGGCAGCACACGGCGCAGGGGCCCCACCAGCCAGTTGGTCAGCGCCATCACAAAGGGGCCGGGTTGCTGGGTCATGCGGATGCGCCGGGTGTTCATCCAGGCGCGCAACAGACAGGCCGCGATCAGCGCGAAAAACACCGAGTCCAGCAGAAACAGCAGTACCGACATGTCAACGTGGTCCCTTGCGTGAGGACGGCGCGCCGCCGCGGCTGCCTCCGCCGCTGCGCCCCGCGCGTTTGCCAGCGGTGCGCGATGCACCGCCCTTGTCGGCGCGGTCGCGCTTGGCACCCCGGGGCGCGGGCGCGCCCTGGCGCGCTTCAGCGCCCGCAGGTGCCGTCCGCTTGCGCGACGCAGCTGCACCGCCACCCTCGCCACCGGCCTTGTCGCGCATGGCGCGCGCCAGCAATTCGTCGCCTTCGTTCACCAGCCGAAAATCGATGCGCCGGCCATCGAGATCGACGCGGCTGACCTGCACCTGCACCCGGGAACCCAGGTGGTAGCGGATGCCCGTGCGTTCGCCGCGCAGCTCCTGGCGTGCCTCGTCGAAGCGGAAATACTCGCCACCCAGTTCGGTGATGTGGACCAGGCCTTCGACGTACATCGCATCCAGCGTGACAAACAGGCCAAACCCGGTGACGGCCGTGACCACGCCGCTGAACTCCTCGCCCAGGTGCTCGCGCATGTACTTGCACTTGAGCCAGGCCTCGACATCGCGGCTGGCCTCGTCGGCGCGGCGTTCGTTGGCGCTGCAGTGCAGGCCGGCGGCCTGCCAGGCCAGCGTGTCGGCCGAGGGTTTGGCGCGCGGCTGGTCGGTGGGCGGCGCGGCGCGCGCGGCCAGCCGTTTGCTCAGTTTGGCGTGCGCCTCGCCCGGTGTGGGCAGGCTGGGCAGCTGGTAACGTTTGCCGCCCAAAATGGCCTTGATCACCCGGTGCACCAGCAGGTCGGGGTAACGCCGGATGGGGCTGGTGAAGTGGGTGTAAGCCTCGAAGGCCAGGCCAAAGTGGCCGCTGTTGCTGGGTGTGTAGATGGCCTGCTGCATGGAACGCAGCAGCATGGTGTGGATCTGCTGCGCCTCGGGCCGCTCCTTGGTGGCATTGGCGATGTGCTGGAACTCGCCCGGCACCGGGTTCTCGCTCAGGGTGTGGGGCACGCCCATGGCCTTGAGGTAGTTGCGCAGGGTTTCCTGCTTCTCGGGCGTAGGGCCTTCGTGTACGCGGAACAGACCGGGCTGTTTGCCCTGCGCAATGAACTCAGCGCTGCAGACGTTGGCCGCCAGCATGGCCTCCTCGATCAGCTTGTGCGCATCGTTGCGGGTGCGCGGCACAATTTTCTCGATGCGGCCCGACTCGTCGCAAACGATCTGCGTTTCGGTGGTTTCGAAATCAACCGCACCACGCGCATTGCGAGCCGACAGCAGCGCGCGGTAGACGTCGTGCAGGTTCAGCAGATAGGGCACCAGCGGCTTGCGGTTCTGCGCTTCAGGGCCGCGCGTGTTCTGCAGGATGGCCGCGACTTCGTTGTAGGTGAAGCGGGCGTGGCTGTGCATCACCGCCGGGAAAAACTGGTAGGCGTGGATCTCGCCCTTGGCGTTGATCAACATGTCGCAGACCATGCACAGACGGTCCACGTCGGGGTTGAGCGAACACAGGCCGTTGGACAGTTTCTCGGGCAACATGGGAATCACGCGCCGCGGAAAGTAGACGCTGGTGGCGCGGTCGTATGCATCCACATCGATGGCGCTACCGGTTTCCACGTAATGACTCACGTCGGCAATCGCCACCAGCAAACGCCAGCCCTTGCCACGGCCCACCTTGGCGGGTTCGCAGTACACCGCGTCGTCGAAGTCGCGCGCGTCCTCGCCGTCGATGGTGACCAGGGGCACGTCGGTCAGGTCGATGCGGCCCTTTTTGTCGGACGCCCGCACCCTGTCGGGCAAGGCGCGGGCCTGGGCGGTGGCCGCGTCGGAGAACTGGTGCGGCACGCCGTACTTGCGCACCGCGATCTCGATTTCCATGCCGGGGTCGTCGATTTCGCCCAGCACCTCTTTGACCCGGCCCACCGGCTGGCCGTAAAGCGCGGGCGGCTCGGTCAGCTCGACCACCACCACCTGGCCGGGCTTGGCCGACCCGGTGGCACTTTTGGGGATCAACACGTCCTGGCCGTAGCGCTTGTCCTCTGGTGCCACCAGCCAGATGCCACTTTCCTGCAGCAGGCGACCAATCAGCGGTGCAGTGGAACGCTCGATGATTTCGGTGACCCGGCCCTCCGGGCGGCCCTTGCGGTCGTAGCGCACCACACGGACCTTGACGCGGTCCTTGTGCAGCACCGCGCGCATTTCGTTGGAGGGGAGGTAGATGTCGGGCTGGCCGTCATCGCGGGCCACAAAGCCGTGGCCGTCGCGGTGACCGGAGACGGTGCCTTCGATTTCGGCCAGCAAATGGTTTTGATTTTTTTCGTTCACGTATTTTGAGACTCGTTTTTATTGGTGTTATACTAGTCGTTTCCTGAGATGCCCAGGTGGCGGAATTGGTAGACGCACTAGTTTCAGGTACTAGCGCCGAGAGGCGTGGAGGTTCGAGTCCTCTCTTGGGCACCATCATAAAGTTGAAAGGTCTGCAAACTTGTGTTGCAGGCCTTTTTTCTTTTCCGCTCTGCACATCGCTGCCAACAGAGGCAGAAGCAAGCGCGAAGCTGCCAAGCCAAACCGAGCAAAACAAGGCCACCGGCCCTGGAGCGCCCATAACCCGGTGTATACTGCTGACTTCCTGAGATGCCCAGGTGGCGGAATTGGTAGACGCACTAGTTTCAGGTACTAG
>CAYUAH010000120.1:0-9927 GCA_964442375.1 uncultured Hydrogenophaga sp. | reverse complement strand
GGCAAGAAGGGCGGCTACAACCCCAAGCGCGGCGCCAAGGTCATCGAGTACGCGCGTTATGTGCTGGACCGCTGCGCGCCGCTGAAGAAGGGCTCGCACGTGGGCTCCACCGGTTACAAGGTCAACAAGGACGGCGAGCTGGTGGTGGCTCTGGCCGAGGGCGGCACCTCCAAGCTGGCCGACAAGTCGCAGTTCATCGGCTTCCAGGGTGAGGCCAAGGCGCCCAGCGCCGTGCTGCTCAAGCACAACGGCCTGCACCTGGAAATCCAGATCAACCGCGCCACCGCCATCGGCAAGAGCGACGCCGCCGGCGTGAGCGACCTGGTGGTGGAAGCTGCGCTGTCCACCATCCTCGACCTGGAAGATTCGGTGGCCGCCGTGGACGCGGAAGACAAGGTGCTGGCCTACAAGAACTGGCTGGGCATCCTGCAGGCCACGCTGACCGAAAGCGTGACCAAGGGCGACAAGACCTTCACCCGTGGCCTCAACCCCGACCGCGAGTACACCGGCGCCAACGGCAAGGCGGTGCGCCTGCACGGCCGCTCGCTGATGTTCGTGCGCAACGTCGGCCACCTGATGACCAACCCGGCCATCCTCTACACCGCCGCCGACGGCTCGCTGAAAGAAATCCCCGAGGGCATCATGGACGCGGTGGTCACCACCACCATCGCCCTGCACGACCTCAAGCGCACCAAGAAAGACGCCATCCGCAACTCGCGCAAGGGCTCGGTCTACATCGTCAAGCCCAAGATGCACGGCCCGGCCGAAGTGGGCTTTGCCGCCGAGCTGTTCGGCCGCGTGGAGCAGCTGCTGGGCCTGGCCGACAGCACCGTCAAGCTCGGCATCATGGACGAGGAGCGCCGCACCTCGGTCAACCTCAAGGCCTGCATTGCCGCTGCCGGCAGCCGCGTCGCCTTCATCAACACCGGCTTCCTGGACCGCACCGGCGACGAGATGCATACCGCCATGCTGGCCGGCCCCATGATGCGCAAGGGCGACATGAAGAGCAGCGCCTGGATCCAGTCGTACGAGAAGAACAACGTGCTGGTGGGCCTCTCCTGCGGCCTGCGCGGCAAGGCACAGATCGGCAAGGGCATGTGGGCCATGCCCGACCTGATGAAGGCCATGCTGGAGCAGAAGATCGGCCACCCCAAGGCCGGTGCCAACACCGCCTGGGTGCCCAGCCCCACCGGCGCCACACTGCACGCCCTGCACTACCACCAGGTGCTGGTGTCCGACATCCAGAAAGATCTGGAAAAAACCAACGCCGACAAGCTGCGCGACGAACTGCTGACCGGCCTGCTGACCGTGCCGGTGGTGGCCAACCCGGGCTGGACCGACGCCGAGAAACAGGCCGAACTCGACAACAACGCACAAGGCATCCTGGGCTACGTGGTGCGTTGGGTGGACCAGGGCGTGGGCTGCTCCAAAGTGCCCGACATCAACGACGTCGGCCTGATGGAAGACCGCGCCACCCTGCGCATCAGCAGCCAGCACATGGCCAACTGGCTGCACCATGGCATCGTCACCGAAGCCCAGGTGCGCGAAACCTTTGAGCGCATGGCCGCCAAGGTGGACAAGCAGAACGCGGGCGACCAGCTGTACCAGAACATGGCCGGCCACTTCGACACCAGCAAGGCCTACCAGGCCGCGTGCGACCTGGTGTTCAAGGGCAAGGAGCAGCCCAGCGGCTACACCGAGCCGCTGCTGCACGCCTGGCGTTTGAAGGTGAAGGCTGCCTGACGATCACACCGAGCCGAGGAGACAAGAACGGCGCCCTGCGGGGCGCCGTTTTCTTTGGGCGATAGGTTACCTGTTTTGCTTAAAAATTAGGCAGAAAGATAATGAACCGGCTCGAAAACCGCTTCACCCACGCCACCGAACAAACCGTCCCGCCAGGGTCCATCCGTCCCACAACACCGCCAACCGGACTGACATGCGAGCAACTCGACGCCCTGGTGCTCGGCCTGCCGTGGCAACTCGTCGGCGAGGCCGGCATCATCCATGTGCTGTAGCTGGGCTACGCCCTTGCTCTGCATCCATTGGGGCAGTGCGTGCACGATGAACTTCGGGTCATTGTTCAGTCGAATCGACAGCCGCGTGTCGCGCAACTCCACCAGCTCGTTCAAAGTCCGGACGACGCGAGCTGCAGGCAGGCTGGTAGCCGCGTTGAACAGCGGACTCACGCCGCAGAGAATGGGGGCCCTCTCCAGCGCACACCGCGCGAACAGTTACCAGGCCAGTCACACCCCGGAAGGACTCCTACGGCTTGAATCAATCTGCTAAACGGCTTAGTTGGTGAGGCGCCGCCCAAGCAGACTGCCATTTCCCGCACACCATCGTTGACAATGGCACGCTGTTGTACGGATGGTCTACGACCGACAAA
Source organism: uncultured Hydrogenophaga sp. (assembly GCA_964442375.1). GTDB lineage: Bacteria > Pseudomonadota > Gammaproteobacteria > Burkholderiales > Burkholderiaceae_C > Hydrogenophaga. The sequence continues at coordinate 7,541 of CAYUAH010000120.1, read as the reverse complement.
TGAGTTGAGTAGCAAGATGAACTTGGGAAATGACAACGAGGCTGAACTACCGACCCGTGACTCGCGTGGGATACAAAGCATTGAGGTGGGGGGCCAGCTGTTGCTGGCGCTCGTGCACCTCGGGCGACCTGCTGCGCTCAAAGATTTAGCGCGGGAAGCAGGGATGATCGGGGCCAGGGCACACCCCTATTTGGTGAGCTTCGGCAAGCTGGGCTTGATCCAGCAGGATCCCGTGAGTGGTTTCTACAGCTTGGGGCCCTTGGCGCTCCAATTGGGTTTGATCAGCTTGCAGCAGGTCGACCCTGTCCGGTTGGCGGCGGCTGAACTCAGGCGGCTTGCCACCACCATCGGCCACACGGTGGGGGTCGCGATCTGGGGGAACCGAGGGCCCACCTTCGTTCGCCTGGAGGACGGCCCCACCGCAATCCATGTCAACATGCGCCATGGCACGGTTGTTTCAGTGCGTGACACGGCAACGGGGCTGCTGTTCGCGGCTTTCATGCCGCGTGACCAAGTCCAGAAAGTGCTGGCCAAGGAGGACGGCGGGCGTTCAGATCTGGGTGCCGATCTGGAGGCCGAGTTGCTGCGCATCCGTGAAAGACGGTTTGCCTGGATCGTCGATGGCACGGTGAAGGGTGTGACGGCCTTGTCCGCACCGGTGTTCGACGGCTTTGGCAAGATGGTTCTCGCGATCACGGCGATCGGGCCGAGCGCGACGCTCAAGGCCGACATACGCAGCAAGCACGCCAGAGAGTTGGCCAAGTGCGCGAATGCCATTTCATCGCAGCTTGGCGCGTGCGGCGCTCAGATCGACAACTACTGAAGCTCTCCAAGCCGAGCGCTGCAGCGGCCACCGACCCCCGCCGCGCCTGGGCTAGCTTCAACTGTGGCTCAGCTGGCGCTGCAGCTGTAGCTGGTGGCACTGTTCACGTCGCCTGAGCCCTTGTACTTCGGGAAAGCGGGGTACTCGCACAGCGGTCGCTTGAACTGCGTGACATCGTTGGTCACTTTCGACGCCGCGATCACGCCGGGTTCCACACCTTTTTCGACCCATGCCATCGTGGGTGTCAGCAGGTCGAACCGATCAGCACCACTGCCGCCGCTGCAGTGGTTCACGCCGCCGGCAATGTACATCTTCGAGTTGGCAGCGGCAGCGCCAGCCGCAGCCTTGACCGTCTCCCAGGTGCGCAATGTGTCCTTGTGCGACAGCAGGCCGTCGTCTGCGCCGTGCCAGACAACGATTTTCTTGCCATTTTTCATGAAGTCCGCCAACCCGGAGGCCGAAGCACTGAAGCCGTATTTCCCGTCGATCGCTGCGGTGATGATGGGGTAGTAGGTGTCGACGTCGAACGATGCAGGGCCCCAGGTCGCGTCGTTGAGCACCACATTGCGCATATGGCCAACCCCCAGGAATCCAAAAAATCCTGACAACTGACCGGTACCGAATCCAGAGTAGATCGTCGTGCCATTGGCAAGCTTCAGGTCCGTCATCAGCGACTTGACCGCTTGGGCCTCTGAACTCGACAAACCAACGGATTCAGGCACGTCCACCGTGGGGTCAAACTGACAAGCGGCCCAGTTGGAGACGGTTCCGTCGCGGATCCCGTCCAGGGCATCACACTTGTCGACGGCGGCAGCGCTGATTGCAGCGAGCTGCGGATTGGAAGGCATGGTCAACTTGCTGACGCGTGTCCATTGCTCGATTTGTCCCGACAGGTTCATCGTCGGCGCACCGGCAATCACGGCATCAAACTCGCCGCCGTATTTGGCTGCAGCATTCAGTGCACCGCGCCCACCATTCGAGCACCCTTGGTAGTAGGCGTAGCTGGGTTCGCGGTCGTAGTACCGCTCCGCGACGGCCTTGCCAAATTTCGTTGCGGTGACAATGGCCGTATGGGCGTAGCGCTGCGTGACGGGCTCGTTGTTCAACAGGATGTTGCCGCTTGGATCGCGATGGCCACCATTGTTCGCGGTCAGCACAGCGCCCGCAGCGAGGGCAACGTTGGTGGCGCCGACGGCTGGAATAGAGCCATCGAAGCCGCCGCCGCCTTGTTGAACAAAACGCTGGGTCCACATCTCTGGCAGCCGCACCTCGATGTCGTGCTCTGTGCCGACTTCGGTGCCGTTCACCTTGCAAAACGTGGGCAGGGTGGCGGTCGCAGGCACGGAAACGGCGGCCGTGATCTGAACACCGCCCAGGGTCTTGCCTGCGAGGTCGCCGCATGCCATGACGGCCTTGACCGCCTCGGTGGACCGGTCGTCACCGCCGCCACACCCAGCCAGAAAGGCCGCGCTGACACCCATGGCAACCACGCGGGCGGGCACACGGTTCTGGACACACAAGAAGAAAGGATTGAGGTTCACGAGGTCTCCTAGATATTCGCTATTAACAAACGCGATAGTCATCGTAAGCGAATACATTCGTTATTAACGAAGGGTTTTCCCTAGAGATGGTGTTCCGGCTCCAGGTCAGTCCGCCGAGCCGGTTTGAACAGCACGCCCTTGCCTTCCATCGCCGGCCAGGGCGCGCTTGCTGCCGGTCAACGCTTCAATCCGCGTATTCGCCGGCGTCCTTGATCACTTTTGCCCAGCGCACTTTTTCGGTTTCGAGGAATTTCCTGTGGCCCGCTGGTGAAAGGCGGTCGTCGCTCACCACGGTCAGGCCCAGGGCTTCTTCGCGCCTGATCAGCTCCGGGTCTTTGAGTGCAGCGCGAAGCGCAGCATTCAGCTTGGCCAACACGGCGCCGGGCGTGCCCAGAGGGGCATACAGACCGTGCCACACCTGCACGTTGAAGTCCTTGAGGCCAGACTCCGAGAGGGTTGCCACGTCCTTGAGCGCCGGGATGGTCAGGCGCTGCGCACTGGTGACGCCAAAGACCTTGACTTTTTTGCCTTCGATCTGTGGGACTGCATTGGTGGCTTGTTCACACATCAAGTCCACCTGACCACCCATGAGGTCCGTCATGGCCGGGGCGGTCCCCTTGTAGGGGACTGTGGTCAGACTGACTTTCAGTGCACTTTGAAACATCAGGCCACACAGGTGAGATGCTGATCCCAGGCCTGCATGTGCCAGGTTGATGTTTTTGGCGTTCTGGCCGACCCACTGTTGGAGCTCGGCAAAACTGCCAGCGGCCAAAGCCGGTTTCCCGATCACCACAGAGGGCGCTTCGTTGACCAGGCCCAGTGGCTCGAAATCCTCGGGAACCCTGTAGCTGAGTTTGCGGTACAGCGTGGGGGCGGTGGCCATGCCAATGTGATGGACCAGCAAGGTGTAGCCATCCGGTGTGGCTCGGGCCACTTTGGCGGCGCCAATGGTGCCGCCTGCGCCGCCCGCGTTTTCAACGACCACCGTCTGCCCCAAGGGCTTGCGCAAGGCTTCGGCCAGGTCGCGGGCGATCTTGTCGGTCGGCCCTCCGGCGGCAAACGGAACGACCAACGTGATGGGTTTGTCGGGAAAGTCGGCCCAGGCCAATGAGGCCGAGCCCAGGACGGTGATGCTGGCAATCGCGCGTGTGATGGGTGTCATGGTTTTTGTCTCCTCTGTGGGGTGGGTTTATGCCGACAGCGCTTTCATTTCGCGGAACAGGTCCGCCTTGCCTTCGAAGCCGATGCCAGGCAGATCGGGCAGGGTCACGAAGCTGTTCTCAACCTTCACACCGTCGGGGAAGCCACCGAAGGGCTGGAACAGGTCGGGGTACGACTCGTTGCCACCCAGCCCCAGGCCGGCCGCAATGTTCAGCGACATCTGGTGGCCACCGTGCGGGATGCAGCGGCTGGGCGACCAGCCGTGCTCTTTGAGCATCTCGAGCGTGCGCAGGTACTCGACCAGGCCGTAGCTGAGCGCGCAGTCGAACTGGAGCCAGTCGCGGTCGGGGCGCATGCCACCGTAGCGGATCAGGTTGCGCGCGTCCTGCATCGAAAACAGGTCCTCGCCGGTGGCCATCGGGTTCTTGTAGTACTGGCGCAGTGTGGCCTGCAGTTCGAAGTCCAGCGGGTCACCCGGCTCTTCGTACCAGAACAGGTCGTACTGCGACAGCGCCTTGGCATAGGCGACGGCGGTCTCAAGATCGAAGCGGCCATTCGCGTCCACGCACAGCTTCTGACCGTCTTGCAGCACATCCATGATGGCGTCGATGCGGCGCAGATCCTCGTCCAGCGAAGCACCACCAATCTTCTTCTTGACCACCGTGTAGCCGCGGTCGATGTAGCTCTTCATCTCGTCCTGCAGCTTCTTGTAGTCCTGCCCGGGGTAGTAGTAGCCGCCGGCGGCGTAGACGAAGATCTTGCGGTTGGGCTTGCCGTCGCCGTAGCGGTCGGACAAAAGTTGGAAGAGCGGCTTGCCTTCGATCTTGGCCACAGCGTCCCACACGGCCATGTCGATGGTGCCGATGGCCACGGACCGTTCGCCATGGCCGCCCGGCTTCTCGTTCTTGAACATGGCGTTCCAGATCTTGTGCGGGTCGAGGTTCCTGCCGCTGGCGTCAATCAGGTCGCCGGGTGCGGTTTCCAGGATGCGCGGGATGAAGCGCTCGCGCATCATGTTGCCCTGGCCGTAGCGGCCGTTGGAGTTGAAACCGTAGCCCACCACCGGTTTGCCGTCACGGATGACATCGGTCACCACAGCCACGAGGCTGAGGTTCATCTTGCTAAAGTCGATGTAGGCGTTGCGGATGGATGAGCTGATTGGGATGGTTTTTTCGCGAATTTCGACGATCTTCATGGCGGGTTCCGTGGGGTTGCGTTGAGGACCTGAATGGTCCGTCTTGCTCGTTTTTTCGGCCAATGTTGTTTTTCACTTGTTTGATGCACCGGACGAACCGCTCATGAATCTGATCTGGCTTGAAGACTTCGTGGCGCTGGCCGCGACCGGCAACTTCTCGCGTGCGGCGCAGGAGAGGCACAGCTCGCAACCCGCGTTCAGCAGGCGCATACGCGCACTGGAGGAGTGGATAGGCGCGGACCTTTTCGATCGCAGCACGCAGCCCGCACGGTTGACAGAGGTGGGCGAGTGGTTTTTGGGTGTCGCACAAGAGCTGCGGGCCCGGGTGTCGCGCATCCCAGGCGATGCCAAAAGAGTGGCAGAGGCAAACTCGGTGACGCTGCGTATCGCCTCCACTCACGCGCTTTCGCTCACCTTCCTGCCCCGGTGGTTGCGTACGCTGGAGTCGAAGGCCATCCTGGGCCCGATCGAACTCATGTCCGACATGCTCCCGCGTTGCGAAGCACTGCTGCTGCAGAGCAAGGTGCAGTTTGTCCTGAGTCATTCCCATCCAGATGCGCGTGGTGCGCTTGACAGAGAACCCTTTCGGTCCGCCTTGATGGCAGAAGATGTGCTCGTGCCGGTGTCTGCTCCTGGCAGGAACGGAAAGCCCAAACACGCACTGGCACGTCGTGCATCGGACCCGGTTGCCGTCTTGGCCTACGCCGATGTGTCGGGACTCGGCCGCATCATGCACGCCGCAATCGGCGCCCGTCTCGACGCGCTTTCTACCGAGACGGTTTTCACCGCGCACCTGGCGTCGGTCCTGCGAACGATGGCCCTAGATGGCCGAGGCGTGGCCTGGCTACCGCGCACCCTGGTGGATGACGATATGGTGGCTGGCCGTTTGGTGGTGGCGGCTGCAAAAGATTGGGAGGTTCCGCTGGAGATTAGGCTCTACCGCGATACCTCAGCCCTTGGAAACGTGGCTGAAGCGTTCTGGAGCCGTGCTGTAGTTCAGAACATATTTTGATGATCTGAAAGATGCCCTCCAATAAATTTACCCTGTCTCTCGCACAGTCTCGAGCTTTCGCCGAAGCGAACAGGGGTCGACCAGATCAGAATCGCTGATCAATCGAAACAATCGAAGGTGTTACAGCGGCGTCACCATTTGGGCAACGAGCGCTTCCACATCCTCATCGCTAAGACCGGTTCTGCCATCGACCAGATACACGTTGAGGTTGAACGGTTTGAACAACCACGCTCGGTCGTCCACTGCCAGCCACGGCAGATGCGCCCGCTCATTCGCGCGCAGCCACGCGTGGCCGTCGGTTTTTCCTCTCGACCGTACATGTGCGGATTGCGCCATACCGGTAGGCAGCCCAAACGGCAAAATAGGCATATGACGTCATTCGCACCAGACCCCACACGCTGCCCGCTCTGCGGGCAGCCCAACCGCTGCGCCATGGAGATCGAGCGCGAAACGGGTGTGAAGCAAGGGCCTTGCTGGTGTGTGTCGGTGGACTTCACGCCCGCGCTGCTGGCCCAGGTGCCGGCCGAGGCCAAGGACCAGGCCTGCATTTGCGCCGCTTGCGCGGCGCGCTCCAGCACTGGCGGGTGACGCGGCCCCGGGCCGGCTCACATCACCCGCGACAGCGCAAACATCACCGCCGACCCCAGCCGGGTGGACACCTCGTCGCGCGCGATGCGGGTGGTGGCCGCCTCCAGGCTGGGCGGCAGCGCGTGGGGTGAGGTGTCGGAGGCGCCGATTTCCACGAACAGCAGCTGCGGCTGTTTGGACAGCAATTCGGCCTGCAGCAGATGCAGGGCATCGGCGTGGTGCGCCGTGTCCAGCACCAGCAGGTGGGCCACGTGGCCTTGCAGGGCCTCGCGGGCCTGGATCGCGTCCAGCACACCGTCCACCGCGATGCCCAGGCGTTTGAGCGTGGACACGGCGTCGTTGCGCAAGGCGGCGTCGCCGGACACCACCACCACGTAGGCGCCCGAGACCGACTTGAACACCGAGTCCATCGGCACTTCCTGCGCGGCGGCCTCCTTGACCTCTTCCTCGGCCACCTGCACGGTGCGCCGGAACAGCGCGATCAGCTCCACACCATCGCTGGCCACGCTGCGCTCCAGACGCACGGCACCGTCGGATGCGGCGATCTGGCTCAGCAGCAGCCAATGAATGTTGTCTTCCACCACCGCGCTGCCGGGGATCACGCGGTCGCCGCTGTAGACCTTCATCCACAGGCGTGCCTGCCCGCCGGTCGTCTCCAGCCGCCAGTCGATGCGGTAGCCAAATGGCAGACCCCAATCGAGCATGGCGTTGGTGAGGCTGAAGCCCAGCGTGGGGTCGATCAGGATGTCCACCGCCTTGAGGCGGCGGCGCAGGGTGACGCCGAGCATGGCCATCTCGCCCTTGCGCTCCTGCAGCACACATTCGAGCAGGTAGGCCAGATCGATCTTTTCGTGCGACTGGCGCACGCGCCCGCTCTGGAAGCGCACGATCTGCTGGGCGCTGATGCCACAGTGTTTGAGCCGTTCGGCCGGCATGGCCAGCACCTTGTATTCGGCGGGCGTCAGGCGCCCCTTGGACAGCAGCAGGTCCAGCCCGCGCACCAGCGACGACACCGTTTCAATCGACTGGTCGGTCAGCGCCGTCACCAGCTCGGGCCAGTGTTCGGCCATGCGCCAGTTGTCGATGGCGGACAAAGGCGCGGGCGACGAAGCGGCGGCATCCGGCGGTGTAGTGGCCATGGTGGTGCGTCAGGTGGTTCGCAAATGAGTGTAACGCCAACCATTTGCCACAATACCGGTATGAACACCGCCCCGCTGCCCG
>CAYUAH010000119.1:0-10181 GCA_964442375.1 uncultured Hydrogenophaga sp. | reverse complement strand
GATGGCGGCCATGCCGAACTCGCGCACACCGTAGTTGATGTGGCGGCCGCCCACGCCAGCCTCGTTCTTCACGACCGCACCGGCTGCGTCGAAGCGCAGGCTGGGCGTGGCCTTGGTGTTGGTGAGGTTGGAGCCGGTCAGGTCGGCGCTGCCGCCCAGCATTTCGGGCAGCGCAGCGGTGAAGGCTTCGAGCGCGATCTGGCTGGCCTTGCGGCTGGCCACGGTCTCCATCTTGGTGTGGGCGCCGATGGTGGCGTCCACCGCCACCTGGGCGAAGGACTTGGGCAGGTCGCCCTTCATGCGGCGCACGAATTCTTTGGCCAGTTCGGGAAAGGCGGCCTTGTAGGCGGCGAACTTGTCGTTCCAGGCGGCTTCTGCGGCCTTGCCCTGGGCCTTGGCGTCCCACGCGGCGTAGACGGGCTTGGGGATGACGAAGGGCTCGTGTGCCCAGCCCAGCGCTTCGCGGGTGAGCTTGATTTCCTCGGCGCCCAGCGGTTCGCCGTGGGCCTTGGCGGTGTTGGCGCGGTTGGGGCTGCCTTTGCCGATGCTGGTCTTGCAGCAGATGAGGGTGGGCTTGTCGCTGCTCTGCTTGGCGGCGGCAATCGCGGCGTCCACGGCGTCGGCGTTGTGGCCATCCACGTCGCGGATCACGTTCCAGCCACAGGCCTCAAAACGCTGCGGCGTGTTGTCGATGAACCAGGGCGTGACCTGGCCGTCGATAGAGATGCCGTTGTCGTCGTACAAGGCCACCAGCTTGTTCAGCTTCCAGGCGCCGGCCAGGGCCACCGCCTCGTGGCTGATACCTTCCATCAGACAGCCATCGCCCAGGAACACGTAGGTGTGGTGGTCGACGATGGCATGGTCAACATCACCTACCTTGCGGTTGAACTCGGACGCCAGCAGCTTTTCGGCCAGCGCCATGCCCACCGCGTTGGTGATGCCCTGGCCCAGCGGGCCGGTGGTGGTTTCCACGCCGGGGGTGACGCCCACCTCGGGGTGGCCGGCGGTCTTGCTGTGCAGCTGGCGGAAGTTCTTCAGCTCCTCGATGGGCAGCTTGTAGCCGGTGAGGTGCAGCAGCGCGTAAATCAGCATGGAGCCGTGGCCGTTGGACAGCACGAAGCGGTCGCGGTTGGCCCAGGCGGGGTTGGTTGGGTTGTGACGCAGGTGGCGGCCCCACAAGGCCACCGCCATGTCGGCCATGCCCATGGGCGCGCCGGGGTGGCCGGAATTGGCCTGCTGCACGGCGTCCATGGCCAAGGCGCGGATGGCGTTGGCCATGGTGTGGGACGAAACGGTGGTGGCGACGGCGGTGTCGGTCATGAAAACCTCGGGAGGGATGGGCCCAGGCCAACAACCGGTGCGCAGACGCACGGCCTGGGACAAACCCGGGATTTTACCGGCTGGCCATGGGTGGGCTCGTGCGGGGCTTGTGAGGCTGGGCGCGCGCGGGTCGTCCGGCTCAGCCCAGAATCTCGAACGGCCCGCCCTTTTCCAGCGCCCGGTGGTAGGCGGGGCGGGCGTGGATGCGCTGCAGCCAGTCCATGAGGCGCGGGCGGCTGTCGTTGAGGCCAGCGCGGGCGGCGGCGGCCTCCAGTGGAAAACTCATCTGCACGTCGGCGGCACTGAAATCGTCGCCAGCAAACCAGTCGGCGTCTTTCAACTCGGCCTCCAGGTAGTCAAGGTGGCGTTCGATGTTGGGGCTCACAAAGGCGCCTTTGACCTTGGCGGCAATGGCCTTGGCGATGGGTTTGGCGAAGAAGGGCATGGGCGCTTTTTCCACCTGGTCGAACACCAGCTTCATCAGCAGGGGCGACATCAGCGAGCCCTCGGCGTAGTGCATCCAGTAGCGGTAGCGCAGGTGCTCGGGTGTGCCCACCGGCGGCACGAAGCGGCCTTCGCCGTGGCGCTCCACCAGGTATTCGAGGATGGCGCCGGACTCGGCCACGGTGAGCTTGCCGTCGGTGATGACGGGCGACTTGCCCAGCGGGTGCACCTTTTGCAGCGCGGGCGGTGCGAGCATGGTTTTGGGGTCGCGCTCGTAGCGTTCGATGCGGTAGGGCACACCCAGCTCTTCAAGCAGCCACAACACGCGCTGTGAGCGCGAGTGGTTGAGGTGGTGGACAACGATCATGGCGCGGTCTTTCCAAAAAAGGCGTGGAGTTCGGCGGCGGTGGCCTCGGGCTGTTCTTCAGGGATGAAGTGGCCCGCGTCCATGGCGTGCCCGCTCACCGTGGCGGCGCACTGCGCACGCCACAAGGCCAGGGGGTCAAAGAGGCGATGCACCACGCCTTTGGCGCCCCAGAGCACCAGGGTGTCGCAGGCGATTTTGTCGCCGCGCTCGCGGCTCGCGCGGTCGTGTTCGAGGTCGATGCCGGCGCTGGCGCGGTAGTCCTCGCAGGCGCTGTGGATGGCCTCGGGCCGGCAGAAGCTGCGCTCGTATTCGGCCAGGGCACCGGGCTCGATGTGGGCCAGGCCGCCGGCGCCCCAGCCGCCCAGCTTGGCGTTGAGGTAGGCGCGGGCGTCGCCGCCGATCATGGTTTCAGGCAAAGGCGCGGGCTGGATGAGATGGAACCAGTGGTAGTAGGCGCGCGCAAAAGCCATGTCGGTGGCGGCGTACATGTCGAAGGTGGGGGCGATGTCGATCACGCACAGCCGCTCCAGGCGGTCGGGGTGGTCGAGCGCGAGGCGGTGTGCCACGCGGCCACCCCGGTCGTGGCCACACAGGGCAAAGCGGTCCACCTGCAGCGTGTCCATCAGCGCCACCAGATCGGCCGCCATGGCGCGTTTGCTGGCCTGAGCGTGGTCGTCCTGGCCCACCAGCTTGGTCGAGTCGCCGTAGCCGCGCAGGTCGGGCAGCACCAGCCGGTAATGGGGTTTGAGCGCCTGCGCCACGCGCCGCCACATCACGTGGGTCTGCGGAAAGCCGTGTTGCAGCAACAGCACGGGGCGCGCATTGTCCCAGTCGGCACTCGTGCGCGCCCGCAGCGTGACGCCGTTGACGGCAAAGTCGCGCACCTCGAAACCGCCCCAGTCCAGCGTGTGCATGGTCAGCCCTGCGAGGCGAGGAACTTGTTCAGGTTGCCCATGGCCTGGGCACGCACCTTCTGACGGAACCAGGGCATCCAGCCCAACAGCCAACCTGGCAGGCCCAGCGCCTGCCGCGCCCAGAGCCAGAAGTCGAAACGGTCGCGGTGGCGGGTGATGAGGCCTTGTTCGTTGAACTCGAAACGCGCGTCTATGCGGTTGAGCACCAGGCGGTTGGTGGCGCTGAAGCGGTAGTGGGCGTCCCAATGGGCCTGGCCGGTGCGGGCATCGGCCGCCACGCCGCTGAACTCCAGGCGCCAGTCGTCGCGCCCCTTGGCACGGGTGGCGGCACACAGCATGCGCCACATGCCACCCGCCTCGCGCTGGCCCTTGAGCTGGAAGACCTCGTCTTCAAACACCGCGTCGGGTGCGTAACACGCGGCCATGGTGTCGGCGTCGAGCCGCGCAAAGGCCTCGTAGAAGCGTTGCAGGGTTTGCTGGTTGGGATGCATGGAAGCTCCGTGGGTCAAAGGGCACGCGGCACGGCCTGCGCGAGGAAATCGTACACCGCACGGATGCGCGCGCTGGTGCGGATCTCGCGGTGCACCGTGAGCCACATGGGCAGGGCGGGCAGCTTGAGCGTGGGCAGCAGGGGCAGCACCGCGCTGTCTTCGCGCAGCAGGTAGGTGGCCACAAAGCCGATGCCCAGGCCGGCGCGCACCGCCTGCCAGTAGGCGATGAGGTCGTCGGTGCGAAAGGCAAACTGAGCTGGCGTCACCGTCTGCCCCATGGCGGCAAAGCCGCGCACGATGTCGGTGCCGCGGTCGTTGCCCACCAGCTCGTGCTGCAGCAAGTCCAGCGGCTGGCGCGGTGTGCCACGCCGGCGCAGGTAGTCCCGGTGGGCGCAGGCCGTCACACCGACCGCGCCGATGCGTTTGGTCACCAGATCGGTCTGATCGGGCCGCACCATGCGCAGGGCGATGTCGGCCTCGCGGCGCAGCAGGTTGCTCACCATGTTGCTGGCCACCAGCTCCACCTGCACCTCGGGCAACACCTGGCGCATCTGCGCCAGCACCGGCGGCAACACATGGCAGGCCACCGGCTGGCTGGCCGAAATGCGCACCGTGCCCGACACCGCCATCGCGCCGCTGGAGGCCGCGCGCGCCAGCGCATCGGCGCCGGCCTGCATGGCGCGGGCCGCATCGGCCAGTTGCAAGGCGGCCTGGGTGGGCAGCAACCCACGGCCGGTGCGCTCGAACAGCACCGTGTCCAGCTGGGCCTCCAGCGCCGCGATCTGCCGGCCCAGCGTGGGCTGGCTGCTGCCCAGCGCCCGCGCGGCACCCAGCAGGCTGCCGTGTTCCAGCGCGGCCAGGAAGGCGCGCACCAGGTCCCAATCAAAGCGCTCGGTATGCATGGATGAATAGCTGGTGTGTTTGTATCGGCAATTGTGCAGACATGCCCGGCTTCGCACAATGGCCCCATTCCCACTGTTTCAAGGCCCCACCATGCACCCGTCCACTGTTGTGATCCTCGGCGCTGCCGGCCGCTTCGGCGGTGCCGCTGCGCAGGCTTTTGCGCGTTCCGGCTGGCGTGTGCTGGCCCAGGTTCGACCTGGGCGCGCCACACCCGGCCGCCCCCACCCCGGCATCGAATGGCTGCCGCTGGACCTGACCCAGCGCAGCGAACTGCTGCAGGCCGCTGCCGGTGCGGCGGTGGTGGTGCACGCGCTCAACCCACGCCGCTACACCGACGCCGCCTGGCAACGTGAGGTGCCCGCGCTGGCCGAGCACGCGGCCTCGCTGGCGCAAGCCCTGGGTGCCACGCTGATGCTGCCGGGCAACGTGTACGGCTATGGCAGCCAGCTGCCGGCGCAATTGAGCGAACACACTCCACCGCGGCCCGACCACACCAAGGCCCGGGTGCGGGTGGCGCTGGAGCAGCGCCTGCAAGACCGCGCCCAGCATGGTGGCCCACGCACCATCGTCGTCCGCGCGGGTGATTTTTTTGGCGCCGGCAGCGGCTCGTGGCTGGACCGGGTGCTGGCCAAGGACCTGCGGCGTGGCAAGCTCACGCTGCCCGGCCCCTGGGGCGTGCCGCACGCCTGGGCCTACCTGCCCGACCTGGCCCAGACCTTTGTGCGTGTGGCCGAGCAGCGCGAACGCCTGCCCGCCTTCGCCACGCTGCACTTCCAGGGCCACACGCTCACGCTGGACGACTGGGTGAACGGCTTGCAAGCCCTTGCGGGGCCACTGCGCACCCAGGCCATGCCGTGGCCGCTGTTGCGGGTGTTGGGCCTGCTGTCGCCCACGCTGCGCAGCCTGTGGGGCATGCGCTACCTCTGGCAGCGCCCGCACCAGCTGGACAACACCGCACTGCGGGCCTTGATCGGCACCGAACCCCACACGCCCTGGCCCGATGCGCTGCGGCAGGCCCTCAACGACCTGGGCCACGCGCCACGTCTTCAACCCGTCAACGCCTAGGAGCACACCATGGAACGCCGACACTTCATCCGCCTGGTGGGCGGTGGCGCGCTCGCCACCAGCATCACGGGCTGCAGCACCGAACTGCCCGCTGAGGCCGTGGCCGCGTGGAACGGCCCCGGCGCCGAGCCCGACCCGCGCCGCTGGGCGCTGGCCCACGCCATCCTGGCGCCCAATTCGCACAACCGCCAACCCTGGCTGGTGGACCTGCGCGAGCCCCACGCCCTCACGCTGCACGTGGACCGCGAGCGCACCCTGCCCATGACCGACCCCTGGTTCCGCCAGATCGTGATCAGCCAGGGCACCTTCATCGAGGCGCTGGTGATCGCGCTCAAGGAACGTGGCCTGGCCCCCACCGTGAGCTTGTTCCCGGAAGGCGCATTCGCTCCACGCCATCTGGACGATCGCCCAGTGGCACGGGTGCACTGGGCGCCCGGCGCGCCGGCGCCGGCCAAGGACCCGTTGTTTGCCCAGCTGCGCCGCCGCCACACCGCCAAGGTGGCTTACGACACCACCCGCCCGGTGGCGCCGGCCACGCTGGCCGCGCTGGCCGCTGTGGTGGAAGACGAGCGCGTGCGCCACGGCGCCACGGTGGACGCCGCGCAGGTGGCCGCCCTGCGCGAGCTGTGCTGGCAGTCGGCACGGGTGGAGCTGCTGACACCGCGCACGGTGATGGAAAGCGTGCGGCTCACCCGCGTGGGGCCGACCGAGATCGCGCAGCACCGCGATGGCATCAGCGTCAACGGCTGGTTGCCGCGCCTGGCCAACGCGGTGGGCGCCTTTGACCGCACGCAGCCGCCGGCCGAAGGCAGCACCGCCTACGGCCAGATGATGGAGCGCTTTCAAAGCCACAGCCTCAGCGCCATGGGCTTTGTGTGGCTGAGCACGCCGTTTGCGCGCGATGCCGCCGCCGGCACCACCCGCCATGCCGAGGTGCTGGCCGGGCGCGCCTACGTGCGCCAGCAGCTCAAGGCCACCGAACTCGGTCTGCAAATGCACCCCATGAGCCAGGCACCGCAGGAGTTCGAGGAAATGCGGCCACACCGCGAGCGCCTGCAAACCCTGCTGCTCGGCCGCCCGGCCGACGACGAGGTGGTGCAGATGGTCAGCCGCGTGGGCCACTGCGCGCCGCAGCCGCACACGCCGCGCCGCGCCCTCGATGGCTTTGTGCGTTCGGCCTGATCAGGCCCGCGTGATCAGCCCAGCCGCGCCAGCAGCCCCGCCAAAGCATGCCGCACGGTGGCAGCGCGCACCGCTGCGCGGTCGCCGTCAAAACGCTGGCGTTCGCTGTGCGTGACGCCGTTCACGCACCAGCCAAACCACACCGTGCCCACAGGTTTGTCGGCGCTGCCGCCGGTGGGGCCGGCCACGCCGGTCACGGCCACCGCCAACTGCGCACGCGAGTGCGCCACCGCGCCCTCGGCCATGGCGCGCGCCACCGGCTCGCTCACCGCACCATGGGCCTCGATCAGTGCGGCCGGCACACCCAGCAGCTCGGTTTTGGCGGCGTTGGAGTAGGTGACAAAGCCCCGTTCAAACCAGTCGCTCGACCCGCTCAGGTCGGTGCAGGCGCCGGCGATCAGGCCCCCGGTGCAGCTCTCGGCCGTGGCCAGCATGAGGCCGCGCGCGCGCAGCGCGTCGGCCAGCCGGATGCACAGGTGAGGGGTGTCGTCGTCCATCAGAAGCGCCACACTGCGATCACCAGCAGCGTGCAAAAAGCCGCCACCAGGTCGTCGAACATGATGCCCCAGGCGCCGCGCGCGCCGAAGCCCTTGAACAGCTGGTCGGCCCAGCGCACGGGCTGGGGTTTGGCGGCGTCGAAAAAGCGGAACAGGGCAAAGGCCACCACCTGGCCCCACAAGCCCATGGGCATGGCCAGCCACAGCACCAGCCAGATGGCCACGATTTCGTCGATGACGATGTGGCCCGGATCGGCAATGCCCATGTGCAGGGCCGTGACCTCGGCCGCCCACCAGCCGGCCAGCACCGTCAGGCCCAGGGTGGCGGCCCACTGGATGTCGCTGGGTTGCCACAGGGCCTGCAACAACAGAAAGGCGGCCCAACCCCAGAGCGTTCCCACCGTGCCGGGCGCCTTGCGGCTGAGGCCCGAGCCCGCACCCAGGGCGATGAAATGCGCCGGGTGCGCCAGCAGAAAGCGCAGGTCGGGGCGCACGATGGGGGGGAAGGCGGGCGTCATAGGCCTGGATTATCGGCGCCGCGCTGGGCCTCGCCCGAGAGCCAGCGCGCCCAGTGTTCGGTGCAGGCGCGCACTTTGGGCAGGCGGTGGCGCTCGGCCAGCATGACGGCGTAGATGGGCACGCGGCTGCGGTCGAACCAGCCGTCCAGCAGCGGCACCAGTTCGCCGCGCGCGATGTGGCCGCTGGTGTAGATGTCGTTGAGCCGGCCAATGCCCACACCGGCCAGCGTGAGCGAGAGCAGCATGGCCGAGTTGTCGGTGCGGGTGTGCCCCTGCGCCAGGTAGGCCGGTGAACCATCGGGCGAACGGCCCGCCGCCCAGGGCCAGCGGTTCATGACCGGGCTGGCGCTGTTGGTGATGAGGCGGTGCCGCGCCAAGTCGTCCGGGTGCTGTGGCATGCCGAACCGCGCAAGGTAGGCCGGCGCCGCACACAACTGCCGGCCATGCTGCGCGATGGGGCGCGCCACCAGGTTGTCGCCGTGAACGTTGCCGGTGCGGATGGCGATGTCCACGCCCTCGCGCGCCATGTCCACGATGCGGTCGTCGGCCAGCACCTCCACCTGCAGTTGTGGGTGGGCTTGGTACAGCGAGGGCAGGCTGGGCACGATCACGCTCTGCGCCAGCCCCGGGCTCACGCTCAGGCGCACCCAGCCGCTGGGACCGGCGCGCTTGTGGCGGAACGCGGCCGCCAGCTCGTCGCGCGTGTCCAGCAGGCGGCGGGCGTGGGCGGCAAAGGTGTCGCCCTCGTCGGTGAGGCTCAGGCCATGGGTCGTGCGGTGCATCAGCCGCACCGCCGACTGGGCCTCCAGCCGCGCCAGGCAACGCGACACCTGGCTCACCGGCGCATGCCGCTCGCGCGCGGCGGCGGAGAGGCTGCCCAGTTCGGCCACCCGCAGAAACAGGGCCACGTCGTCCAGGTCGAAATTCATGGCGCCGATTGTGCTCGGCTTTGCATAAAGTGCAAAACCATTCTGCAGTTCAAGGCGTTTCCAGACTTCGCTTACACCAATAAAGTGCAAGCCATACCCTCACAGGAGCTTGCCATGTTCACCACACCGCACCACGAACCCCACCTCCACGCCCTGGCCCGCCAGCGTGCCCAACAGCTCCGGCGCGAGGCCATGGCCCACGCCTGGGGCCTCCTCGCACGGCTGCTGCGCCGCGCCTTGCCCCACCACTGAGCGCACCGGAGCCGCCATGCCCTACCTGCACCTCACCCTCAGCCACAACCCGCCCGCCGAGGGCCTGGCCCGCGTGGCCCAAGCCCTCACCGACCTCACGGTGGACCTGCTGGGCAAACGCCGTGAACTCACCGCCCTGAGCATTGCGATCACGCCCGAGGGCCGGTGGTTTGTGGGCGGCACCCCGCTGCCAGGCCAGAGCTACCAGCTCGACATCAAGGTCACCGAGGGCACCAACACCGCCGACGAAAAAGCCTGCTTCATCGCCCAGGTGCACGAGGCGTTGGTGGCCTTGCTCGGCCCCATGGTGACCGCCAGCTACGTGGTGGTGCACGACCTGGATGGCCGCGCCTGGGGCTACCAGGGCCGCACCCAGGCCGCCCGCCGGCAGGCCCAGCCCCAGACCGCACTGTAGGGTTGCCGCCGGCGCGACAAGCCACATCCGCCCGGGCCTGCCACACTGTGGACATGAGCACCCCACCCACCCCCGCCAGCCTCGCCGCCACCGCCCTCATCGACAGCGACCACCCCGGCGTGATCGCCTTCGCGCAACAACACGCCCGGGGCGCCGACGACCGCGAACGCGCCGTGGCCCTGTACCTGGCGGTGCGCGACGGCTTCCGCTACGACCCCTACCGCATAGACCTGGCGCCCGAACACATGCGCGCCAGCAGCGTGCTGGACAAAGGCTACGGCTGGTGCGTGCCCAAGGCCGCCCTGCTGGCGGCCGCCTGCCGCGCGGCCGGTTTACCGGCACGTGTGGGTTACGCCGACGTGCGCAACCACATGAGCACCGAACGCATGCGCCAGACCATGGACACCGACATGTTCATCTGGCACGGCTACACCGACATCTGGCTGGACGGCCAATGGGTCAAGGCCACACCGGCCTTCAACATCGAGCTGTGCGAGCGCTTCGGCCTGCTGCCGCTGGATTTCGACGGCCGCCACGATTCGATCTACCACCCCTTCGACAAGGCCGGCAACCGCCACATGGAGTACGTGAACCAGCGCGGCGCCTTTGACGACATGCCCCTGGCCCAGATCGTGGTCGACTTCCACGTGGTCTACCCCACCATGATGCGCGATCAGGCGCAGATGCACGCGGCCAGCTTCCAGCAGGACGTGGAACGCGAGGTCAGCGCAGGCTGACCGACAATGCGGGCACCATGCCCGCGCCCCACACCACCGCCGCCCTGATCGGCGAACACCCCAGCATCGTCGCCCTGCGCGAGCTGATCGCGCGCGTGGCGCGCTCGAAAGCGCAGACGGTGCTGATCTACGGCGAAACCGGCACCG
>CAYUAH010000118.1:0-10230 GCA_964442375.1 uncultured Hydrogenophaga sp. | reverse complement strand
GCGGAGGTGGCGGAGGTGGCGGAGGTGGCGGAGGTGGCGGAGGTGGCGGAGGTGGCGGAGGTGGTGTGACCGCTGCATCCACCGTGAGCACAAGGTGTTGACTGGCGGTGAGGCTGCCATCCGACACCTGCAGTTGCACGTTGTGGTTGCCCACGTCACCCGTGCCCGGTGTGCCAGACAGCGTTGCGGTGTGGTCGCCGTTGTCGGTGAAATGGAGCCACGCGGGCAGGGTGCTTGCCGACACGGCGAGGGTGGCGCCTGTGTCCGGGTCGGTGACGCTGATGGTCTGGCTGTAGGCGACTCCCTCGGATGCCGCCGTGGCGGGCGTGCCCGTGAACGTCGGCGCCTCGTTGACATCGGCCACCGTGACCAGCAGGGACTGGGTGCGCGTTCCCCCGTTGCCATCCGCCACCTGAACCGTCACTTCATAGACGTTGTCCTGATCGCTGTCGGCAGGCGACTCGTGGTTGGGCGCCACGTTGAAGGCGAGCAGCCCGGTACCCGCGTCAATGTGGAAGTGTCCCGCATCCTGTCCCCCGGTCAGGGTGAACCCAAGCGTGTCGCCATCCGGGTCGGCGGCGGTCACCGTGGTCACGGCAGTGGTGTTTTCGTCCACCTGGATGGCCGCCCCCGCACCGCCGCCGTCCAAGGTGATGACAGGCGCATCGTTGGCGTTGACCACGGTCACTGCGATGGCCTGCGTGTCGCTGCCGCCCGCACCGTCCGACACCTGCACGATCACCTCGTAGACGTTGTTGCCGTCCGCGTCGGCGGGCGCTTCAAAGTCGGGACCTGCGTTGAAGCTGAGCGCGCCGCTGCCGCTGTGGACACTGAAGTGGGCCTGATCGGCGCCGCCGGTGATGCTGTAGCTCAGGGTTTGTGTTGGCACATCGGTGTCGGCAGCACTGACGGTGGTGACCGCGACCGTGTGTTCCGCGACGTTCAGGGCCGCCGTGGCAGCGCCGCCATCGCTGGTGATGACAGGTGCCGCGTTGACCAGCACAGCGGCCGAGAACTCCGAGGTGTCGGAGAAGCTCCCGTAGCCCGCCACGCTGCGTGTGGCGGTGGCCGTGACGACGTGGCCGGCCGGAACGGTGGCGGCCAGCATGGTGGAAAAGCTGGCGTTGCCCGCACCGTCGGTCAGGACGTTGACGTGGCCGAGATACAGCTGGCCTTCCCCATGGCCAGACGGACCGGCCGAAGGGTTGGCGAACAGTTCGATGCGGAAATGGCTGTTGGGCAGGCTGGCCAGCGTGCCCGCGATGGTGGTGTTGCCGCCTGCGGACTCGGCCAGGGTCAGCACCGGGAAGTTCTGCAGGTTGTTGGCGCCCGCGTCGCCATCGCCACCGTCGTTGGCGGTGACGCCGCTGGTGCCCAGGTCTATGCCCAGGCCACCGGCGCCCGCCACCGTGCCATACACCTGGTTGCCCAGCAGGGCGTTGCCGCTGCCGTTGGTGACGGCGATGCCGTCGTGGGTGCTGCCGGACTGGTTGCTGTGGGCAACGATGTTGCCTTCGCCAAGCGCCGTACCCCCCACGAGGACGTTGCTGCCGGCCACGGCAACACCGGACCACTGGCTGCCCCAGTTGAGGGTGCCCGTCAGGTCGGTACCGATGCGGTTGCCCTGGATGGTGGCGCCGTTGACGCCTGCGCCGATCTGTATGCCGCTGTTGCTGGCGCCGGCGATCCAGTTGTCGCGGATGGCGATGTTGGTGCCACTGTTGCCGCTGATGCCGGTCCGTATCCCGGACAGCAATTGGCCATCGGCGGAGACACCGATGCGGTTGCCCTGGATGAGGCTGCCACTGCCGGCGTTGATCAGGACGATGGGCTCGGCGTCCGCAGAGGCGCTGGAGAAGACGTTGCCCGCGTTGGCGGCACTGCCACCGATTTCATTGTTGGCGCCGCTGTTGAACAAGGCCACCCCGGTCATATCCGCGCCAATGCCGCTGGTGCCCGCCGCATCGGTGCCGATGTGGTTGCCGGTGATGCGGTTGCCGAAGGCGCCCGCACCGAAGACGATGATGCCGTAGCTGGCGTTGTTGCTGGCGATGACGTTGCGGTCTGCGGCGGTGGTGCCGCCTATGGTGTTGTTGTCACCTGCAACGTACAGACCGTAGGACTGCCCGGCTCGGCTGCCGTCGTGGTTGCCACTGCTGTCGAGTGCGTCCAGGTAGTTGCCGGCGATCAGGTTGCCCGACGAGCCGCTGTCGATGCGGATGCTGGCGCCGTTGTAGAAGTTGTTGATCACGAAACCGCGAATGCTTGAGCCATCGGCGGAGGCACTCAGGGTGAGCCCGTCCACGTAGCCGAGTCCGTTGCCATCGATGACAACGGCGGGCCGGTTGCCGTTGGCCGCGAAGCTGTCGTCGGTGCTGGCGTCCAGGGTGACCGTGTCGGTGATGGTGGGCAGCACCGAGGCCAGCGTGATGGTGTGCACGCCCGTGCCGGCGATGTTGAAGCCGATGCTGTCGGCGCCCGCGTTGGCGTTCGCGTCCAGTATGGCCTGGCGCAGCGAGCCGGCGCCGCTGTTGTTGGTGTTGGTCACGGTGTAGGTGGCCAGCACGCCCTGCCAGGCGGGTGTGCGCCAGGGGTTGTGGAGGGGGCCGGCCTCGATCCGGCCGGTCTGGTACTCCAGCACCCAGTCGCCGTCCTGCAGCGGGTTGCCGGTCAGGTCGTCGCTGGCGGTCACGTCGGCCCCGGTCAGTGCCGCCAGTCCATCGATGAAGCCTTCGCCGTCCACGCCTTGGGCCACTTCGCAGCCGTACACCACGATGTCGCCATCGCGGCCCAGGGCAAGACCCCAGGAGGCGATGTCGGGCGCGCGGCTCAGCAGCGTGGTGCTGTCGAGCCGGCTGCTGCCCAGCGTGATGGCACCTGGTTCGCCATGCGACAGCAGGTGGATGGCCGCGATGTCGTGGCGCCCGGCCAGGGTTTCGGTGATGCGCGCGATGCCGTCCTCGTCGGCTTCGATGAACACCACCTCCACGGCGCGCTGCGCGTCGGCGCTGACGTCGGCGAGCAGCGTGTCAACGTCCTGGACACGGGCATCGACGAACAGGACTTCGGTGACCGGCGCCGATGTGGCGGGGCTGGCCAGCAGCTGCTGTTCGCTGCCCGCAGCCGGCGTTGCTGCCATGGGCAACAGGTCGGCAGAGTAGAGGATGCGCGCTTCCAGCGTTTCGATCGCGGGCGGCGTGGGGTGTTGGCGGGCCATGGCGGTCAGGGCTTGTGCGTGGTGGTGGGGGCGGTTGCGGCGGCTGCGAACTCGACCTTGCAGCGCAGACCCGCCGGTATGCGGTGTCCTGGGTTGGGCAGGCTCAGACGCACGCGGAAGGTGTTGCTCGCGGCGTCGACCACACGGTCCACCTGCGTGACGGTGGCGGTTTGCGGCGAGATGGACGCCAACTCAGGCACGACGTGGGCGCTGCGGCCGGCCGCGATGCTGCCGAACAGGCTGACCGGCACCACGGTTTCAACCCGCAGCGGGTCGATCTTGACGAGGCGGAACACGGGCTTTTCCTCCATGCGTTCGCCCACCGACAGGTAGCGCTCCGTGACCAGACCATCAATGGGGCTGCGCAGCTGGCGCAGGCCCAGCTGGGCTTCGGCCATGCCGCGCTCCTTGTCCAGTATCTGCAGTTGCTCCCGGGCCAGTGCCACCTTTTGTGCCGCCAGCTTGAGGTCGTTGCTGGCCTCGTCGAGCGCGTGCTGCGACAGGAAGCTCTTGGCCACCAGGTCTTGCGCGCGCTGGTATTTCTGCTCGGCAAACTGGCGGTTGGACAGCGTGGCTTGCAGCTCCGCATCTGCCGCCGAGCGGCTGCGGGCCACCTCGGCAGCGGCGCGTTCCACGTCGGCCCGCAGCACCGCGAGCACCTGGCCTTTTTTCACCAGATCGCCGCGCTCGGCGTAGAGCTTCTCCACAATGCCCGTGACCGGGCTGCCCAGGCTGGTGGTTTCCTGGGGCTCGATCAGGCAGCCCAGCGGCTGTGTGCCCGGCGTGGCGGCGGCGTCTGCCGCAGCGGCTGCGAGCACCAGCAGACCCGCGAATCGGGCAGACAGCCCGGGCGCGGGCAGGGTGGTGTGGCGTGTGTTCATCTTCACTCTCCTTGGCCTCGAAAAGACAGTCCTTGTGCCCAGGCGCGGTCGGCCTGCAGCAGGCGGCGGCGCTCGGTGCGGTCGTGGTGGGCGCGCCGGCCTTGTTGCCAGGTCAGCGCGGCGCGCAGCAGCCACTGCAGTCCGGGCTGCCACAGCCGGGTGCCCACGGGGTCTGCACGCGCCAGCTGAGCGAGCAAGCGCAGCACGGGGCTGCCGTCGGCGCCCTGCGCCAGCCAGGTTTCGGTGCTGCCGGGGTCGCCCTGGCGCGCGCAGCGGCCCTGCAGTTGCCTGTCCAACCGGGCCGAGGCGTTGTGCTGGCAGCACAGCACGTGCAGGCCACCGGCTGCGGCCACGCCCGGACCCAGCGCGATGTCGGTGCCGCGCCCGGCCATGTGGGTGGTGATGGTCACCTGAGCGGTCCCCCCGGCGCGTGCCACCAGGGCGGCTTCCTCACGGTCATGGCGAGCGTTGAGGACCTGGTGGGCGATGCCCGCGCGCAGCAGGCTGGCCGAGAGTGCCTCCGACTCGGCCACCGAGCCGGTGCCCACCAGCACCGGCCGTCCGCAGGCCTGGAGGGCGCGCACGCGTTCGGTCACGGCCACCCACAGGCTGGCCTGGCTGGGGTACAGGCGGGTGGGCAGGTACACGCGCGCCGAGGGCGTGCGCAGCGGCACCCGCACCACCGGCAGGCGGTAGATGGCGTGCAGCTCGGCGCGGGCTTCGGCCAGGGTGCCGCTCATGCCACCCAGGCGCAGGTAGCGTGGAAAAAACCGCTGGTAGCTGATTTGCGCCAAGGTGCGCGTGGCGGGGCTGGGCTTGCAGCCCTCCTTGATTTCGATCAGCGTGTGCAGGCCGCGCGCCCACACCCGGCCCGGAGCGCCGCGCCCGGTGTTGGCGTCGATGATGTCGATCTGTCCCGCGCGCACCAGGTAATGCTGGTCGCGGTGGTGCATGTGGCGGGCCTGCAGGGCCAGGTTGACGGCGTCCTCGCGCAGCCGCGCCGAGCGCCAGCGCCCGCCCAGCGGCGCACTCAGTGCCCGCAGCCGCTCGCGTCCGGCGTCGGTCAGGCGCACGGGGCCGTGCTCGGTGCCGAGTTGGAAGTCGGTCCCACAACACAACTGCCCACCCATGACATAGGCTTGCCAGAGGAAGGCATGGCTGGTGGGATCGTCCACCTGGTGCGACAGCACCAGCGGCGTTCGCGCTTCGTCGATCAGCAGGCTGTCGGCTTCGTCGATGACCGCCATGCACAGGCCCCGCAGCAGCGCCGGCGGGTGGGTGCCGTCCAGTGCCTGCGCGCGCCAGCTCAGGTCCTGGCGTGCCGCGCCCGCCTGGACGCTGTCGCGCAGGTAGTCGAACACCAGCTGCTTTGCGGTCACGTAGGTGATGGCGCTGGTGTAGGCCTTGCGGCGCTGTGTGTCGTCCATGCCCTGCGTGACACTGCCCACGCTCAGCCCGAGCAGGGCGTACACCGGCGCCAGCCGCTCGGCGTCGCGCGCCACCAGGTGGTCGTTGGCGGTGAGCACGTGCACCGGCATGCCCGCCAGCCCGCCGGTGGCCGCCGCCAGCAGCGCGGCCAGGGTCTTGCCTTCGCCGGTGGCCATTTCCGCCAGCCGGTTGTCCAGCATGACGGCGGCCGCAAAACGCTGGCTGCGGTACGGCTCCAGGCCCAGCGTGTGGCGCACCGCCTCGCTGATGGCCGCGAGTGCTTCGGCAATGTGCGCAGGTGCCAGACCGTCGCGGCTGAGGCGGGCGCGCAGCCGGGTCAGTTCGGCTGAAAAAGCCGCTGGCGCCAGTGCACGCCAGCGGGGCAGGGCATCCTGGGCCCCGTCGGCCTGCCGGTGGTAGAGGCGTGTGCCCCACTGCCAGCGCGGCATCGGGCCGGGCTGCGCCCGTTCGGGGTAACTTCCCCAGACGACGCCGGGGGCCGGTGTGGTGACCATGTTTCAGCCTCCGGGTTTGAAACTGCGCAGGAACAGCTGCTGCAACTGGCGTCCCCACTGCAGGGCCAGCGGTGTGGCGCTGTGCTCGAAGCGCACCCACACACGGCCACCTGTGCGGCCGCCAACGCCTTGTGCATCGGCGTCAGGCAGCGTCAGATCGACCAGGAACACCGGCTCGCGGGTGTTCAGGTGCTGCGGGTCGCTCGGGTCCACCACATGCGGGCCGTTGGAGCGGTCCGCCAGCGCGGCGCTGGGCAGGCGCTGGCTGGCCGCCGTGCTGGTGTTCGTGCGCACCGCCGCCAGCGCCACATCGGGCGCCTCGGCCAGCCGCGCGGTGATGGCGCGGGTGTCGGTGTTGAGCAGCGCGGCGGCGTGTTCGCTCACCGCTACCCGCACGGTGCTGGCTTCGCGGTGGATGATGTGGCCCATGACGCTGCCTTTAGGCACATAGCTGCCTGCGCGGTCGGCCTGCTGCGGCATGCTCAGGCGACCCGACACGGCGGCGCGGATGTCGAGCTGTGCCAGGCGCTGTTCGACCGCGGCCAGGTCGCTGCGCAGGCGCTGGAGCTGCGCGCTGGTGTCGGCCGCGCCGACGGGGTCGCTCAGCATCAGCCGGTGCTGCTCGGTTTCCATCTGCACGATGTGCTGACTGATGCGGCTGGCCTCGACTTGCAGCGCGGGATCGGACAACACGGCCACACGCTGACCGGCCACCACCGGGTCGCCGTCGTGCGCGGTGAAGGCGGTGACGAAGCCTCCGCTTTCAGCGCGAATCTGCGCCTGTTCGGGCACCCAGATCACACCTTGCGCGACTGTGGCAAACGGCCACGGCACCACACCCAGCAACAGCACCAGCGCCACCGCCCAGGCTGCCAGCGCGATGTGGGCACGTCGCTGGCTGCCCGTTGATGGCGCGCTGCGGCGCAGCGCGCCCCACAGGCCCATGGCCGGCGCGACCAGCAGCGTCCCGGTCGAATACAGCCCCACCAACACCGCAACCGGGGGTGACCAGCTGCCTATCCAAGCCGTGATGATCAGGGCCAACGCCGCGCGGTAGGCCCACGACAGCGGGGCGTAGGCGATCAGCCAGGCGCGCTCGCCGTGCGCACTGGGCGGTGCGGTGGCATCGGCCAGCCGCAGGCCATGGCGCAGCAGCAGGTGGCGCCAGTGCTGGCTGCTGCGCGCATGGAGGTTGGGCACCTCGATGGCGTCCGACAGCATGTGGTAGCCGTCAAAGCGCAGCAGCGGGTTGCCGTTGAACACCAGCGTGGACACGCTGCCCAGGGTGGCGACGATGAGGGCCAGATCGCGCACCACGCCGGGCTGGATCTGCGTCCACAGCAGCATGGCCAGTGCGGCCAGGGTGAGTTCGGCCAGGATGCCGGCCGCGCTGACGGTGAAGCGACGGTGCGCAGGCCGAAAAGCCGAGGCGGCCGAGGCATCGACAAACGGCATGGGCGTCAGCATCATGAGCGTGATTCCGGCCCGATGCACCTCGCCGCCCCAGCGGCGTATGGCCAGGCCGTGGGCGAGTTCGTGGACGGCCTTGACCACCGGGAAGGCCAGCCAGCTCAGGAACAGCCCTTGTGGCGTGAGCAGCCAGCCGGCCGCATGCGCCTTGAGCGCCGGCCAATGGACGGCGGCGGCCAGCCCGGCGGCCATGACCAGCACACACCAGGCGGCCAGCATCAGGGGGTTGAACAGGCGCGGTGCCAGCGCATCGAAACGCTTGATGAAGCGGCTGGGGTTCACCACAAACAGCCGCATAGCCAAGGGGTTGATCGCCTGCAAGCGCTGGCGGCGACGCTCGGCGCTCTGCTGGCGGAACAACTGTTCGACGTCGGGTGTTCGCTCGCATTGCAGCAAGCCGAGCTGGTGGAGCTGGATCAGCAAGGCGATGAGCTCATCTTGTGTGAGCGCCTGGTCGGGGTCGGTGTCGAGCAGGCTGTCCCAGATGGCCTGCACGCTGTGCCGTCCATTGCAGCGGCCAATGACGGCGTAGGCGGGTGCGTTGAGCCGGTGCATGTGGCCGTGCAAACCGTCTTCCAGCAGATGTGAAATCCCGTCGCGGTAGCGCTGGCGCCGCACCAACACGTGGCTGCGCAGCCGTGGGTGCAGGTTGGCCACGGCGTACCACTGGGAGCTGGTGAAGGGCGCCTGCATCTCAGATCCCCCACCAGGCCCAGGCTTTGAGGGCCAGCCATTCGACGGCCGGGCGCGTCCAGCGCCACAGCAACGGCCGCGCCGACGAGGCGATGCGTGCCACGCCGCGCAAGCCGGGCTTGAGGGTGTCGGGTGGCACCACAACGGCCGCTTCGACCTCGAACACATTGCCGCCTTCCACCGCCGTGGCCATGGGCGTGATGTGCGTGACCGTGATGGGCAGGGTGTCCCAGGGCAGGGCCGACAAGGCCAGATCACCGGTCTGCGCCAGTCGAACGTCCGCGATGTCGCGTTCGTCCACGGCCACGATGACGCGGTACTGGTCCAGCGGCGCCAGCGTGAACAGCACCTCACCGCGCTGCACCGGCGCGCCCAGCGACTGGCTTAGATCGCCATGGATGACGATGCCGGCGAACGGCGCCTCGATGCGCGCGCGGCCCAGTTGCTGTTCGATCAGGGCGATCTGCGCGCGGGCTTCGTCCGCCTTGGCCTGGTGGATCACCAGTTGCGCGCGGTCGGCGCGGGCGAGGGCGGCGGCGTGGGCGTTGTCGTGCTGGGCCAGTTCGCTCTGCCACTTGCGTTTGTCGATCAGCAGCACCTGGTCGGCCATCTCTGCCAGCAACTGACCGGCCGCCACACGGTCGCCCGGGCGCACCAGCGCCCGCTGGATGAAGCCATCGGCGGGCGCCACCAGGGTGCGCTGGGTGGCCCCCTCGATGCGGGCCTGGCCGCCCACGTGGTCGGGCACCGGTATCAGCAAAAGTGCCAGCAATGAAACAACGCCGCTGCCCCAGGCCCAGCGCGCGCGCGCCTGGCCTGGCGTGTGCCACCACGCGGCCAGGCCCTCGTGCAGGCGCTGGGTCCATGGCAGCGCGTTGCGGCGCATCAGATCGAGCACCGGTGCCAGCAGGCTGAGCAGGTGTTCGCACTGCCGGGTCTGGTGCCTGTCGAACAGCGACACATCCTGGAACTCGAACAGCACCGCGCCCAGGATGTCGCGGTTCACCGCCAGCGGAATGGCGCACAGGCCGCCACCCTGGCGTCGTTGCAGCACCTGGTGGGCCAGTTCGATGCGTGGCGGTGTGCCTGGCAACGGCGGGAAGCGCAGCGTGGTTTTTTGGTCAACGGCCTCGTCCATGGCTGCGCCCAACAGGGCCAGCAGCTCGGCCTCGCCGGTGGGGCTGCCACCGTGGGATATCGCCACGATCCGGCAAAAACCGTTGTCCACGAGTCCCACCGACACCCGCTCGCAGCCCAGTGTGCTGGCCAGCGCGGATGCCAGGGCGGTGGTGGCGGGCAACAGCTGCGGCTGCGAGAGCACCGCAGCGAGCAGTGCCAATGCCGTCTGCGTGCCCAGTTCGGCAGGGGCAGGGCGCAGGCGCTCGGGCGACATCGCGTCCATGGTCGGCAAGCCTGTGGGCGCCGGCGTTCAGTGCCTGGACGGGGTCGTGGGTTGTGTGTTCGGGCGTGTGCCCCGGGTGCGCGCCAAGCCGCAGCCGCTGAGTTGCCGTGTGTTCATCGTTTGGCCATCGCGGATGGCCCCTCCCTGTTGATCGTCTGTTCCGAGATTGCAAACGAGCGTCAAAACAAGGCGCTCGGAGGCAATCAGAACTGATAAATTAAAAATTTGCCAAAATCGTTAAAAACTATTTAGCGCATTTTCAACAGTTGGAGGATGGGCGGTCAGGTGCTCACATGGCCTGGCTCAGCATGTCGCGGTACCCGTCGGCGGTTGCGATGCGCGGATTCGTCTTGTGGCAGTGGTCGGCCAGGGCACCTTCGATCACCTTGTCAAACAGGGCTTCGGCCACGCCCATGGCGCGCAGGCCGCTGGGCAGGCCCAGGCGGGCGTTCATGTCGGCGATGGCGGCCGGGATGTCGCCGCCCGATCTCAGACCCATGGCCTGCGCCATGCGGTTCAGGCGGTCTTCTTTTTGCACCGTGTCGGCGCTGGCGTTGAAGCGCACCACGGCGGGCAGGAACATGGCGTTGAGCGTGCCGTGGTGCAGGCGCGGGTTGACGCCGC